>NC_009051.1:309762-619525 GCF_000015825.1 Methanoculleus marisnigri JR1 | reverse complement strand
CGGCGCAACTACGAGACGGCACCGGGAAAAACGCCGATAACACTCGCCGACGGCCAGGAGTGCTGGTACGAGGTCGTGACCCACGGCGGGAGCCGGGGCACGGGGCTTGACGCCGTCGCCTGGGCGACAGAGGCGGAGGAGCGCGGGGCGGGCGAGATCCTGCTCACCAGCATGGAGGCCGACGGGACGAAAGAGGGGTTCGACATCCCGATCACGAGAGCGGTTTCGGAGACGGTCGGCATCCCGGTGGTCGCGAGCGGCGGCGTGGGGACGCTCGACCACTTCTACGACGGATTCACGGAAGGAAAGGCCGACGCCTGCCTCGCGGCAAGCGTCTTCCACTACGGCGAGTTCACCGTCCGCCAGGTCAAGGAGTATCTGGCAGGGCGGGGTATCCCGGTACGGCTGTAAGGTCGAGCGCGAGCGCCGCGACCGGGTGCTCGAGGTCGAACGCCCCGAGAACGGCGGGGTGGATCTCCCCAAACACCCCGACTATTTTTCCGTCGACGACGATATCCCCGCGGCGGCCGTCGAGGAACGCCGGGTCGGCCGACTCGACGACCGTGTAGGAGAGCGAGAGCTCGCGGCAGAGGACGTCCGCCGCCGCGTATGCCTCGGAGAAGTCGGCCGCCGGGTGGATACTGACCGCCGCGACCTTCAGGTAGGTGACGCAGTCCTCGACCACGTCCCCCACCGCAAAGAGCCGCTGCGGGAGTTCGCGGTGCTTGTTCGCAAGAAGCATCTCCATCAGCAGGGGGAGGAGGTCGGTCCGGACCACCGTCTGCTCCTCGCTGATCGGGTGGAGCAGCCGCAGGGTTCCGGGCGCGGGCTCGCGCTGCATGTTTGCATACAGCACCCGCTCGTTTGTGAGGGTGAACGGGATCGCTTCGAGATACCCGAGGCCGGTCATCACCGACCGGACCGCTCCCGCGACGGCGGGGATCGGGTGCTCCTGTGCAACCGTGGAGGTCGCCGGGAGGGCGGCATCGAAGTTCTCGATGCCGTAGGCGATCGCCACGTCCTCGAAGATATCCCAGTCGTGGAGGATGTCCGAGCGGTAGCAGGGGACGAGGATCCGGACCCGTGAGTCGCCGTCGGGCTCGGCGTCAAAGCGCATCCGGCGAAGGAGCCCCGCCATCTCCTGCGGCGTGAGGGAGAGACCGAGGAGGCGGGAGCATTCCGCTACCGAGACGACCCTTTCTGCGGGGGCGAGCGTCGGCATCTCCTCCCCCTCGACGGTCACCGTCTCGACCGTCGCCCCGGCCTCGATGAGCGCCGTGCAGATGATGTTGACCGCCGTCATCACCGCTCTCCTGTCGGTGCCGGTGCAGTCGAGCAGGATGTTCTTCGTCGCCGCCGTGACCCTCGTCAGCTCGCCGTTGATGATCGGCGGGAAGGAGAGCACCCGGTTCTCGGCATCGACGATCAGCGGGAACGTATCGAAGTTCTCCACCAGGTGAGCGTAGTCCCGGCCCTTCGGGTGGTCGGCGAGCATCTCCTCCATCGTCATCTCCCGCTCGAAGTCCAGCGGGACGAACGACCGGTTCCGGGGCGAGGCGATGTAGCGGAAGGGAGGCGTGACCGTATCGAGGTCGTGGACGCCGATCGCCACCTTGCCCCGTCCGCGCCCGACCGCCCAGTGGAGGGCCTCCTGGAGGGCCATCAGGCTCTCGATCGCCTCTTCGTCGAGGTTGACGTTCCGGATCACGGCCGAGCCGAGGAACGGCCGGATATCGGCAAGGCCCGGATCGACCGAGAAGGCGATGCCGGAAGGGCGGACGGTGTAGGCCGGCAGGCCCTCCTCGATTCCGAGGAACCCGCGCATCGCCCGGGCGACGCCCTCGGGCGAGTAGAGGTCCGGCCGGTTCGGGAAGAACTCAACGTCCACGTGGTCGTCCTCGATCCGCTCGATGTCGGCCCCGATCATCGGAACGCGGTCGATGATCGTCTGCCGGTCGGTGCCGGCCAGCCGTTCCAGGTACCGGTAGGGTAGCGTGATGATTGCCATATTACCGCCTCCCGCCGTAGACGGGCGTCTCCCGGATCCACTCGATGTCGCTTCTGTAGAGGTGCCGGAGATCGCGCAGCCCGAGCCGGAGCATCGCCACCCGGCTGATCCCGAGACCCCACGCGAGCACCGGGTGTTCGATCCCGAAGGGGGCGGTCACCTCCTGGCGGAAGATGCCCGACCCGCCGAGTTCCACCCAGCCGAGCCCGTCGACGTAGACCTCCGGCTCCACGGAGGGCTCGGTGTAGGGGAAGTAGCCGGGACGGAACCGGACCTTCTCAAAGCCCATCTTGGCGTAGAACTCTTTTAGGAAACCGAGGAGGTGGCGTAAGTTGACGTCTTCATCCATGACGATCCCCTCGAGCTGCTCGAACTCTGCGAGGTGCGTGGGATCGATCGCCTCCCGCCGGTAGACCCGGCCGATGCAGAAGGCCTTGACCGGCGGCTTCGGGTGCGCGGCGAGGTGCTGGATAGAGAGGCTCGTCGTGTGGGTCCGGAGCACGCACTGCTCTGCCTTCTCGGCGCTCCAGGTGCCTCCCCACCCGGTCGAGGAGGTCTCGCCGCCGTGCTCGTGCATATCGCGGACGCGCTCGTAACCTGCCGGGAGCGGCCGGCGCTCGCCGAGGAAGAAGGTGTCCTGCATCTCCCGCGCCGGGTGGTCCTGCGGCTGGAAGAGGGCGTCGAAGTTCCAGAACGAACTCTGGACGATCCCGCCCGACATCTCCTCGAATCCCATGTCGAAGAGGATGCGGCGCATCTCGTCGATGATGCGCTGGTAAGGATGCACCTTCCCGGGGTAGGCGCGTTTCGGGAGTTTCGTGACGTCGTAGCGCCGGAGGGGGAGAGACTTCCACTCGCCGGAGAGGATCTGCTCGCGGGTGAGCGTGCCCGCCTCTTCCCGCAGGTCGAGGCCCTGGCTGAGGAGTTCGCGGCCGCGGGGCGTGATCGAGACGGTGTAGGCGACCGTTTCCTCCTCAATGGCGAGCCCGCGCTTCGCGAGATCGGCAACACCCTCGCCGTCGGCGATCTCGCCCTTTTCGGCGAGCCGGACAAACGCGGCTTCGTCGGGGCCCGGAGCGGTCTTGCCGGTCTTCTGTACAACCCCGCCCGTGATCGCGATCCAGCCCTTCTTGCGCATCCAGCCGATGGCGATCTTTGCAAGCGGGTGGCCCTGGAGATCCCGCATCGGGATTGACTCCTCGAAACTCTCGAGCACCTGCCGCTCGGGGAGGCCTTTGCCCATGTAGGCCCGTCCCTCTTCTGTCGGGACGTACCGACGGGCGACGTGTTTTTCCACGTCCACAAGCCCCCGATCACCGGCGAGGTTCGCGTACTGCACCACCGCTTCCCGGCGGGTATCCATCTTCTCCGCAAGGACGGCCGCGTCGGCCGATCCCATCGGCCCCAGGGCAACCAGGAGCCTCTTCTCGTTCAGCGTCAGTTCCACTATCACACCTCCTCTGCAAGGTGTTCGACCGAATCCATCTTATCCCGCAACTCCGAAAGGAACGCCTGCACGCGCTCCAGCGTCTCCTTCTTGCACTGCCCGCAGGTGAGTTCGCCGCTCTCGCACCGGCGGCGCAGGTCGGCGAGTTCCACGTCGTCCTCGAGCATGTGGAAGAGATTCAGGAGATAGACCGAGCAGGCGTCCGGCTCGCCCCCGAGACGCTTCTGCTCCTCGAGCGTCATCCGTCCGCCGGTCTTCGCCGCCATGACCTTCTTCCTGATCGACTTGTCGGACTCGTAGAACCCGAACGAACTCTCGGGCACGCTGCTCGACATCTTCCCGCCCTGGAGCCCGGGCATGAAGATGTGGTAGGTCGACGAGGGGAGGTAGAACCCGAACCCGCCGTGTGCGATCTCGATCTCGCGGACGGCGTCCTCCACCCGCGCCTGCGGAAGGCCTGTGACGTCCACGTGGCCCGCGTACTTCTTCGAGCCGGGGAAGGTGCGGTGCACGGCCTCGAGAGCCTCCTCGGGAGCGTTCTTCGACCGGACGCTGATATGGTCGCCGCGATCCTCGACCGTGAACTGCCTGAGTTTGTAGGCCACGTCCCGGGTGAGCCGGATGTGCGGGTCCTGGTCGAGGCCGACCGGGACGATCGTCGGCGCGGGGCCGGCATCGAGCTGCGGGAAGAGGATGTCGGCGACCTGGGTGATGACGCTCACGGCGTGGGAGAGCGATGTCTCCGGCCCGAACCCATAGATCGCAGCGAGCTCCGAGAAGTTCACCTTCGTGGACGCCTCGAACGCGAGATCCTTCAAGCGGTCGTTCCTGCTCTGGTAGTAGGTCTTACCCTCGAATCCAAGCGCGTAGAGAGCCTTGAGGTACTCCTTCCCGTACTCGCGGCACTTCTCCCACGATATGCCGCGGACCGCGTGCGCCTCCCGGTCGGCGACGGCGACGTAGCCGTTCCCGCCCTGCCGGACGTGCCAGACGACCTCTTTCATGACCATCAGGTGCCCGAGGTGCGGGAGTCCCGAGGGCATGAACCCGGTCAGCACGTGAAACGGGGTGCGGTTCCGGATGGCGTCGGCGACCAGGTTGTAGTCCCGGTGCCCGACGACGATACCCCTGCGCATAAACGACGGTACCTCGGGAAGCCTTCGTGCGACCTCACTGACCGGCTCGATGCCGAACTCGGCGAACAGTCGATCTACATCAACGGTCTGGTTATTCGACCACGGGTTCACTTCTGAATGCATGTACTGACGCTCACAGTTTTATTCGGGCGAATTCGACGTATCTGATATCGGTGTTATATATGCAGGCAAACAACATCTTCTTTTTGACGCTGTGAGCAAGCCTGACCGAGCGGGAGACGGCGCTCATCGGCGTGGACGTCCCGGACGGAACGGCATGGACGAGCATCTCGGAATGGCTCTTCTTCCCGGAGTAGACGCGGAAGTGGTGGCCGAACTTGTACCCGGTTCTCGGGATGTAGCCCTTCTCCCGGAGGTCTGAGAAGACCCGCTCCTTCTCCCGTATCTCGACGTCCTTTTCTGCCGCCGCATCGAGGAACTGCTCTGCGGCCATCGGTTCCTCATCCTGCGTGATCGAGAGACAGCCTCTGCGCATGAGGTAGATCGACTCGACCGGGCGGAGGAGCAGCCGTTCGGTATCGAGTCTCTTGCCGTACCAGTCCTCCTCGAGCGGGGTTCCCGGCGGCAGGTGGGCGAGCGCGTATGTCCCGAAGAGCGTGGCCTCCACCGGTGTTGTGCACCCCGCAGGCTCCCCGACTCCGGGAAGGTCCTGTACCCGCACCTCGTAGTAGGTCAGTTCGTCCTCGTCGTCGACGACCGCGAGGAGGTACTGCTTGCGCATGTTGACCGCAGCGACCACGTCCTGGCTTAACCGGTCGAAGTCGACGATGTCGCGCTCGGAGAGGACCCGGATCAGGTACCGGGACTTCCCGGCGCCGGGCTTGTGGCCGCGGCGGAAGACGCGGAAATCCTGCGGGCCGGGCTGGATCACGTATCCTCGCTCGCGGATGTCGCGGTAGACGAGGTACCTGCGGATGAAGTTCGGCTGGCCGGCAAAGAGGCCGAGCAGGGCGTCAAAACCGAAGTCTTTCACGTCGATCTTGTTTCGTTCCATGAGGTAGAGCGCCTCTTCGGGAGAGAGGCGGAGGCCGCGTCCCTCGGGCCTGCCGTAGCCGCCCTGCTCGTAGAGCGCCCGCCCTTCACCGCCGAGGCGTACCCAGGTTCCGTCGAATATCGCCAACACGTGCTAGAGATATTGGAAGTTCACGTTCATTAATGGATTGTCGGGAGCGAACCACTACGCTTTTTGCGTGCCGCACCGCACCAGTGATCGATTCCATGACGGAAAATGTCCGAGACTTCTGGAAGTCGGGGGCGATCCTCGCGGCACTGCTGATTGCGGCGGTGCTGCCGGCAGGGATCGTCTCCGCGAGCGAGACCTCACCGGAGGTCGCCTGGAACGTGACGTTCGCGCCGGAGAGCAACAACAAGTTCGACGCCGTCGAACCGACCGCGGACGGCGGCTTCATCGCTCTCGGCTCAACCCTTGCGGAGAGGTACGGGGGGAGCGAGAGCCTGCTCCTCGTGAAGACGGACGGCGAGGGGAACGAGGTATGGAACGCGACTTTCGCGGAGATTTCGCCCGCTTCCGTTGCGGAAACTGCCGGCGGGGGCTACATCGTTGCCGCCTTCAACGTATCCTCGTCAGGGTCGGACCAGGACCTCGCCTACGAGGGCACCTCGTTCCTGATCCGGGCCGACGCCAACGGGACGGAGGAGTGGCGGCAGTCCCTGCCGGGAATGAAGATCTCGTCCGTCGAGGAGACCGCGGACGGCGGCTACGTCGCGATAGGATGGCTCTGGAACCCGCCCGGATCGGAGAACGAGACGGCGGCGGTCATCGTGAAGACCGACGGTGACGGCACGCCCGCCTGGAACCGGACGTTCCCCGGCACTGCCGCGAACGCAGGAATCGCGACCGCCGACGGGGGCTACGTCCTCGGCGGCACTTCGTCGCCCTTCACCTACGACATCGGCGACGGCTTCCTCATCAGCCTCGACGCCGACGGGAACACGCTCTGGCATGAGAACTACCAGGTCCCGGTCATCTTCGACGTCGAGGAGACCGATGACGGGCGGTTCGTCTACTCGGGCAACTACTGGTACGGCCTCGTCGACAGAGAAGGAGAGGAGGTCTGGCTCCGGAATATGGAGGGGCTGACCGGATACGCCGTCGCCCTGCGGCCCGAAGGCGGGTATGTGGTTGCGGGCACGGACGCACGGAGCGGAGAAGGGTTCGTCTTCGGAACCGATGCGGACGGGACGATCCTGTGGAACACGGCGTTCACCGCTACCGGGATCTACGGGGCCAGCAGCGCTCCCGATGGATACACCCTCGCGGGCATCCGGTTCCTCTCGTCCGACACCAGCGCCGCCTGGCTGGCCGGGATCACGGAGCCGGTGAACCCCGCCCCGACGGCGGCACCGGGCTTCGGTGCGGCGGCTGCCGGGGCGGCGCTGCTCCTCCTCCTGGCGGGAAGGAGACGGAGAGGGTAACCCTCTCCATCGCTTTTTTGAACCTTTTCAGGGCTCTTCCTTCCGGAAGTAGAGGAAGGCCCCGGCCCCTGCGATGACGAGGGCAAGCAGGCCGGGGATGAGATGCGCGTACGGGATCTCGCGGGCCACGGGTTTCGTGCCGGTATCGGCGGCGACCGCCTGTGCCGCGCCGTCTCCGGGTGCCGCGGCAAAGAGCGCGTAGATGCTGAAGTGAGAGACAACGGCTGTGACGCTCCGGGTCTCCGGGAGGACGGTGGTGGGAACCTCCTCCCAGGTGTTGGCCGACCGGTCGTATCGCTGCACCACGAGCCCGTCCTGCACGCTGCCGTTGTAGACGGCGTCCCACTGCTCCTCTGTGAAGTTGAACGAGAGGGTCGCCGGCGGGGAGAAGATCGCCCCCTCCGGCCCGGTGATCCAGGCGTACCCGGCAAACGCGTACGCGCCGGGCACCGCGGGCACGTCGGCCGCACCAAGCGCCGCAAGGGTCACCGCACGAAGCGGGTTGCCGGCGGCATCGACAGCACGGACACCCTCCGCGATCGTGAGGGTCGCAATACCGTCGGCCGAACCGATCCTGGCGGCCTGATCGACGAGGCCGGTCTCCCCGAGGTGCAGGCGGCCGGAGTCGGCTTCACGGGGAGTGGGCTTCGCCGTCACGGTGGGGGTAGGCGTGGGGGTGGACTTTTGCGTGCTCCAGCCGGGGTTGACCGGGGCGGAGCCGCCGCCACCCCCACCGCCTCCTCCCCCTCCGCCGCCGCTCGCGGACTTCTGCGTCGCGGTCGGGGTTGCAGTCTGTGTCGCGGTCGGCGTCACGTTAACCGTTGCAGTCGGGGTCACGGTCGGGGTCGGAGTTGCGGAATAGACGGTGATGTAGCCGTACTCCATGTGCGTCGCGCTGGCTCCCGCGTTGTCACAGGTCAGGGAGACGTTGTAAACACCGGGACGATCGTAACGGTGACGCGTGTCCCGGTGTGTCGATGTCTCGCCGTCACCGAAGTCCCAGAGCCAGGCCGTCGCGTAATCTGGTAAATCACCGTAAAAATAGACCATAAGAGGCGCAGGCCCCGACAACGGTTCCCCCCGGAAGCTGATAACCGGCGGTTCCGGGGGACCTACGTGAATGAGATCGGTCTTCGTGACGGTGTCGGACCCGAACGCGTTATGCACCGTGAGCGAGACGGTGTAGTTCCCCGGGATCTCGTAGAAGTGCCACGAATACTGCGAGGTCGAGGTGTTCCCGTCGCCGAAGTCCCATTCCCAGGCGTCCGGATCGCCGGCTGACTGGTCGATGAACCAGACGTTGAGCGCCGCCCCTCCTTCGGTCGGGTCTGCCGAGAACTCCGCCACCGGGACCGCTCCGCTGAAGTAGGTGAAGGCGTAGATATCCGATCCGCTGTCACGGCCGTTCTGCCAGACGACCCGGTCACCGCTGACGGCGGGGTAGAGCTGTTCGGTCGCGGAAGGAGCGACCGGCATCTGCTTATCCTTCCCTGCGGCGAGGTCGCAGATGTAAACGTTCCAGGTTCCGTCCCGCCTGTCCTCCCAGGCGATGAGGTCACCATCGATCGCCGGGGAGACCTGCTCTCTGGGATCGTCGGTGATCCTCTGCTCTCCGGCGGCAGGGTTGTCGAGATCGAAGAGGTAGATGTCGGGAGCCCCGTTCCGGTAGTCCTCCCAGACGATCCGGCTCCCCGATATCGACGGGTAGGTCTGCCGCCGGTTATCCTGCGTAATCGGCTGCTTATCCCCGTTCCAGATATCGTACAGCCAGATATCTCCATTCCCGGTGTTCTCCTCCCAGACGACGTACCTCTCCGAGAGCGCGGGCTTCCATTCGGTCACCGGCGAGCAGGAGAGGAAGGTCTCGCTGCCGGTTCCGATCTCATAGAGGCAGATGTCCGTGCTCCCGCCCCGGGCATCGTACCAGACCACATGCTCTCCGTGAACGACGGGCATCCGCTGGTCGGCAGGGTCTTCGGTGAGCGCCGTCGTCACGCCACCCGATATCTCGAAGAAGTAGATATCCGGGCTCATGTTCCGGTTCTCCTCCCAGACGATGTAATCCCCCGAGACGGACGGGTACCTCTGCCCCGTCCCCTCGCCCGCAACCTTCCGCCCCGCGCTGCCGGGGCCGCTCGAATAGTAGATCGACTTTCCGTTCCTGCCGTCCTCCCAGACGACCATATTTCCGTCAATGTCGGGGTGCTCCTGCGATCCTCCATCGATACAGATCGAAACTGTATCTCCCGGGGCCCTCTCCCCGGCCATGGCAGGCGATGCCAGCAGCCCGACGGCAATGACGGTACAGACAACAATCAGCACGTTAATTTCGGCCATTCTTCTATCACCACGATGAGAACGCCCCTTTCGTCCCATACGATGGTGTCTGCACGCACGCCGGGGAAACGAGGTTCCCCTGCCGGCGTGCAAACGGAGATCCTGTGGAATTCCGGAGAACCACCGGAGATCCACAGGATAAAGGGTTCGCGCGTTGCAGGATAGAATTATTAATATAAATATCTTCCCATAAATCTGAGCGGGCGGAGGGAGTATTCAAGACTATTATAAAAAACGAGAGATATTAATCGCAGCAGGAGCCGCCGCACCATAACCGGCAGCACGGCCTCGTCAGGGGCAATGCCCCGGGGCGCTCAGGCTCCTGCAAGTTCACGGACCTTCGCGATATTCCCGGTATCGCTCCGCCGCTCGTCGACCGGCGTCTCGCAGATGAGGGGGAGGCGGCGGACGGCCGGATGGCGGAGGATATGCCGGAACCCATCCTCCCCGATCCTCCCGAGCCCGATGTGCTCGTGCCGGTCGAGCCCGCTCCCGAGATCCCCCTTGCAGTCGTTGAGGTGGACGACCCGGAGACGGGATAGATCAATCGCGTCGTCGATCTCCCCTAAGACCGCATCGACCCCCTCCGCGGTCCGGAGGTCGTAGCCGGCGGCGAACGCGTGGCAGGTGTCGAAACAGATCCCGACCCTCTCTTTCGCATCGATCCCGTCCACGATCCGCGAGAGGTTGTCGACGGTCGTCCCCACGCTGTTCTTCTCCCCGGCGGTGTTCTCGAGGAGGAGCATCACGTCGCTCTCCCCGGCGTCTTCAAACGCCCGGTTGATGGCGGCAACGACCCGCTCCTGCCCCGCTTCCATCCCGGCGCCGCGGTGGTGCCCGAGGTGGGTCACCAAGTAAGGTATCCCGAGGAGAGAGCACCGCCGGAGTTCCCCGGCAAGCGCCGCGACCGATTTTTCGTAGATCTCGGCATCGGGCGAGGCCGGGTTCGGGAGGTAGGGCATGTGGTCGACGACCGGGCCGATCCCCGACGCACTCACCGCCGCCCTGAAGGCCCCGGCCAGGCCCGGGTCGAGGTCTTTCACCTTCCAGCCGCGGGGGTTTCGGGAAAAGATCTGAAACGTATCGCAGCCCGCGTCAAGGGCCCGCCCGACCGCACGGTCGATCGAGCCGGCGATGGAGACGTGGCATCCCACCAGCACCATACCGTAACTCTCGACCCCAAATCGCTTAGGCCTTCCCCCGCCCGACCTCGCGGAGCACCGCCGCCCCGAACTCCCGGGTGCCGGCGGCTCCGCCGAGGTCGGGTGTCCGGATGCCTGCACGAAGCACCCGGTCGACGGCCTCCTCCACGGCCGCCGCGGATGCGGGATCGCCGAGGTGGGAGAGCAGCATCGCTCCGCTCCGGATGGCCGCAATGGGGTTTGCGACGTTTTTGTCCGCGATGTCGGGAGCGCTGCCGTGGACGGGCTCGAAGAGAGCGTGCCCCTCCCCGATATTGGCGCTCGGGAGCAGCCCGAGCCCCCCGACAAGGTAGGCGGCGGCGTCGGAGAGGATGTCGCCGAAGATGTTGGTCGTCACGATCACGTCGTAGCGGTCCGGGTGCATCAGGAGATCGAGGCAGAGCGCGTCGATGTAGCAGAAGGTGCAGGGAACCCCCGCCCGGGCGGCCTCCGCGGTGCAGGCCTCGACGAAGAGGCAGTCCGACTTTAAGACGTTCGCCTTGTTGCCGACGGTGAGGTGGCGGCGGGACTTCGCGAGAGTGCAGGCGTAGCGGGCGATCCGTTCGCTCCCCCGGCGGGAGACGACCCGGACGGTGCAGGCGCGATCAGGCTCCGTCCACTCGATGCCGGAGTAGAGCCCTTCGGTGTTCTCCCGCACGATGACGACGTCGACCCCCTCGCCCCGGATCGGGCGGACGTTCGCGTAGAGGTCGAGAGCACGGCGGATCTGCATGAGAACGCTCCGGTAGCCGGGGTCGGGCGGGGTCGTGATTGCCCCGAAGAGGATTGCGTCCGCCGACCGGAGAGCGGCGATCGTCTCCTCGTCGCAGGCGCTCCCGGTCCGCTCCCACCGGCCGTATCCCACCTCGACGTCGAAGAACTCGATATCCGGGCGCACGGCCGCGAGGATGTCGCGGGCGACCGGGACGACCTCGCGCCCGATGCCGTCGCCCTCAACGACCGCTACCTTCACCATTCTGCTTCCTCCACGCGGTTGCGACCTCTCTTGCCGCCTCCGCGATCTCCCACGACGACGCCCCCCAGTGTACCACCGCGCCAAAGAGGCCGTTCCTGAGCCCGAGCCCGGCCCGCTCGCTCCGGCAGCACCGGGCGATGAACGGCTCGGCCGCCACCGATTCAAGCGGGCAGATGTTCTCCACGCGAACCCCCTCGCCGTAGCACTCCCGCAGCAGTTCCCGTGCCGTCAGGCATCCCGCCACGCGGTCGCCGGGCCGGAGCGGGTCCGCGTCGACGGTGCGGGGGAATCCGGCCGCCCGGCAGGGGTAGACGTCGGCTTTGATCTCGCGGATGTCCCGGACGTGGTGTTCGAAGACGACCTCGAGGTCGCCGAAGAGCCCGGTTCTCTCGAGGTCGCCGAGCGTTGCCGAGAGGTGCGGACGGGGCGGGGTGATGTCGTAGACGTGGATGCGGAGGAAGGCCGAGAGGTCCGGGTCGAGCACGAACGTGGTCTGTTCGCCGTGGCCGCAGAACACGGTGCACCGGTACCCGGACCGCATTGCTTCCTGTACTAAGAATGTTCGATCCTGAACGTTCACGCGTTCCGGGTAGCGGTAGACATCGTCGCCGGAAGCGACCACCCGGGCCGAGAGGACATTTCTCATCAGGCCGGTCCCGTTCGGGTCGGTCTCCACCTCGATGACCTCCGTGCCTTCGGCGGTCTCCCGGACAAGGTAGCGCGAGAGGAAGTAGGCCCGCTTCCCGCACGGGGTGCCGTTCGCGGACCCGACGAACTTGCAGTGGGGCGGGAAGATCATCGCCACGACCTCCAGTAGGGAACCAGCCCCCCGGACCGGAGGATGGCGACCATCTTCTCCGAGAGCGGGCGAGCGGGATAACGCTTCCCGTCAACCTCGACCCACCCGCCATCGAGGTCGAAGGCGACGCGGGCGCCGTCGGTGCAGGCGACGGGGGCCTCGATCACCGGCAGGCCGACGTTGACGGCGTTCCGAAAGAAGATGCGGGCGAACGACTCCGCGACGACCGCGACGACACCCGCCTCGCGGAGGGCGACCACCGCCTGCTCGCGGGACGACCCGCAGCCCATGTTCTTTCCGGCGACGATGACCGATCCCGAAAGGCGGGGGGCGAGCGCCGGGTCGAGGTCCTCGAAGGCGTGCTCCGCCCAGACCGAGCGGTCTTTCGTCCGGAGGTAGCGGCCGGCGATGATGAGGTCGGTGTCGATGTCGTTCCCGAGACAGATTGCCGGTCCGGCACCCTGCATCATACCACCTCCGGCACGGTTATGACACCGGTAATCGCGCTCGCTGCGGCGGTGGCGACCGACGAGAGGTAGATCTCGCCGCCCACGCCCATCCGGTTCTTGAAGTTCCGGTTGGCGGTGGAGAGGCAGACCTCCCCCTCCCCGATCACCCCGGCGTGCGCCCCGAGACACGGCCCGCACCCGGGCGACCCGACGACGCAGCCCGCATCCACGATATCGGCGAGGACGCCGGTGGCGATTGCCCGGGCAAGCACCGAACGGGATGCGGGAAACACCAGGGTTCGCACGGCCACCTTCTTTCCCCGGACGATCCGGGCGAACCGGGCAAGGTCCTCGTAGCGGCCGTTCGTGCAGGTTCCGACAAAGACCTGGTCGAGGTGCGTGCCCGCGACCTCTTCGGCCTCGCGGACGGTATCCACCCGGTGCGGGACCGCGACGAGAGGCACGATATCGTCGAGATCGATCTCGACCGTCCGTTCGTAGCGGCAGTCCTCCGGCGCCTGCGGCGAGGCCGTAACCCCGTAGTCCGCGAGGTAGCGGACGGTGACCGCGTCGGCGTAGAACATGCCCGTCTTCGCCCCGGTCTCGACCGCCATGTTCGAGAGGGTCAGCCGCCCGTCCATGGATATTCCTGCCGCCCCGTCGCCCACGAACTCCAGCGCCCGGTAGGTCGCCCCTTCCATCCCGAGTTCCGCGACGTAGGCGAGAGCGACGTCTTTAGGCTCCGCAGCGCCGGAGAGCCTGCCGGAGAGGTTGACCGCGATCGTCTCCGGGACGCGGAACCACGTCTCCCCCGAAGCCCAGATCGCCGCCATATCGGTCGCCCCTACCCCGGTGGCGAACGCGCCGAAGGCGCCGAGGGTGCAGGTATGGGAGTCGGCGCCGACGACGACCATGCCGGGCCGGACGACCCCTTCGCCCATCACCTGGTGGCAGATCCCCCCGCCGGCATCCGAGAGCGCGATCCCCGACACCCCGGCATACTCGCGGAGCTCGGCCTGGAGCGTCGCCGTCGTCCCGGTGTTCGCCGGGACGATATGATCGAAGACCAGCCGTAGCCGCTCGGGATGCGGGAGCCGCTCCACCCCCATCTCCCGGAGCGCTTCCCGGGCGAGGACGCCGGTTCCGTCGTGGGCAAAGGCTATATCGACCTCTCGATCCACGTATTCCCCCGCCGGCGCGCCGAGGATCGCTTCGGAGAGCGTGCTCACTGGACGATCCCCTCCTTTGCCGCTCGCAGAAGACTGCAGAGCACCTCGCGGGTGACGCTGCACTTGCCCTCGCTCTTCTGTTTCACCTGCTCGAGCACCCACCGCGCCTCCTCTTCGGAGAGGTCGAACCCGTAGGCTTTCGCGACGTGCTCGAGCGCCCGCCGCCCCGTATGCTTTCCGAGGACGAACCGTCGTTCGCCGCCCACCAGTTCCGGCGGGACGTACTCGTAGGTCGTCGGATCGCAGAGGATCGCGGCGATATGGATCCCGCTCTCGTGGGCAAAGGCGTTCTCACCGACGATCGGCCGGGTGCGTTCCGGGGCAACGCCCGAAGCCCGGGCGACCAGGCGCGAGATCTCCTGCAGGCGGGTAAGATCGTAGCGGTCGACGCCGCCCTTCAGCCGCAGGACGGCGAGCACCTGTTCGAGTGCCGCGTTGCCCGCACGCTCCCCGATGCCGTTGACGGTGGTGTGGAGCTGGAACGCCCCGGCGGCCGCGGCCGTGACGGTGTTTGCCGTCGCAAGCCCGAGGTCGTTGTGGCAGTGGATACAGAGCGGAAGGGGGGCCGCGCCGAGGAGACGGGTGACGACCGCGTGAATCTCGAGCGGCGTGAGGCAGCCGACGGTATCGGCGAAACTGACGAGGTTCGCGCCGCGCTCGACGCCACGGGTATACATCTCGATGAGAAACGCCGGGTCGGTTCGCGAAGCGTCTTCGGCGGCGAACCGCACCTGCACGCCGTGATCGGCGGCGAACTCCACCATGTCAAGAGCGTCCTCGAGCACCTCTTCGCGGGATTTTCGGTACTTGTGCCGGATGTGAAGATCGGAGGTCGCGAAGAATATGCTGACCATATCCACGTCGCAGTCGAGCGCCGCCTCGATATCGGGCTTGAGCGCCCGTGCGAGACAGCAGACCCGGGCAGATAGACCAGCCCGGGCAATGGCCGCGACGCACTCCTTCTCCGCCGCGGAGACCACGGGAAACCCGGCCTCGATCACCTCCACGCCGATCTCGTCGAGCAATGCCGCGATCGTCATCTTCTCATCGCGGGTAAACGAGACGCCGGGAGTCTGCTCCCCGTCTCGCAGCGTTACATCACAGATCTCGATATTCCACGGTTTCATGGGTCTCACCTTCAGGGCAGGAGCCTTCGATCACCACCGTCCGGGGGCCGTCATCCGGGACGACGAGAGCCCGGCGAAGCGCCCCGATATCGTCTGCGGCGCAGACGACCGGGTTCGCCCAGGCGATGTAGCGAAGGATGTCGGGAACGGGGTGACCGCCGGTCATCCCCATCCGGTTGTTCGCAAAGACGATACAGAGGAGCGGAAGTTTGCGTTCGTAGACGTCGATGAGGGCGTTCAGGCCCGAATGCAGGAGCGCGTAGTCGCCGGTGAGCGCGACGCCCGGGCCGGTCGCGGCCACGGCGACCGACGAGCCGAGGCCGTAGGTGGCGACGCCGATGCGGTAGGGCGGGTTCATCGCGAGGATCGCGCACCCGGCGTCGCAGGCCGCCCGCAGGTTGCGTTCGCGGAGGATGGCAAGGGTCGGGTGGAACGGGCAGTTCCGGCAGAACGTCCGGTAGTAGCCGCGGCCCGAGAACCGTTCCGGCTCCCCGGCGGCTTCAGGCGGATCGAGCAACCGGTGCTCCCGGAGGAAGGGGCGGCCGGTCTCGTGGAGCGCGGCGAGCACGTCCGGGGCGGCCGGTGGCGGGTAGACGGTGACGGCACGGTGTTTGCCGCCCGAGAACCGGTTGAGGGGAGAGGAACGCGACCAGGCAAACATCGCCGCGGTCCGCCGGTCCGTAGCCTGCGCCCGGCCGGCCATCGTGAGTCCGGGGTCGGCGAGGCACCCCTCCCGGCGCCGCCGCGGAGCGGAGAGGGGTTCGGGCACGTTCGCGTCCAGGAGGTCGGGCGTGACCCTGACGATGGCGACCCTTGAGAAGGTCTCCGACGCCTCGAACGCCGCTTCAACGGCAAGGCCGAGCGTCTCGCCGTCGGGCTCCAGCACCGGAACCCGGGCCACCTCGCCGTAGTAGCGGGAGTCCTGCACGACGTCTGAAGCCGCCGCGCCGACGTCGTCGGCGGCGACGATCACGACGCCCGACCGGAGGCCCTGGGCGGTGGCGTGAACGAGCGGGTCGGCACAGGCGTTGAGGCCGACGTGCTTGACGAATACGGCGGCCCTCCTCCCGGAGAGGGAGTCGCCGAGGGCGTACTCGAGCGCCGTCTTCTCGTTGACGGTGTTTAAGGCCCCTGCCAGAGCGGCAACCTCCGATACCGGGTAGCCGGGGACGGCATAGCACCGATCAGCCGACTGCCGGATTGCCCGGGCGAGCGCTTCGGCGCCCTTCATGCGTCCCTCCCCGGCGTAAGATCGCACCCGGTGCACGCCGAACACATCGTCAGCGCCCGGCGGGGGTCGAGCCCCGCCCGGCGGAGGATCCTCCCGTGAACCTCGAAGAGCGAGAGCAGCCGTTCGGCGGAGGGGCGGGGCATCCCCGCAAGAGACGCCGCCGGGGTGAGGGGGCGCAGAACCGGGATGACCCCGATGGCGGCGAGGTCTTCCATCACCCGCTCCAGGTCTTCATCGGTCTCCCCGAGGCCGACGATGACGTTCGAATAGACTCTTCCCCTCCCGAAGAGCGTGACGGAAGTCGAGAGCGACTCCCAGACCCCTTCCCACGAGAGCCCGGGGCACATTGCCGTGAAGAGTTCGGGGGTCGCCGCCTCGATGTTGAACTTCACCTCGGCGACGCCGAGCGCGTGAAGCCGGGCCGGGGTCCCGGGGCAGGGGTAGATCGAGACGCCGATGGGGAGATTGAACGGGCGGAGCGCCGCAACGACCTCGAGGACGTAGGCCTCCTCCTCCTCGATCGAGGAGGCGACACCGCTCGTGATCGAGATGGCGTCGATCCGGTCGGCGACGCTCCCGACCATGCGGACGATCTCGTCGACCTCCTTTCGCCGGCCGGGGAGCGCCGGCACCGGGCAGTAGCGGCAGCAAAAGATGCACGTCCCGCTGACCGTGATGTAGGCCTGGCGGGGACAGTGGAGAGCAGCAGGTTCGAGCCGGCCGGCGACGACTTCGCCGTCGACGAGGAGGTCGGCCGCGCCGTCTCCCAGATGAACGATCTCGATGGGGCTGGTATCATCGATGCCGGCCCGGACACGCCGGCCGGCGACAGGCGAGAAGAAGAGCGAACCGGGCGTGCCGGCAGTGGGGCCCGCGGCGGAGCGTGAGACGTATTCGTCCGCAGGTTCGCCGGAGAGGCGGACGGAGCCTGTCCCGAGCACCCGGGCTTTCAGCCGCTTCCATTCCATAGCGCCAGCGCCTCCTCGTATCGTGTATAGAACGGGATCGCCGCAACCGCCCCGATCACGCCCCGGCCGTCCATGACGACGGAGAGATGTTCGGAGTCAAGGGCGGCAAGGTCGTCTGCGGAGACCTCGCCCCGCTTCACGCGGCAGCCGAATTCTTCGAGCGGCGAGGGGTCGAACCCCCGCCAGACCGCCATCCCGGTCTCGTCCGAGAGGGTGTACTCTTCGAGGAGATCGCGGTAGTTCCTGATCAGCCCCTCGGGATCGGAAGTGGCGAACTCGCAGGCGATGGCGACGCAGTTCTTGGTCCGGTAGGGAACGGGATAGAGCTGAACGATGGTGTGGGAGAGGTAGCGCGAACGGTCGTCCTCGACGGCCCGGGCGATGTTGTGCGCGAGCGTCCAGGTGGCGCCCTCTTCGGGGGTATCGGTGTCGTCGATCCCGACGATCACCCGCTCAAGCCGGGGAAGCCAGACGGTTGAACCCGCGAGTCGCCCGCCGCCGGCCGGGTCGCTCACGCAGCGGACGACACCGCGGGCCCCGGCACGGCAGACCGACGCCCCCACGCCTCCGCCGCCGAGCCCCCGGTAGGTGACGGCAATCTCGCCCTCTTCGACGGCGACGGCGGCGATCCCCGCCGGAAAGACCGAGCCCTCGAGCGCGAGGTCGGCGCTCCCGGTCGAGAGGAGGTAGCGGTTGGTCGACCCAACCGTGCGGACGGAGCGGACGAGCGGGCTCTGCGCGTAGTGCCGCTTCACCCACATCGCGCCGCCGGTGCAGTCGAAGAACTCGACGAGTTCCACAAGCCCGCCGCTCTCGTCGGCCACCGCCACGATCTGAGGATACCGTATCGTATACGGATCAGAGAGTTTCTCCATACAGTCCAGCCGCCTCAACGCCCTTGTTCCCCCAGAGAACGGCACCCAGCGCTCCGATTCGGCCCTTCCGCCCGGTCGAGTCGATGAACCGGACACCCATCCGTGCCGCCTCCGCCTCCGCGTCGTCGACCGTCAGGAGCTCGGTCTTGACCCGCTTGAGATACGGGGACTCTTCTGCAAACGCAATCCCGCGGTAGACGGCGATGCCGGTATCGTTGCTGACCGCTTCCGCTTCAATGAAGTCGCGGACGTATTCGAGGAGTTCGTCCACCTTTCCCGGACGGACAGCGAAGTTCAGGGCCGAACCGACGCAGTTGGTGGTCTTCTTCGGGACCGCGGGATTGAGCTGCACGAGGCGCATGTCCAGGTACTCGACCCCCGGGATCGTGCAGCCCTCGGCGCACTTGAGCGCGAGGACCCACGTGGCACCCTCCTCGCGGGTGTCGGTGTCGTCGATCCCGATCGTCACCTTCTCGTACAGCGGCGATACGATCCGCACCCGGCAGACCCGGGCGCCGCCGATCTTGAGATCGTCCTCGGTAGGATACTCCGCCCGGATCACGCCCGGCGCCTGCGGCAGGCAGGCGGCGACGCCGACGCCCGCCCCCGCGATGCCCGCCCAGGTCGTCACCACTTCGTCCCCGACGACCTCGACCCCCTCGAGCGCCTGCCCGCCGATCTCCTGGCCGGCAGCCCCGAAGTTCGCCGGCGATACGCCCAGTCGGGCGATCATCGTCATCGTCGTGCCCTCGACGTGGCAGGACTGGACCGCGCCCTTCGCCCGCACCCGGTTCGCCGCGTCCCACTCGATGGTCCCCCGGGCCCGGCAGTGCTCGCGGATCTCCGCGAGACCGGCGTTCTGGTCGACCATGGCGAGGAACTTCATCGAGAACAACCGCCCGAACCGGGCCCTGACTTCATCGGGTGTGAGCGTAATCATGATGTCACCGAAATAATCGTTAACAAGAATGTCGTTGATAACGATATTTAAGGGGATCGATCGGGAGGGGCGGGTGAGCCCGAGCGGGATTTGGCGGGGTGGCGAGAGGGGAAAGGGCGGTTATTCCACGCAGTTGAGGGGAGCCGGGCGGGGGGTGGTTGAGTGTGAGGGCGGTTCTTTCATAGTGGAGATCGACTGGGTGGTGGAAGTGCCGGGAGGGGAACCCGGGGAGCAAACAGATTCGAGTTTCAGACGATTAATCAACTATCTAGTGCACCGTGTCATCTTATTATAGAAATTTCTTGCATGTACCAGGACGGAAACCATGGTCTCACGCGAAGAGCGCGAAGCCGGGAAGTGAAGTTGCCGGCAGGTATCGCTCAGTCTTCGCGTCCTTCGCGGCTTCGCGTGAGGTTTTGGTATAGAGGCGGTACAGTCTCACGCGAAGCCGCGAAGGTGATGTCGGATTTTAGGTTTAGATGACAACAAGTACTAGAACCTGGAATATTCTGTCCATCACTTGCCCTTCCACGGCTTTCCATCGGATATCGCCACGCGGGGAGGGGCTGACGGGGAGGGGGTGCAACCCCCTCTCCTGTCTCTACCCCGTAAAGCTTTACCTACGCCCCCCCACCGCCCGCGCTTCGCGCTCCTCCCACCCCCCTGGGGGGGTGGGCAGTGCGTGGCGATATCTCCACAAAATCCGTGCATCTGGGTAGCGATGTCCCAGGAAATGATATGCGTACGACCGGCTTCAGGACAGGAGTTTGAGTGCCGAGAGTGTAGTGACAGTTGGCCGAAGGCACGATTGAAGGAGTTCGAAGCGTGATAGAGGGAAGTCTTCAGCAGCCCACACCGTCAACAGCACGAGCAAACACCCAGCAACCCGAGCGACCGCACCACAAAAAAAGAGATTTAGAGATACTCAGCCAGGACGTCCTTCAGCTCGAACTTGAACGGCCCGAGGCTGCCGCCGAAGTTCCCGGCGCTGATGAACTTCACGCCCGGCACCCTGGTCGCCGCCCGGATGCCCTCGGCCATCGCGGTCTTGATCGAGTCCTCGTCGACGCCGTCGATGACGAGCTCGTAGATGGCCTTGACGCCCTCGGGAACCTTGCTGTTCTCGACCTTATCTCGGAGGGTCGGGCAGTAGGCCTCGTTCGTGCTTGCGCCCATGAACTTGTACTTGTTGCTGCCGACCTTCGAGCCGCTCGCGACGATGCCGCCGGGGAAGGGCGTGATGACACCGCAGACGCCGCTGATTGCGTCGACCGCCGCCTGGGCGGCCGTCAGGGCGGCCATCTGGTTCTCGCCCATGATGAAGAAGTTGCCGCCTGCAACACCCTTGACGGCGCCGAACTCCTCCTCGCCGATATACTCACCCTCCATGATCGGGATGGCCCAGACAGTCCTGCCGCCGACCTCGCGCTTCTCCTCGTAGCCGTCACCGAAGAAGTGAAGCTTGACCGGGAGTTTCTCCGGGACCTCGGCGACGACGTCCGAAAGACCGTCGAAGACCGCCGTCGTCGGGGCGGTGAGGACGCACTCGGCGAGACGCTCCACGACCTGCTCCTTGAGCTTCTTCTTGCTCGCACAGATCATGATCGCGTAGCCGGGGCGGCCGTCCGGGGTCTCGTCGGGGGAGACGAAGCAGTCGATACCCGCCTCCGCCGGACACCCGATGGTCGAGGTGGCAAACCCTACGGCCTCCACTGCCGCCTTGTACGCCCATTCCTCGGTGACCGCGGTAATGATGGGCCGCGCCACCCAGGTCGGGAACGCCTCTGCATAGGTATCATCGATAGTAACGCCATTCAGTTCCATGGATAGAATACACCTCGTTTGCTACAATGTTATGATACGGACAGAATAAGGTTTCTTTTTTACCCGGGCGTGCGCACCCGACCGGCGCCGGGCTTCATGCGAAGAGACGTTTCGCGGCACCCGCGGCCCCGTCCACCTGCCCGGCAGGGCAATCCCCGATACAGCGCGGAGACTGCGCGCACAGAAGAGGAACAGTTTTTAGGAGGCGGGCGCAGGGCTCCACTCGAAGAGTGAAGAGTCGACGGATACAGAATCGGTTGCCGCTCACACCGCGCAACGTGCATCGAGTCATCCCGGTCGAGTGGATGGGCGCCCCCTCCGGTCCGGTGAGCGATCCTGCACGTCCCCAACGCTGCCGGGCCGGATTTGCCACCGATTTTCATCAAAAACCCCGATTTAAGATTTAAGGTTTTTGTTTTGCCCTCATGCCCGGAAGACCGTATAGCAATGAGTTTTTGAGCATTGGGTTAACATGGCAACTGTTTTAATTTATAAAATTTGACGGATAATCATAGTTCTGGAATATAAGACTGTCGGATTTCAGAAAGTTTATGTATATTCTTTGACAATTCTTTTTATATCGATTTTTAATCGATCAGATCTGGTGCGTGATACCATGGCATTTGCATTGCACATCAATATGGAACGATGTACAGGCTGCAACAACTGCGTGGTGGCATGTCCGGTCGACGCTCTCGAGCTCTACACTGAAGATCCAGCAACCAAGGAGAAGATCTACAAGGTCAGAGACGGCAAGGCCGTCATCCTTGATTTCAACTCAGAGCTCTGCGCCGGCTGCGGCGTATGCGTCCAGGCATGCCCCTATGGAGTCATCAAGCTTGTAGGACCGTGGGAAAGCCGGGCAAAGACCCGAAAAGTGGAAGCCTAGGAGTGATACTAGAATATGGCACTGTTTCCAAAGTATTCCAAAACGCGGGATGGCCAGAACGTCGTCATGGAGCAGAGACTCCTGAAGGCGGTCAACAACCTGATCCTGAACGCCGAAACCTGTACGGGCTGCGGCATCTGTGTCGACGCCTGCCCGGAAGAGGCAATCGTTCTCGGACCCGTCGGTGCGACCCGGCGCGGGGCAATCGACTACGCAGAACCCGTCGACGTCAACCCTGAGAAGTGTTCGTATTGTGGCGTTTGTGTCGTCATGTGCCCCTTCAATGCGATGACACTCAAGATCGACGGGGAGGAGCGCCTCCCGATCCTTGAGCAGGAGGGATTCCCCACCTACGACATGGTCACAACGATCGACGAGGAGAAGTGCGATCGGTGCACCATCTGTGAGGAAGTCTGCCCGAGGGACGCCATCAACCGCGACGTCCCCGCATTCGAAGGCGGCGACGAAGCGGGCAAACCGCGCGAGACCGCACTGCAGACCAGGACAACGTTTACCGTCGACACCGAGAAGTGCGACGTCTGCGGCATCTGCGGCGAACTCTGTCCGAGCATCACCGTCGTTCGCAAGCCCGCGAACCCCGAGACCGGCAAGGTCGAAGGGGATGTCCAGTGGGAAGAGACCACCTGCGACGGATGCACGATCTGTGTCGAGGCCTGCCCCCAGGATGCGATCACCCTCGAGCGCGAGGTCATCAGCAGCAAGCTGCCCGGCAAGGTCGACATCGAGCAGGACAACTGCTGCACCTGTACATGGTGCGTCCAGTCCTGCCCACAGGAGGCAATCACCGTCGAGAAGATCTTCGAGGGAGATCTCGAGATCCACCCCGAGAAGTGCCCCGGCGGCTGCTCGACCTGTGTCGAGGTCTGCCCCTGCAACGCGCTCTACCTGCCCTCCCCCCTCCCTGCAAAGGATATGAAGGGAGAGATCGAGGCCAACATCGCCATCAACAAGGACTTCTGTATCCTCTGCGGTGCCTGTGTCAACGCCTGCCCGAGCGAGGATGCACTCGTCCTGCGGCGGACGGGTATCCGGATGCAGGAGAAAGATTCTGACCTCTTCAAGAAGATCAAGGAGAAGCTGCTTACCCCGAGGACGTCGAGAGTGAAAGAGACCGCCCCCGGAGAAGTCGAGGTCAAAGTTCTGGGAGAAGCAGAAGAGGCGTGAGGGATAGCCAATGGCAGTAAAGAAAGACTATAAAGACCAGAAACTCGCTGAGAAACTCCGGGACAGGAAGTATTACATTCCTGACAGCAACCCCGAGTTCATCAAAGAAGTTGAGAAGATCGGGCAGACGGCCGCCCACATGTGCTACCAGTGCGGCACCTGCACCGGTTCGTGCCCCTCGGCACCCCGGAGTTCGTACCGCATCCGGCTGTTCATGCGCAAGGCAATCCTCGGTCTCGAGGAAGAGATCCTTACCGACCCGGACCTCTGGCTCTGCACGACCTGTTACAGCTGCACCGACCGGTGCCCCCGCGACCTCGCGCCGACCGACGCGATCATGGCGATGAGGAACCTCGCGGCACGGCGCGACATCGTTCCGCGCAACTTCCTCCAGACCGTCCAGTTGATCTACAAGAGCGGCCACGGCGTCCCGAACAACGACGCGAACCGCGCGGCCAGGAAGAAGCTGGGACTCGAGGAGGAGCCTGAGACGACGCACAAGTACCCCGAGTACCTGCCCGGCATCAGGAAGATCATAGACCACTACGGACTGAAGGATCGCGCAGACAAGATTCTGTCGGAGGGAGAGTGAAACCATGAGCGGAAACAACCACCAGTACGCATTCTTCCTCGGGTGCATCGCCCCGAACCGGTACCCCGGCATCGAGGCGGCGGCCATCCGGACCAGCAAGAACGTCGGCATCGACCTCCTGCCCCTGAAGGGCGCAAGCTGCTGCCCGGCACCGGGTGCGTTCGGTTCGATCGACCTGAACATCTGGTATGCGATGGCAGCCAGAAACGTCGTCCTCGCTGAACAGATGGGCATGGACATCACCCTGATCTGCAACGGGTGCTACAAGTCGATCTATGAAGTCAACGAAAAACTGAAGCACAACGACGAACTCCGCGACGGAGTCAACGAGGTGCTCAAAGAGATCGACATGGAGTTCAAGGGGACCATCGACGTCTGGCACCTCGCCGAGCTCTACTACGACCCCAAGATCGTGGGCGTCAAGAAGATTGCAGAAAGCGTCAAGCGCCCCCTGACCGGCGCGAAGATCGCCGTCCACTACGGCTGCCACCTGATGAAACCCGGCAAGGAACGGCACTTCGGCGACACCGAGAACCCGATGTGGATCGAAGAACTCGTCGCCGCTCTCGGAGCCGAGCCCGTCCAGTACCGCAACAAGATGCAGTGCTGCGGTGCCGGCGGCGGTGTCCGTGGGTACGACCTGACGCATGCGCTCGACATCACGAACGAAAAACTGATCAACCTGCAGGAAGTGGGCGCGGATGCGCTGACCGAGGTCTGTCCGTTCTGCCAGCTCCAGTACGACAGAGGACAGGTCGAGATCCAGGACAAGTTCGGCATCACCTGGGGACTCCCGGTCCTGCACTACAACGAACTCCTGGGACTGGCTCAGGGCATGAACCCGGACGAGCTTGCACTCGACCTTCATGCCATCGATGTTGAGCCGTTCCTGAAGAAGATCCTGTGAGGTGCAAATACATGGCAGAAGTCAAGAACAAAGAGGCAAGAATTGGCGTTTTTGTGTGCCACTGTGGTACCAACATCGCGGGCACCATCGACGTCGAGGCAGTAAAGGAATACGCCAGGACGATCCCGAACGTTGTCGTCGCCGACAATTACGCGTATATGTGCTCGACCCCCGGTCAGAACATGATCGCGGATGCCATCAAGGAGCACAACCTGACCGGAGTCGTCGTCGCGGCCTGTACGCCCCGTCTGCACGAGCCCACATTCCGTAACGCGACCGCGGCGGGTGGCCTGAACCCCTTCCGGTTCGAGATGGCGAACATCCGTGACCAGAACTCGTGGGTGCACATGCACCAGCCCGAAGAGGCCACCGACAAGGCGAAAGATGCAATCCGGATCGCCGTAGCGAAGGCGTCCCTGCTCGAAGACCTCATCCCGAAGAGCGTCCCCGTGGAGAAAGCGGCGATGGTCGTCGGCGGTGGTGTCGGCGGCATGCAGGCAGCACTCGACCTTGCGAACGCAGGCATCAAGACCTACCTCGTGGAGAAGAACCCCACGATCGGCGGCAGGATGTCCCAGCTCGACAAGACCTTCCCGACGCTGGACTGCTCGCAGTGTATCCTGACCCCGAAGATGGTGGATGTCTACCGGAACGAGAACATCGAACTCCTCACCTACACCGAGGTCGAGTCGGTCGAGGGCTACATCGGCAACTTCGACGTGACCCTCCGGAAGAAGGCACGCGGTGTCCTCACCCCGGCCGAGGCGGAAGCCCGCGGTATCGTCGGCGGCGGCTGTACCGGTTGCGGCGACTGTGCAACGGTCTGCCCGGTCATCAAGCCGAACCCGTTCGAGCTCGGCATGGCACCGAGGAAGGCAGTCTACATCTACCACCCGCAGGTCTCCCCGCTGATCTACACCGTCGACTTCGACGCCTGCGTCAAGTGCGGTCTCTGTGTCGAGGCATGCGGTGAGAAGAAGGCGATCGACCTCGAGGCAGAGGACGAACTCATCACCGTCAAGGTCGGTACCGCCATCCTTGCCACGGGATATGATATCTTCCCCATCGAGAAGAAGTTCGAGTGGGGTTACAAGAACTACGACAACGTCATCACGTCGCTCGAGTTCGAGCGGCTGATCTGTGCGTCCGGCCCGACCGGCGGCCACCTCATCCGCCCGAGCGACGGCGACACCCCGAAGCGGATCGCGTTCGTGCTCTGTGCAGGCTCCCGTGACAACACCGGCGTCGGCAAGCCGTACTGCTCGCGGTTCTGCTGCATGTACTCGCTCAAGCACGCCCACCAGATCATCGAGAAGATCCCCGGCGCGGTACCTTACATCTTCTACATGGACATCCGGTCCTTCGGGAAGATGTACGAGGAGTTCTACTACCGCATCCAGAATGAGGGTGCGAAGTTCATCCGCGGCAGGGTAGCAAACATCACCGAAGACCCGGTGACCAAGAACCTCCACGTCAACGCGGAGGACACGCTCCTCGGCCGGCCGATCGACATGGAAGTCGACATGGTCGTGCTCGCGGCAGCCATCGAGCCCGCCGCCGAGACCGAGAAGACGCGGAGACTCTTCGGCGTCTCCTGCTCGCAGGACGGCTGGCTCCTTGAGGCTCACCCGAAGTTGAACCCATGCGGCACCACCACTGCCGGCGTCTATCTTGCCGGTGTCTGCCAGGGACCGAAGGATATCCCGGACACGGTCGCCCAGGCGGAGGGTGCGGCATCCGCGGCATCCATCCCGATCCACAGGGGAGAGGTGGAGCTCGAGCCTTACTTTGCCGTGTGTCTCGAAGATAAGTGCGCCGGATGCGGACTGTGTGTCAACCAGTGCCCCTACAGCGCTCTCTCGCTCGTCGAGAAGGACGGCCGCACGGTCATGCAGGTCACCGAAGCCAAGTGCAAGGGCTGCGGCACCTGCGGCGGATTCTGCCCCGGCGGCGCAATCTGGATGCAGCACTTCGCAACCCCGCAGATCGTTGCACAGATCGATGCATTCCTCCTCGGAGGTGAACAGTAAATGGCAGACGAGAACTGGAAACCCAAGATCATCGCCATCATCTGCAACTGGTGTTCCTACGCCGGTGCAGACCTTGCTGGCGGCGCCCGCATTCAGTATCCGCCCGACATCCGCGCAGTCCGCGTGATGTGCACGGGCAGGATCGATCCCCTCTTCATCCTGAAGGCATTCCAGGATGGGGCGGACGGCGTGCTCGTCTCCGGCTGTCACTTCGGCGACTGCCACTACCTTGAGGGCAACTTTAAGGCAGCCAAGAGGATGTTCCTCTTGAAGAGTGTCCTCAAGAACATCGGCCTTGACGACAAGCGTCTCAGAATGACCTTCGTCTCCGCATCCGAGGGTGCGAAGTGGGGAACGGTCATGACGGACGTCGTCACGACCATCAACGAGCTCGGCCCGAGCCCGCTCAAAGAGTTTGCCAGATAATACACAATAGACAGGGGATACAAACAATGGCAATCAGAGTGAATTTGATCACGGGTCGCACGATCCAGCAGGGGGTGTCCATGGAGGCGGGGAAGGAAAAACCCGCCTACACCACTGCCTGCGGGATCATCGAACTCGACCCGGCGGACTTTAAGAAGCTGGGAGTTTACCGCAACACGAACGTACGCGTCACCAGCAGTTACGGCAGTGTCATCGTCAAGGCGGTCGATGCAACCCAGGGTCCTCACCCGGGTGTGGCATACATACCGATGGGGCCATGGGCAAACATGGTGGTCAATCCGAACACCTACTCGACCGGCATGCCAACGTTTAAGGGTACGCCTGTTGAGGTGGAAGTCGCCAAAAACGAACCCGTCCTCGGCTCACTGGAACTGGTGCGCAAGGGATGCAGGGGTGAGCTGGCATGACCAAGACTGTAACCGACGTTATCTGCCCGTTCTGCGGAACCCTCTGCGACGACCTCGAGGTCGTCGTCAGCGATGACGGAGAAGAGCTCCTCGAGGTCTACAACGCCTGCGCCATAGGTGCCGAGAAGTTCCTCCACTCCCAGGCAAAAGACCGTATCACCCGCCCCCGCATGCGGCAGGAGGACGGGTCATGGAAAGAGATCTCCTACGACGAGGCAATCGAGTATACCGCACGGATGCTCACCGAAGCAAAGAAGCCCCTGATGTACGGCTGGAGCTCCACGAACTGTGAAGCACAGGCCGTCGGCTCCGAGATCGGTGAGGCCGTGGGAGCGGTCATGGACAACACGGCAACCGTCTGCCATGGAACATCCCTTATCGCAGTTCAGGATATCGGTATTCCAAGCTGCACGCTCGGCGAGGTCAAGAACCGTGCCGACCGGATCCTCTTCTGGGGATGCAACCCGGCACACGCCCACCCGCGGCACATGTCCCGCTACTCGATCTTCCCCCGCGGATTCTTCACCGGTAAGGGCCATGCGGGCCGTAAGATGATCGTCGTCGACCCGCGCCCCACCGACACCGCGAGCATGGCGGACGTCCACCTGCAGATCGAGCAGGGGCGCGACTACGAGCTCCTGAACGCGCTCCGCGTGGCGTTTAAGGGTGAGAAACTCCCCGACGTCGTCGCGGGAATCCCGAAAGAGAAGATCTACGAGGTCGCCGAGACGCTCAAGAGCGGCCGTTTCGCGATCATCTTCTTCGGCATGGGCGTGACCCAGTCGCTCGGGAAGAACCACAACATCGACGAGGCTATCGCGGTCACCCGTGACTTAAACGAGTACACGAAAGCAGCCATCATGCCGATGCGCGGGCACTACAACGTCACCGGCTCCGGCCAGGTCTGGGGCTGGCTCTTCGGGTTCCCCTATGCAGTGGACCTCTCCCGGGGATTCGCCCGCTACAACCCCGGCGAGACGACCTCAAACGACCTGCTCCGCAGGGACGAGGTGGACGCCGTCTTTGTCCTCGGAAGCGACCCCGGCGCACACTTCCCGTTCAGCTCAGTGAAGAAGATCTACAACCGTCCGTCGGTCGTTATCGACCCCCACGAGACCCCGACCACCGAGGTTTGCAAGGTCCACGTTCCCGTCGCCTTCGTCGGCGTCGAGGTGGGCGGGTGCGCATACCGGATGGACAACGTGCCGATTGAGACCAGGAAGGTCGTCGAGCCCCCGGAGGGCATGATGACCGACGAGGAATTCCTGAAACGCGTTCTTGGACGCGTCAAGGAGATCCAGGGGGTGTAAGCGATGGCAGAGTATCTTATCAAGAACGGATTCGTCTTCGACCCGGTCCAGGGCATCAAGGGAGATGCAGTCGACGTCGCCATCAAGGACGGCAAGATCGTCGAGACGACTGCTCTCAGCAGCCCGAAGGTCATCGACGCCACGGGTAAGACCGTCATGGCCGGTGGTGTCGATGTCCACGCCCATGTCGCCGGCCCGAAGGTGAACACCGGCAGGAACTTCCGCCCTGAGGACAAACTATTCACCTATAAGCCCAAGAACGGCATCGAGCGGATGCAGGGCGGGTTCTCGGTCCCGACGACGATCCGGACCGGCTACAACTACGCCCGCATGGGCTACACGACCGTGATGGAAGCGGCCATGCCGCCGCTCTACGCCCGGCACACCCACGAGGAGATGCGGGATACGCCGATCCTCGATCAGGGGGCCTACCCGGTCTTCGGGAACAACTGGTTCGTGCTCGAGTACCTCAAGAACCACGAGATTGAGAACGCCGCCGCCTACATCGCCTGGCTTCTCAGGGTCACGAAGGGCTACGCAGTCAAGGTCGTCAACCCCGGCGGCACCGAGGCCTGGGGATGGGGCCTGAACTGCGAGAACGTTCACGACCCGGTTCCCTACTTCGACATCACCCCGGCGCAGATCATCAAGGGCCTCATCGAGGCGAACGAGTACCTCGGTCTCCCGCACTCGATGCACATGCACGCGAACAACCTCGGGAACCCCGGCAACTACACGACGACGCTGGACTCGTTCAAGCTCTCGGAGGGCATCAAGCCGAACAGCAAGTTCGGCCGCGACCAGGTGATGCATCACACTCACGTCCAGTTCCACTCCTACGGAGGCGACTCCTGGGCGAACATGGAGTCGAAGGCGAAGGAGATCATGGACTACGTGAACTCTCACGACAACATCACCATCGACATAGGTCAGGTGACGCTCGATGAGACCACGACCATGACCGCCGACGGGCCGTTCGAGCACCACCTCACGGAGCTGAACCACTTAAAGTGGGCGAACGCCGACGTGGAACTCGAGACCGCCGCAGGTGTCGTGCCATACGTCTACAGTCCGAACATCAAGGTCTGCGGCATTCAGTGGGCTATCGGCCTTGAGCTCGCGCTGCTCGCGAAAGACCCCATGCGGGTCTTCATAACCACCGACCACCCGAATGCCGGGTTGTTTATCCGCTACCCGCGGATCATGAAGTGGCTCATGAGCACTGAAGCACGTGAGCAGCAGTTCGACGCCTTCAAGCACAAGGATAAGGTCATCGACGCAACCAACCTTGCCGGTATCGACCGTGAACTCGGCCTCTACGAGATCGCGCAGATGACCCGCGCAGGAACGGCAAAATCGCTCGGTCTTTCGCACCTCTACGGCGGGCTTGCGCCCGGCCTCGAAGCGGATGTCGCTGTGTACGACTTCAACCCGAACGAGCCCTATGTGCCCGACGACATCGAGAAGGCGTTCCTGAACGCAGAGCACGTCTTCAAGGCCGGCGTACAGGTCGTCAAAGACCACGAGATCGCCTCGAACGGCAACAAGCGGACGCTCTGGGTGAACGCAAAGGTCAACGAGAACCCGCAGGTGATGCGTGACGTCAAGGAGAAGTTCCTCCGCTACTACACCGTCAACTTAAACAACTACGAGGTCGCCGGGCACTATCTCCCGAACTCGTACGTGATTGAGGTTGACGCGACCGAGTGAGGTGAGAGAAGGATGGAAACTGTTACACTTACCATAAAGAACCAGCCCGATCTCTACCTCGAGGCCGACAACATCACCCCCGATGCGTTTGCCGGTAAGAAGGCCGAAGAGATCGCCGACCTCCACGTGTACGTGGGCAGGGAGCAGCACCGGCTCGGAGAATTCTTCGAGGTCTCCGGCAACGCCGGAGCAACGCCCGAGGAGACGAAGATCGTCGTCAACGGCGATCTTTCCCGGGTCAAGTACATCGGCATGAAGATGACCGGCGGCGAGGTCGTCGTCAACGGCAACGCCGACATGTACGTCGGGGCCTGGATGCAGGGCGGCAAGATCACGGCGAACGGGAACGTCGACGCCTTTGCCGGAACCGGCATGAAGGGCGGCGAGCTCGTCATCAACGGCAACGCCGGGAACTACCTCGGCGCCGCCTATCGTGGCGACTGGCGCGGCATGCAGGGCGGAAAGATCACCGTCACCGGCAATGCCGGAAGCGATATCGGCACCTTCATGAACGGCGGCGAGATCGTCATCGGCGGCGACGTCGATGTCCATGTCGCCACCCATGCCGAGGGTGGAAAGATCGTCATCAAGGGCAATGCAAAGAGCCGCCTCGGCGGCCAGATGGTGGAAGGCGAGATCTACGTCCTCGGCGACATCGACGTCATGATGCCCGGGTTTGCATACCGCGAGGATGTCGACGTCGATATGGACGGCATCAAAGGACGGTTTGCTCTCTACGAGGGCGACCTCGGAGAGCGCCACCGAAAACGGAAGGGTCAGACGATCTACGCTAAACTCTACCAGCGGATCGAGGCCTGAGATCCTCTTTTTTTTGCGAGCACACATACGGAGTACCGATCGTCGGAGAGCGGATGCGATCGGTGTAGAAAACGTAGCACGCAATAACAAAACTTTACTATTTTCATGTTACGATAGACAGGGTAAGATACGTTTACTATTTGGAGCGATCTGGATATTTCCAGCAGATATTTAATATCTGGCTCGTGTTATATATCTGATCAGAGACATAAATAGCAATGCTTATATCATCAGAGAAGGTTACTATCATTTTGTCCCACGAGGACGTGCAGTAGTCACCATCAGCCACAGTCAGCGATGCTTTTAGCGTTCATTTCACAGTCCCGGATTGTATGCACTTAAAGAGGGTAATGGAGGAAAATTATGGCAAAATACAAGGAAACTATTGACCTGTACGATGATGCAGGCAAGCAGTTGAAGAGTGGTGTGCCGCTTGAGAAGATCAGCCCGCTGGTCAACCCGGCGACCAGGAAACTCATCGACCTCACCAAGAGGACGATTGCAGTCAACCTGGGCGGTATTCAGGAAGGCCTGAAGACCGGAAAGGTAGCCAAGGGATATGTTCTCGGGCGTGAGATGAACCTCGACATCATCGGCAACAAGGATGCCATCATCGGTAAGATCAAGGAGATGGTCCAGGTCGAGGAGGGTGACGACACCAACATCCGCGAGTTCGGCGGCGGCAAGCTCATCCTCGTCGAGGTCCCGAAGACCCGTCTCGAGGCTGCATCCACCTACGACGCCGCGATCACCTCGGTCGCATCCGCTACCACCTTCTCGCTCGTCGAGCAGTTCGACATCGGAGCGTTCGACGCAGCGATGGTCAAGGCGGCAGTCTGGGGCGGCTACCCGCACACGATGGACCTTACCGGTGCCAACGTCACGTCCATTCTGTCGATCCCCCAGAACAACGAAGGTCTCGGCTACGCGCTCCGGAACATCCCGGTCAACCACGCCGTGATGATCACCGGCAAGAACGCTATGCAGGGCGCCGCACTCTCGTCCACCTTCGAACAGGCAGGAATGTTTGAGATGGGTAACGCCATCGGACCGTTCGAGCGTGCCCAGCTGCTCACTTACGCTTATCAGGGCCTGAACGCGAACAACCTGGTCTATGACCTCGTAAAGAAGAACGGCGCAACGGGAACCATCGGCACGGTCGTGCAGAGTCTGGTCGAGCGCGCCATCGAGGACAAGGTCATCACCCCGGGCAAGAAGGGCGGGTACTTCCAGTTCTACAACACGAAGGACCCCATGCTCTGGAACGCCTACGCCGCTGCGGGAACCATGGCAGCCACCATGGTCAACTGCGGTGCCGGACGGTTCGCCCAGGCAGTCTCCTCGACGCTCCTGTACTTCAACGACCTGCTCGAGCACGAGACCGGTCTCCCCGGCTGTGACTACGGCCGTGTCATGGGTACCGCCGTCGGGTTCTCGTTCTTCAGCCACTCGATCTACGGTGGCGGCGGCCCCGGTATCTTCAACGGTAACCACGTCGTGACCAGGCACGCCGCAGGCGTGGCTATCCCGTGCGTGGTCGCTGCGGCGGCACTCGATGCCGGAACGCAGATGTTCTCGCCGGAGAGCACATCCAAGGTCTACGGCGACACCTTCGGCCAGGTTGACGTCTTCAACAAGCCGATACAGCAGATCGCAAAGGGTGTGTAAATAACACAAGGATGCTAATGACCGAAGCCATATACCCTCAGGTTCGAATCGTTTCTGCGCGATTCCTCAGACCCGATACGGTGGAACAACTTCTGAACAGGCTTGTTCGGATCGGCGGGATTCTCCGGATGTCTCTTACCGGACAGAATCTTCCCGCCACCGTTCCCTACGGCCCGGCGCGGGGGAAACCCAACCCCCACCCGGACCGCAAGGTCATCCGTGTCGGAGACCAGGAAGTCCAGCTCGAGGTACAGGTAGGAGCTGTTATCCTGGAACTCGAGGACGAGTCGTACATCCCGGCCATCGAGGAAGCGGTCGACGAAGTCTTTGCCAGCAAGGACTTCTCCTGCGCCGTCCAGAAAGGACGGTTCATGAAGACCACCCCGACGGTGTCCGACTACGCGAAATACGGACCTGACGCCGACAGAGAAGTTCTCGGGCTCGTCGATCCCAGGAAGAAAGGCGGTCCCGTCATCATTCAGGGAAACAAGTGAGATGCCAATCGGAAGAGTAACCCAGGTTGTCGATTGCCGCGAGAGCATGGGGATGGGAAAAGGAGGCGGTCTTGCCCAGCGGGGCACCATCTCCGAGACCAGGTCCCCGGATGTGATCGTGATTGGAATGTCCCCCGGCCGCAGGCACGTGACGAAACCGGTCTGCGACATCACCTCCGGTCTCCGGAGGGAGGGGGCGGAGTTCTCCGTGACCACGCTCGTCCTCAACGCAGGAAGCGGGGTTCCGGCGGATTCGCCCGTCGCGGGTCACGTTCTCGGAGCCTATTTCGGGCTGACGGAGAAAGAGATCGCCCAGATCGAGCAGCACAAGGTAGCCATCCTGCATCATGGGAACGTTCGCTCCCATGTGGTGCAGAAAGTCCGGTTTATCCTTGAGCACACAGACATCAGGGCCATCGTCGTATCCCAGGTTCCGATCGACTTCGAGGATCTCGCAAAAGAGGGGGTCAGGACCGCAGCGGTTATGCCGCCGCCCGACCGGACGAAGACGAAAGGCATCGTGATGGATATCGTCAGCGGCGTGACAAGGGGTCAGACACCGGGCAGGGAAAAATTGGCAGAGGTCATTCGTGCCGTTATGAAAGTGCTAAAAAGCCCAACATGAATGAGGTGAAAGAAAACATGGCATACAAGCCCCAATACGGACCGGGTACATCCAAGGTCGCCGCAAACCGGCGCAAGCAGATGGACCCCAACCAGAAGCTTGAGAAAATGCGTGATGTGACTGATGAGGACATCGTACTTATCCTCGGCCACAGGGCGCCGGGAGCCGCCTATCCGACGGCCCACCCGCCGCTCGCCGAGCAGCAGGAGCCCGACTGTCCCATCAGGAAGATCGTAACCCCGACGGAGGGTGCCAAGGCCGGCGACCGCGTCCGCTACATCCAGTTTGCGGACTCGATGTTCTTCGCCCCCTCGCAGCCCTACCAGAGGACTTACACCGAGTGCTACCGCTTCCGCGGTATCGACCCCGGTACGCTCTCCGGCCGTCAGATCGTCGAGTGCCGCGAGCGCGACCTCGAGAAGTACTCGAAGGAACTCATCGAGACCGAACTCCTCGACCCGGCCCGTACCGGCATCCGCGGCGCGACCGTGCACGGTCACTCGCTCCGTCTTGCCGAGAACGGCATGATGTTCGATATGCTCCAGAGGAGCGTCCTTGGCGAGGACGGCATCGTCCGCTACGTCAAGAACCAGATCGGCGAGCCCCTCGACCGTGCGGTTGCCGTCGGCAAGCCGCTCGACGAGAAGTGGCTCAAGGCCCACACGACGATCTTCCACTCGCTCGGCGGCAGTGCCTACCGTGACGACAAGGAGTACATCGAGTACGTCCAGCGCATCCACACGCTGCGGACGAAATACGGGTTCCTACCCAAGGAGGCCTGATTACGATGGCAAAGATTGAGAGAACCCAGAAGCTGTTCCTGAAATCCCTCAAGGAGAAGTTCCAGGGCCAGGATGTCGAGTCCGAGACGACCGAATTCTACAAGTTCAACGGCTACCACCAGTCTCCCCGCAAGGAGGAGTTCGTGAAGGCAAGCCGTGCCGTCGAGATGGACCGCGGCATCTCCATGTACGACCCCGTACGCTGCCACCTGGGCGGTATCCCGCTCGGCCAGCGCCAGCTGATGACCTATGAGGTCTCCGGCACCGGCGTCTTCGTCGAGGGTGACGACCTGCACTTCGTCAACAACGCTGCGATGCAGCAGATGTGGGACGATATCAGGAGGACCGTCATCGTCAACATGGACCTCGCCCACCAGACCCTGCAGAAGCGTCTCGGCAAGGAAGTCACCCCCGAGACGATCAACGAGTACCTCCACGTGCTGAACCACGCGATGCCCGGCGCGGCCGTCGTCCAGGAGCACATGGTCGAGACTCACCCCGGCCTCGTCGACGACTGTTACGTCAAGGTCTTCACCGGCGACCAGGAACTCGCCGACGACCTCGAGCCCCAGTTCGTCCTCGACGTCGAGAAGCTCTTCCCGGCGAAGCAGGCCGAAGCGCTCTCCGCAGCCGTAGGAAAGTCCCTCTGGCAGGCGATCCACATCCCGACCACGGTCTCCCGGACCTGCGACGGTGGAACGACCTCCCGGTGGTCTGCGATGCAGATCGGTATGTCCTTCATCGGTGCCTACCGTATGTGCGCCGGAGAAGCGGCCGTCGCCGACCTCTCCTACGCCGCGAAGCACGCAGGCGTCATCCAGATGGCGTCCCACCTGCCCGCCCGGCGTGCCCGTGGCCCGAACGAGCCCGGTGGTATCGGATTCGGTCTCTTCTCGGATATCGTCCAGGCGAACCGGAAGTACCCGAACGACCCCGCGAAGGCCTCCCTTGAGGTCGTCGGCGCCGGAACCATGCTGTTCGACCAGATCTGGCTCGGCTCCTACATGTCCGGCGGTGTCGGATTCACCCAGTACGCAACCGCGGCCTACACCGACAACATCCTCGATGAGTTCACCTACTACGGTATGGACTACATCAAGGACAAGTACAAGGTCGACTGGAAGAACCCGAGCGCAGACGACAAGGTCAAGCCGACCTACGATACCGTCAACGACATCGCAACCGAGGTCGCCTTGAACGGCATGGAGCAGTACGAGCAGTACCCGACCATGATGGAGGACCACTTCGGCGGTTCCCAGCGTGCCGGTGTGCTTGCCGCCGCCTGCGGTCTTTCTTCATCGATCGCAACCGGAAACTCCAACGCCGGCCTGAACGCCTGGTACCTCTGCATGCTCCTGCACAAGGACGGATGGTCGCGTCTCGGCTTCTTCGGCTACGACCTCCAGGACCAGTGCGGTTCCGCGAACACTCTCTCCATCCGTGGAGACGAGGGCGCGATAGGCGAGGTCCGTGGCCCGAACTACCCGAACTACGCGATGAACGTCGGCCACCAGGGCGAGTACGCTGCAATCGTCGGCGGTGCCCACTACGGGCGCGGCGACGCGTGGTCTTTCGACCCGCGGGTGAAGATCTGCTTCGCCGACCCGGCGCTGAAGTTCGACTTCGCCGAGCCCCGCCGCGAGTTCGCGAAGGGTGCCATCCGCGAGTTCATGCCCGCCGGCGAGCGTTCGCTCATCATCCCGGCCCGGTAACCCCAAATCAACTTTTTTTTATCTAGCGTAACCCTACATGCCTAAAAAAGACATTCCGGCCGATTTTTCACGTTTCGTTGCGATAACGGCGCAACTTTTCGAAACCTTTAATTAAGTCATAAACAACTGTTAAATGAACCAAAAAGGTTTTGAACTCATACTCTGGTGCCATGAGCACCGGAGGAGGATGCTGAATGGAAGAGATCGTATTTGGCATCGGCATTACCGCATTGGCAGGTGCTCTTGCAACCGTCGCCGGCGCTGCGGAAGACACTGAATCTGATATCGGATCACAGGGTGACCCGAACTCGCAGGTTCAGCTGGCTCCGCAGATGGGATATATTCACCGCATCTTCAACAAGGCAGTTGCCGGTGAACCCCCCGCGTACGGCCTATGGGTTGCTCTGGGTGCAGGCCTTGCTTGGGCATTCATGGCGATGCAGATAAACCCGATACTTGCAATCGTGCTTGGGAGCGCTCTCGCGGTCTTCGTGCAGGGCGTGTATGCGACTACCGCATACCTCGGCCGTACTGCAAGTCTCGCCAAGTTCGGACAGCCGGTCTATATCGATATTCTGAAATCGATGACGACCGTGACCATGGCACACGCGTTCGTAGCAATCTTCACCACCGTCGCGATGTGTCACCTGATGATCAGCGCACTCGGCCACCCCTTCCCGCTCCCGCTTCTGGGTCTCGTCTGGGGTATCGCACTCGGTGCGGCTGGATCTGCAACCGGTAACCCGTTCTACGGAAAGGAGCGGCAGTACCAGGAGCAGAAGTTCGGAGCAGGCGTTCCGATCTCTGCGTCCGGAAACATCGTCCGCTACGCCGAGGCCGGCCAGCGGAACTCGCTCGACAACGGTTTCTTCAGCGCCAAACTCGGCGGCCCCGCGTCGGGTATTTGCTTTGGCCTGATCGTCTTCTTCGAACTCTGGCGTACCGTGGTCTTCGAAGAACTCAACATCTGGGGACCGATCATCGTCGGTATCGTCGTTATCCTGATCTTTGCCATCATCGACCGCTACATCGAGGTCTGGGCAAGGAAGAACTTCGGCCCGTACACGGCTCCCGAGGCTCCTGAGGAGGCATCGTCATGAGCGCACTCGGCGGACCTAAACAGACAGGAGGCATCCAGCCCCCAACGGCAATGGGCATCGTCCTCAGCATCGTTCTTATCATCGTCGCGCTCGGACTCGCCTACTACCTCGTACAGATGGCCGGAGTGCTTGCCCTCGTCGGCATCATCATCGGCGGTGTCCTGGTCGCATTCGGCGTCCACTTCGTCCCGGTCGGCGGTGCCCCCGCTGCAATGGGACAGTCGCCCGGTATCGCGACCGGTGTCGCGATGCTCGCGGCCGGTGCCGGCCTTGCCGGACTCTTCGGCGGCGCATGGGCCGCTCCGTTCGGACTCGCAGTCGCCCTCGCGGGCGGTGCGGTCGGCGGCGGACTGTTGATGGCGATCACCTGTACGATGGTCAATGTCATCTACATCTTCGGCATGGGCATCCCGGCAGCATCCGGTAAGGTCGACAAGGACCCGATCACGGGCGACACCTTCCCCGAGTACAAGAGCCAGGGTACCGAGGGGCACGGCCTCCCGTTCATCTCCTGGGTCGGCGGCGTCATCGGCGGCGCACTCGGAGGTCTCGGCGGCACGCTCATCTACCTCGAGCTCCTCGACGTTTACCAGGCACAGCTGCCCGTAATCCTGGACGCCACGGTCGAGCAGATCGCGCCCGTCGCAATCTCGCTTGCCGGCGTCTTCGCGGTCGCTATGTTCCTGATCAACGCCGTGCTTGCGGCATACAACATCACCGGTACTATCGAAGGGCCGCACGACCCCAAGTTCAAGCGGTTCCCGAGAGCGATCATCGCAGCCGCCGTGGCATCCGCCATTGCAGGTTTCTTCGCGATTGCGCTGCTCGAACTGGTGGGGGTATTCTAAATGTCAGTGAAAATTGAAGTCGGAGCAGGCGGCATCCCGCACAACCAGGTCCTGATCTTCGGACTTGTGGGATCGCTCGTCCTGATTTACCTGACATACCTGAACACGTACTTCCAGACCCAGTACTTCGCGTTCTTCGGCGGGCTTGCCGCCGTCGCCGCACTCATCTGGGGTACCGACACGATCAAGCACCTTTGCAGTTACGGTCTCGGTACCGGTGTCCCGTCGGCGGGTATGATCGCCCTCGGGTCCGGTGTCATCGCCGCGCTCTTCGGAGCCACGACCGGCATACTCGCGCCCATCGTGACGGTCATCATCGCCGCAATCATCGGCGCGGTCGCCGGGCTGATGGCAAACCACGTTGTCCGGATGGACATCCCCGTCATGGTCATCTCGCTGATCGAGCTTGCCATCGTCGGTGCAATGACGGTGCTCGGCCTCGCGGCCATGGCCTGCGGGTCGTTCGAGTTCCTCAACATGATCACCGGCACGGTATCCTTCCTCGGGTTCACCATGCTGACCTACGAGACTTCGGTCATCGGCGGCAGCATCATCGCCGTGATCTTCATGCTCGGCGCTATCGCCATCCAGCACTCCTTCAACGCCTGTCTCGGGCCGGGAGAGCAGCAGGACCGGACACTCACGCTCGCAGCAGAGTGTGGATTCCTCTCCATGATCACCGTCGCGATCATCTCGTTCGCGTTCATCGGACTCCTTCCAGCTCTCGTCGCACTGGTGATCTCCATCATCGGGTGGCTCTACACCTACACGAAGTACATCGCGCTCTCGAAGCGTGACGCCTACGCATGGCTCGACGCTCAGCCCATTATGGAGCCCAAGGGAGGTGCCTAAATGGCATACGTTCAGGTACTGCCCGAGTTCGGCCTGGTCGTCGACCCGATGGTCGGCATTGTCACCACCGCCGGTGTCTCGTACACCCCCGTGCTCGAGCAGGTGACGGAACTTGAGAAGATTACCGACGACCTGGTCGGCATGCTCTCCGGAGAGGGCAACTTCCTGGCATCGTTCCCGAACAGGGAAGGTGTTCTCAACGTCGCCGGAGGCGTGACCGCATTCTGGTACGGCATGGCAATCGGCCTTCTGGTTGCCGGTGTCGTCGTATTAGGACTGCTGTGAGGTGAAGAAGAACATGGTTGAAAAGAAATCACCGGCCAGCGGATGGCCGATTGTTCAGGGCGACTTCCACACGGGAGATGCACAGAGTTGCGTCGGCGTCGTCACCATGGGATCCCACCTCGACGAGCAGGGCATCTGCGATGCCGGAGCGGCAATCGCCGGGTCCTGCAAGACCGAGAATCTCGGCCTTGAGAAGATCATCGCGAACGTCATCTCCAACCCCAACATCAGGTTCATCCTCTGCTGCGGTACGGAGGTCAAGGGACATCTGTCCGGGCAGAGCTTCATTGCCCTGCACGAAGGCGGAGTCTCCGGCGGAAAGATTGTCGGCGCCCAGGGAGCAATCCCGTTCATCGAGAACCTCTCCGACGATGCGATCAGCCGCTTCCAGGAACAGATCGAGATCGTCAACATCATGGAAAGCGAGGACATGGGTGCCATCAAGGCCAAGATCGACGAGCTCAAGGCCAGAGACCCAGGTGCCTTCGGCGCGGAACCCATGATCGTCGAGGTTAAGGAAGCAGGCGGTGCGGCAGAGGAAGCGACCGGTGAAGTGCAGCCGCTCTCCGGCGAACTGGCACTGGTACACGCACGGATGAAAGTCATCGAGCGGATGGTCACCGACATAGGCTATCGCAACAAGTTTGCCGCCGGTGTCTACTCGGGCAAGATCGAGGGTCTCATGATCGGCCTGATCGTCTCGTTCGTGATTCTGGGGTTCATCTTGCTGGGGTGAGATAAATGGCAGAAGAAGTTACACAGGCAGGCCCCATCCGGATGACCTCGATCAACAGAATGATGGACTCCATCCGGTACAAGGCACAGATCCTTGCCCGCACGACCAAACTTGAGTCGGGCATCATGGGCATGGGGATCCTCGGATTCGCGATTGGGCTCATCGTAGCCGTGCTTCTGATTGTGATTCCGGCACTGCTGCTGGGGGCGATCTAACATGGTTGAAAAGAAATCACCGGCCAGCGGATGGCCGATTGTTCAGGGCGACTTCCACACGGGAGATGCACAGAGTTGCGTCGGCGTCGTCACCATGGGATCCCACCTCGACGAGCAGGGCATCTGCGATGCCGGAGCGGCAATCGCCGGGTCCTGCAAGACCGAGAATCTCGGCCTTGAGAAGATCATCGCGAACGTCATCTCCAACCCCAACATCAGGTTCATCCTCTGCTGCGGTACGGAGGTCAAGGGACATCTGTCCGGGCAGAGCTTCATTGCCCTGCACGAAGGCGGAGTCTCCGGCGGAAAGATTGTCGGCGCCCAGGGAGCAATCCCGTTCATCGAGAACCTCTCCGACGATGCGATCAGCCGCTTCCAGGAACAGATCGAGATCGTCAACATCATGGAAAGCGAGGACATGGGTGCCATCAAGGCCAAGATCGACGAGCTCAAGGCCAGAGACCCAGGTGCCTTCGGCGCGGAACCCATGATCGTCGAGGTCAAGGAAGCAGGCGGTGCGGCGGAAGTCGCCGTTGCAGGTGCAAACCCGCAGTTCCTTGAGATCGAGGAACGGCTCAACGCCATTGAGGAGCGGATCGAGTTCGTCGATGCCGAGATCGCCCAGCGTGTTGGAAGAAAGATCGGGCGCGATATCGGCATCCTGTACGGACTGGTCGCAGGTTTGATTGTATTCATGATGTTGTTGGTATTACTGCCCAAATTGATTGGGTATCTGTAAGGAGGATTGACGAATATGTTCAAATTCGAAAAAGAGCAGACGGTACACGACTTCAACGGTACCAAAATCGGCGGGCAGCCTGGAGAATACCCGACCGTGCTCGGTGCATCCATCTTCTACAACAAGCACGAAGTTGTACTGGATGACCACACTGGAAAGATTGACAAGGAAAAGGCAGAGGCGCTCTGGAACCGCTGCCAGGAACTCTCGGATATCACCGGCATTCCGCACTTCATCCAGATCATCGGGGAGTTCGGCGAGGCCTTCGAGAGTTACATCGACTGGTTCTGCAGCATCGATGACAAGACCGCGTTCCTGATGGACTCGTCCGTCCCGGCGGCGCTCGCCCACGCGTGCGAGTACGTCACCCAGGCCGGCATTGCGGACCGTGCGATCTACAACTCGATCAACGGCTCGATCCTGCCCGAGAACATCGAGGCGCTGGCAAAGAGCGACGTGAACGCAGCAATCGTCCTTGCCTTCAACCCCGGCGACCCGTCGGTTGCCGGCCGCGAGAAGGTCCTGACCGAGGGCGGCGTCGCGGGACAGGAGATGGGTATGCTCGAGATCGCGGAGAAGTGCGGCATCACCCGCCCGATCCTCGACACCGCGGCAACCCCGCTCGGTCTCGGTTCCGGCGGTTCGTACCGTGAGATTCTCGCCTGCAAGGCGATCCACGGCCTGCCGACCGGCGGTGCCTACCACAACATGACCGTCTCCTGGACCTGGCTGAAGCGCTGGAAGGGAACGAAGAAGACTCCCTCACAGCAGCTTGCCGGTCTCGAGGGCAAAGAAGGACTCGTTGAGCAGCTCCTGCACCACTACCTCGGTGGTACGGACGGTCTGCGCCAGGCGGCCTGGTCTGCGCCCGATATCGGCTGCAACATGATTGCAAGCACCCTCGGTGCCGACCTGATCATGTACGGCCCGATCGAGAACGTCGAGGCGATGATCACCGCACAGGCCTACACCGACATCGTCGTGCTGGAAGCGGCACGCGACTTCGGCATCGAGCCCCAGGTGGACACCCACCCGCTCTTCAGGCTCATCTAAACCCTACTTTTTTTACGCCGTCCTTACGTCCAGTCTCTCCCGGAACGTCGCATCCCTTCAGCGGGAACCGCAGATCTCCTGACTCGCGAACCCAGGAGCGGCGGCGGAGATCAGGTGCACCCCGGAAATGCGGGCATCAGAGGTGTTTACCGAAAACGCCCGAAAAAAAGATTGTGCCTGCCGGAAGGCGAAGGGCTCCCCGCGCCGGCCGCTCACGCGAGCTCGATATGCCCGGCGATCCGGAGTTTCCCGCCCTCGAGGTAGTGGAGCACCGCCGCGTCGCCCGGGAGGTAGACGAGATCCCGCTCGAGCACGAGCGTCAGCGTCGGTTGCCGCCAGTCCCCGTCGTCCCGCACCGCCTCCACCCGCGCCGGGATGAACTGCATCCAGTGGCCGAGGTGGAGCACCGTCCCTGCCGTGAGCGGCGCCGGCCAGTACCTGACCAGGGTCGCCCGTGCCTCAACCTTCGCACCCAGCCGGATTGCGGGGTCATTGGAGAGGACGAACCCGCGGTCGAGGTCGTCGGACTCGATGTTCTTGAGCGCAAGCCCCACGCGGTCGCCCTCGGCGGCCCAGTCGAAGTCGTCGTCGTGCTTCTGGATAGAGCGCACCGTGATCGCCTGCTCCCCGGGGTAGACCTTCAGGGTGTCGTGCTTCCTGATGCCGCCCCGCACCACGCCGCCGAGGATGACCGTCCCGATGCCGCGGACGTTGAAGTGGTGGTCGATGGGGATGGTTCCCACAACACCGGCGGCGGACGGGACGGAGGAGCGGGTATGCGCCTCGCCAAGCAGGAGATCGCGCAGCGCGATCGGGTCGGTGTCCACGAACGCGTAATGCTCGAGCACCGTCCCGCGCAGGAGCGGCGCGACGTCTTCCGGGGTCAGGTAGTTTCGGAGGACAATGTAGCCCCGCTCCACCCCCGCCTCATTGAGCATCAACACCCACTCCCCGAGCATCGGCGTGATCTCGCTCACCACGACGAGAGCCGCATCCGCCATCGATGCGGCGTAGAAGAGCGGCGCCAGCCGTTCGGGATACCGGGTAGGCTCGATGACGGTGACGGTGTCCTCGCCCTTCTTCAGGTTATAAAAGGTGATATCGGATTCCGTGCCTTTTTTCCCGAGGTCTTTTGCGTAACCGACGGGTCCCAGCACGGCAACATTCAGATTGCCCATATGCCTGATCTCTTGGTTATCCAGGGCAATGAGGTTTGCTCCATGCAGTTAGAGGAAACGAACTCGTGCATACACCAGGTATCAAGAGAACCCATGCAGACAATCCAAATAGATTTTAACAAAGTAAACTTAATTTTATGACACACCTATGCGGAGAACGGCACCGATCATCATCGCAACACTCATCTGCGCGCTCCTCATCAGCATGGCCTCCGCGGTCGCTCTCGGACCGAGCGGGCTTGCCCTGGGGTCGCTGCTTACCTCGGACAACGCCTGGATGATCCTCTGGGAGATCCGGCTGCCGAGGGTGATCGCCGCGGCGCTGGTAGGGTGCGGGCTTGCCGTGGCAGGCACGGCCATGCAGGCGCTGTTCCGAAACCCCATGGCCGACCCCTACATCATCGGCACGTCGTCGGGCGGGGCGCTCGGGGCTACCCTCGCAATCGTCCTCTTTGCCGGTACGGGACGCACCGTGCTTGCATTCGCCGGGGCGATGATCGCAACGTTTACCGTATACTTCATCGCCCGCAGAGGGGGCAAGATCCCGGTCGAGACGCTCCTGCTCTCCGGTGTCGCCCTCGCGACGCTCCTGTCGGCACTCCTCTCCTTCCTCATGTATACCGCAGGACGGAGCCTGCACCAGATCATGTTCTGGCTGATGGGAGGATTCTGGAACATATCGTGGAACGACGTCATCGTCGCCCTTCTCATCCTGATCGGAGCCGCAGGGATCTATCTCTTCGCACGCGACCTCAACATCCTCGCCCTGAACGAAGAGGACGCAACCCACCTCGGGGTGAACGTCGAGCGGGCGAAACAGATCCTCCTCGCACTGAGCGCCTTCGTGACGGGAATAGCCGTTGCGGTAGCCGGCTCAATCGGGTTCATCGGCCTGATCACTCCGCACGTGATGCGGCTGATCGTCGGCCCCGACCACCGTTTCCTCTTTCCCGCGGCCGCACTTGCAGGCGCCATCCTCCTCGTATGGGCGGATGCGCTCACGCGAACCTTCACGAGCGACATGCCGGTCGGTATCCTGACCGCCTGCTTCGGCGCACCGTTCTTCATATACCTCCTCCGGAGCCGGATGAAAGCATGAAACCGATTGAAATCATCGATATCGACGTCTCCTACGGCGCAAAGAAGATCCTCGAAGCCATCACGTTCCACGCGGACGCAGGCGAGATCCTCGGTATCGTCGGGCCGAACGGATCGGGAAAGACGACGCTTTTGAAAGCGATGAGCCGGGTCGTCGCCCGGGATAACGGGGAGATCCTGCTTGACGACCGGGATCTCGACTCGCTCGGGCACCGCGAACTTGCGCGCCGGGTTGCGGTCGTTCCGCAGGACATCTCGATCGGCTTCGACTACACGGTGCGCGACGTCGTCATGATGGGCAGGCACCCCTACATCGGAAGGTTTGCCTCCGAGACGGCCCGGGATGTGAAGATCTGCGACCACGCCATGCACCTTGCAAACGTCGCAGCTCTCGCCGGGGCCTCGGTGCACGACATCAGCGGCGGGGAACGCCAGCGCGTGCTCATAGCGCGGGCGCTCGCGCAGGAACCGACGATCCTGCTGCTCGACGAAGCAACCTCGAACCTCGACGTCAGCCACCAGGTCGAGATCCTCAACATCATCAGGGACCTCGCGGGTGAGATCACGGTCGTAAGCGTCTTTCACGACCTGAACCTGGCCGCATACTACTGCGACCGGCTCCTGCTTCTCAAAGACCGGAAGGTCTACGCCGCAGGAGCACCCGGGGCGGTCCTGACCCGTGAAAACATCCGCGAGATCTTCGGGATGGAGATGCTCGTCAAACCGCACCCGCTTACGGGAAAACCGTACGTCCTGCCGGTATACATGCACCAGTCGAGTGCGGGAGCGAACCGGCGGGTGCACGTCGTCTGCGGCGGGGGAACGGGCTCCGACATCCTCCACCTGCTCCACGCCGCGGGTTTCACGGTCACCTGCGGCGTCTTAAACGTCCTCGACACCGACTACGGGACGGCCATGCACCTCGGCCTTCCCTGCGTCGTAGAGCCCCCGTTTCACGGCATCACCCCGGAATCGCTCTCGGGCCTCAGGAAGTGCCTGGACAGCGCGGACGCCGTCATCGTTACGGCGATGCCGATCGGCAGGGGGAACCTCGACAACCTCCGGGTGCTGCTCGACTATCCGGCAAAGTCCGTAGTCTTCTACGCAAGAGACCATACCACCCGGATGGAAGACTGCACCGGGGGCGAAGCCGGTGCGGTGCTGGCGAACCTGGAGGCGCGCGGGGCGCTCCGGGTCGAGGGGGCGGAGGAACTTCTTGCCCGCCTCTCGCGGGACGGCTCCGATCGCGATTGAACCCCAGACCGCACCCTGCGGCCATCAAACCCGCCGGTATGCGCCGGATCGTTTTGGGAACGGGAAACACACGATCGGCAGGCGCTTCAGTGCCATAGCGTGATCACGATTTGTAAGTTATTATTACCTCAACGCAAGTGTACTATAGTAATGCAAACCACGCGCCTGATACACTCTCTTGCATCGCTTGTCGTGCTGCTCCTGCTCGCCGGGACGGCCGGTGCGACACCCGTGCCTCTCGAAGAACCGCTCGCAACGGCGGACGGCGGCGAACGATCCGTGGCGGTGACCGACGACTCCGGGAAGACCGTCCTCATCCGGGGAGCACCGCAGAGAATCGTCTCGCTCGCGCCTTCCAATACCGAGATCCTGTATGCCCTCGGGCTTGATGACCGCATCGTCGCCGTCACCGAACGCTGCGACTATCCGCCGGCAACAGCCGATAAGCCGAAGGTAGGCGGTTTTAGCACCGTCAACATCGAGAAAGTGATCGCTATGGAGCCCGACCTGATCTTCGCCGCGCCCGCCAACACCGACGAAGTCATCGACCGCCTGCGATCGCTCGGGATGACCGTCGTCACCCTCGACCCGCAGACGATCGACGGTGTCCTGCACGACATCGAACTTGCCGGAAGGGCAACCGGGCAGGAAGAAGAGGCTTCGAGACTCATCGAAGAACTCCGGGCACGCATGGGAGTTGTTGCCGGAGAGGTGGCCGAGAGCCGGACCGAACAACCGTCCGTCGCCCACGTCATCTGGCACGACCCGCTCTGGGTCTGCGGGCAGGGAACGTTCCAGAACGAGGTGATCACGATTGCCGGCGGAACCAATGCGTTCGGCCCGGTCGACGGCTGGAGCATCGTCAGCCTCGAGGCGTTCATCACCACGAATCCCGACTACATCCTGGTCAGTTCGGGCAGCGGGATGGACCGGGACGGCTACGACGCCATCTACAACTACATCATCAACGAGCCCCGCCTGCAGAGGCTCGATGCGGTCAGGAACGACCGCGTCTACGTCATCGACGCCGACGTCGTCAGCCGGGGGAGCCCGCGGATCGTGGATGCGCTTGAAGAAGTGGCGGGCCACCTCCATCCGGAAACCACCGGGACGGGCACGCCGAAGCCGACCGGGACGGTTCAATCACCGGGGTTCGGCGCGATCACGCTCATCTGCGCATTATCCGCAGCCGTCCTGCTCCTGCAGAAGAGGTAGGCCGGAACGTGAACGAGATCGGCTGCTCCACCTGCTGCCTGATGGACCGGACGCTCGAGGAGGCGCTTGGTCTCATCTCCAGCCGTACGAACCTCGCGGAGATCCTCTCCGACGGCCCCCACAATCTTTTCCGGTTCGAAGAGGTCTGCCGTTCGTTCGATCTCCGCTACACCGTCCACGCCCCGGTCGCCGATATCAACATCGCGTCCGAGAATGAGCGCCTTCGAAGAGCGGCCGTCAGGGTTCTTTTGGATCTCGCAGCGGTCTGCGACCGGATCGGCGCCGAACGGCTGGTCGTCCACCCGGGGCACGTCTGGGGAGAAGAGATGCGGGTGGTTGCGCAGGCTGCTCTCGACCGGTCGCTTGACGACCTCGCCGCCGTTCAGCAGGAGGTGAACGTCCGGTTCGCCGTCGAGAACATGGGGGCATGGGAGATCTGCTTCTTCAGGTCGCCGGAGTTCCTCGACCGCCTTGCCAACCGGAACCTCGGCTTCGCCCTCGACGTGGGGCACGCCCACACAAACGGCAACCTGGCATCTTTTCTTGAACAGGGAACAGCAATCCACGTCCACCTGCACGACAACCGCGGAAGCCGGGACGACCACCTGGCCTGCGGCGACGGCAACATCGATCTTTGCCGCGTGATGGCGGCCCTCCCGCCGGGCGTCACGAAAGTCGTCGAGCCGAACACGTTTCAGGACTACGAACGAAGCCTCGAACACCTGAAAGGGCTTTCTCCCTGAACAATCACGGTTCGCGGCCGATCAGGTGCTTCACCGCCGCGAGGAACTCCCAAAACTGCTTCGAGATCTCCGGGCCATCCGAACCCGGGTAGGCGTTTGCACCCCGGACGACGGTATTCCACCCGTCCATCTCCATCCGCAGGTGCCAGTAGGTGACGTCGCAGCAGGAGTGTGCGGAGACGTACTCCTGCTCCCACTCCCGGACACCGAGCCGGTCGACAGCCTCCCGGAACCGCCCCCATTCCTCCGGTGCCGGCGACGCCTCCGTCACCACCCCGGAGTAGCCGCCGGCACTCGCCCACTCGTAGAGGAGCCGGCCGTCCGCGAGCCTGACATAGAGGGACGGCCCGGCGCTCCCGCCGATGTAGAACTCGAACGCCGCCGGAGGTGAACCGCCGCACATACCAGGCTATACGAGCAGCACGGCCAAATACCCTGCGACCACAACGCCCATGCAGCAGATCCCGGCGACGTCGGCGCGGCCCAATGAGAGGTCGCGCATCGGCGTCCGCCTGCCGGAACGGTATCCACGCAGATCGATCGTCAGCCCGAGGATCGTGGCCTTCCCGAGCGAGTTCGAGACCAGGGGGATAATGATGGGGAAGAGCCCCCGTATCTTCCCGGCAAGGCCGTTCCCCGGGTTGTAGGCGCGGGCAAGCTGCGCCTCGTGGATCCGCTTCCCCTCGAGCTGCAGGCTCGGGATGAACCGGAGCGCGATCAGGAACATGAGGGTGTAGTCGACCGGCATCCTGAGACGGTCCATGACGTGGACGAGGTCGCGCGGCTGGGTCGATATGACCAGGAGCTGGAACGCAAAGAGCATCGCGGCGAACCGAAGCGACATCGCGAGTGCAAGGTCGATCGCCCCCGCCGTGACGGGGAGCGCCCCGCCGATGACCGGGATCGACTGCGGAACCAGGTAACAGACGATCTCCCCGCTCCTGATGGTGAGAACGGTGAGGGCGAGCAGGCTCGCCGCGAGCGAGATGAGCAGCGGAACCTGCCGGAGGAGATCGCGGGCGAGCCCGCTCACGATCGCTATGGCCACGACCGCCCCGGCAAGAGCCGTGAGCATCACGGTATCGCTCGTCAGCACCGCAAGGGCCACGACGACGACCGCAAAGATCAGTTTGGTGAGCGGGTGGAGGCGGTGAAAGGCGCTCTCCCGGGTGACGTACTGCATGATTTCGGACATGGTTCCTCCTCGTAAATTCCGCTGTCATGGATGATTCTTCCCTGCTCCATCCGGACGGTGCGGTCCGCATACTCCTCTCCAAGACGCATATCGTGCGTCACCATGATGATCGTGTGGCCGTCCTGCCGCAGGCGGCCGAGGATCTCCATGACCCTTCCCGATTCGCGGGTATCAAGCCCGGTCGTGGGCTCGTCGAGCACGATCACGTTCGGTTTCATGGCGATGACGCAGGCGATGGCCAGACGCTGCCGCTCGCCCCGCGAGAGCGAACGCGGGTAGGCCGTCTTCCGGTGGATGAGACCGACCTCGCGAAGGGCCGCGTCGACCGGCTCTTCCGAAGCGCCGGGGTCGATGTTCCTGAGCCCGAACGCCACCTCCTCCGCCACAGTCTCCGCAAAGAGCATGGTGTCCGGGTTCTGGAAGACGAGGCCCACGTGGCGCGCGAGTTCCGCTATCGGGACGGTTGCGGCGTCGAGTCCGTCGACGGTGACGCTGCCTTCGGTCGGACGGAGCAGCCCGTTGAAGTGCTTGACGAGCGTCGTCTTCCCGGATCCGTTCTCCCCGACCACGGCGACGATCTCTCCGGAAGCGACCTCGAGGTCGAGGTCCCGGACGGCCACAACCCCGTCGTAGCGGTGGACGAGCCCCCGGACGGATATGACGGGTGGCGCCCCCGGGGGGGCTGCCGCCGGTGCGGGAGGCCGGGCGCCGTCGCCTGCCGGGTGCTGCAGGCAGGCGTCCTCCGCCATCTGCTCGGGAAGGACCTCCCTGACGATCGCTCCGCCTTCGACGACGACCATCCTGTCCGCGATGGCGGCTAGGTCGCCGAGTTTCTGCTCGACGATGAGCACGGCGGTACCTTCGCCGGAGAGCCGCCGGAGAAGGGCGGATACCGCACCGGTCGCTTCCGTGTCCAGTTCGGCGGTGGGTTCGTCGAGGATCAGGATCTTCGTGCCGAGAGCGATGGTTGCGGCGATGGCGACCCGCTGCTTCTGCCCCCCGGAGAGGGTGTGCGGGGCACGGTCCGCAAGATCGGCGATCCCGGTCGCCTCCATCACCTCGCGGAGCCGCCGCTGCATCTCCTCCCGGGAGAGGCCGAGGTTCTCGAGGCCGGACGCGACCTCCTCCTCGACGGTCGTGAAGATGAGTTGGGCATCGGCGTCGTCGAAGACCACCCCGACGTGCCGCCCGATCTCGCCCATGTTCTGGTAGTCCCGGACGCTCTTTCCGAGGATGGCGATCGCGCCATCGAGCGTGCCGCCGTACTCGTGGTGGAGGATGCCGGACGCCGCAAGGCAGAGCGTCGTCTTGCCCGCCCCGGTAGGGCCGGTGACGAAGACGATCTCCCCTCTCCCTATTTCGAGGCTGATCCTATCAAGCGCCGGCGTCTCCGAGCCGGGGTAGGTGTAGGAGACCCCCCGGAGGGAGAGGGCGATCTCTCCCCCGGTCTCAGGACTCATCGACCGGCCTCGAATCCCGTCCCGGGGCCTTCTCTCGGGCCCCCCGCATCAGTGCCCGCGATGCCGGCATCTCGAGCGCCTGGGCGACGGCGGCGTTGACCCCCGCCGTGATCAGGACGATCGGCACGGTGACCGCGAGGAACGCCTCGAGGGTTCCGAACTTGTCAAGAACCGTCGGGGCAACGGCGAGGATGGAGATGAGGATGAACGAGAACCCGCTCGCGAACGTGGCGAGAAGCGTCGTTACCGCCGGGGCGAGGACGAACCGGTCTCTCAGCACCAGGTAAACCCCGAGACAGGCGACCGCACCGATGGGTTCGCTGATGAGGTTTGCGGGCGGGAAGATCGAGTGGCTGAGAAGCGCACAGACGACGCCGGCCACGACGCCGATCCCGAGCGCCTCACGGAACGTGGGCGCGATGAGGATGATGGCGAGGCAGTAGAAGGCGATCACGAGGTTCGATACGATGGGGCCGGGGATCAGGAGGGACATGTACCTGATGATGGCTCCTATGGCAAGGAGTATGCCGACGATTGCAATATCTCTTGATTTCATGGTATCAATCTCATACTACTAGGGTTCTACGAGCGATTGACAGGGTATGTGCAGCGGGACGGAGACCGGATGACCCGACCACGCTAAACATCGTTGTACATAATAGTACATCTGTGAATATATATTTATGGGAGTGGAAACCCTCTCCCGTGCGGGTCAGCGCCGCAGGATCGCCGCAGCAACCGCCGCACCGGCCGTCATGAGGGCGGCGAGGGGAGGCGCCGCTGTCGTCGGCTCAGGAGCGGGCGCCGTCACCGGCACCGTCGCCGTCGGGGTCGCCGTCTCCACGGGCGGGGTGGCGGGCACGGCGGTTCCCGTAACCGTGGTTCCCGGTGGAGACCCGAGGGTGACGGGGATGGTCATGTAGCCGTGGCCGGCGAGGTTCCGGCGGTCGACAGGCGCTTCCACGGCGTAAACAGTGTACGTCCCGGGGTCGAGCCCGGCCTCGCCCGTCCTCCAGCGGTAGGTCCAGCGGTCGTCGCTACCGACCGTCACCCTTGTGAAACTCCCCGGATCGCCCGAGCGGACGGCCGTGTGAGGATTGTCAAGCCGTCCGCCGGCGGGCGGGAGGTTCGGGCCGGTCACGAAGAGGTAGACGGTATCGCTCCCCGTGCTCGTCCCCGTGAGCGCTAACTCACTTCCCGGGTACACCAAAACGGCGGAGACCGCCGGTGCGGCGGCAAGGGCGATGAGGAGGAGAGCACCCGTTACAATCAGGATATGATCGGCGATGCAGTTCATAGTCATCCGATCGACCCGGGAGGAGATGAACCTGATCGACGTCAGAGCGGGACGGCATGCCGGCGGCCGGCATACGCCTCCACGAGGTGCCGGGTGCTCGCCTTCGCCCCGCCGCCCGCGGGATTGAAGCGGGCGCCGTCAAGGGCGGCAACGATCGCCCCGATCGCCCCTGCATGCGACCGGCCGTAACCCCCTTCGAGCACGAGGGCGAGAGGTGCAGGGGTCGCGTCCACGAGCATCCCCGCCAGCGCCCCGAAGTCTTCGGGCAAAAGAAGGAGGGAACCGAGCGGGTCGTCGAAGAGCGCGTCCTGGCCTGCCGAGACCACCACGACGTCCGGTTCGAACCACCGGAGCATCGGGACGAAGACCCGGCTAAAGACGAGCGCGTAGTCGGCGCCGGTCGAACCTGATACAAGGGGCACGTTGACGGTATACCCCGCACCCGGACCGGCTCCCCGCTCTTCCGGCCATCCGGTACCGGGGAAGATCCCCGCCTGGTGAACCGAACAGTAGAACACCCGATCAGAGGTGTAGAACGCCTCCTCTGTGCCGTTCCCGTGGTGCAGGTCCCAGTCCACGACCGCCACCCGGCCGATCGATAACAGTGCTTTCGCGGTTGCCACGGCAACGTTGTTGAAGAGACAGAACCCCATCGCCCGGTCGGGTGCGGCATGGTGCCCCGGCGGGCGGACGAGAGCGAAAGAGTGCTCGCCGTCGAGAGCCCGTTCCACCGCCTGCCATGCGGCTCCGGTCGCATACAGCGCCGCATCGAACGAACCGGCCGTGACGTAGGTATCGGGATCGAGGTAGCGGGCGCGGCCGGGCGGACACTCCCGGCAGAACGAGCGGACTCCTTCGATATGCCGCTCTGTGTGCACCAGCGCCAGATCGTCGACCGTCGCCCGCTCCGGGGCGATGCGACGGGCATCGGCCGGCACCCCCGCGAGGGCGGCGTCGAGGCGGGCCTGCGACTCGGGGTGGCCAGGCGCGTCGTGGGCCGAGAAGAGATCCCCCGTCACGACCGAGTAGGGCATGGTGCTCGATGGTGGGTTGGCGGCGCAAGATATGAACCTTATCTGCAGGAGGTGGGGGAGCGGCCCGCCGGCAGAAAGTATTTGAAGAGCGAGATAGAATCATCGACAGAGAGAGCCCGGAACGCTTGCAGGGTAAAGGGGCGCGTCGGGAGAGTTGGAGGAGTAAGATGCCGAGAGTATCGAATATCGAACTGTTGCGAAAGCGAGAGCAACCCACCATATCGATCCGCACCCGGGCAAAGGTCGAAGATCTGCCGATGCTGATCGGTGAGGGGTACGGCAGAATGGCTGATTACCTGAAGGAACTCGGGGAGCTCCTCTCGGACGTCCCGTATGTGGCATATCACAACATGGACATGCAGGATCTCGATGTGGAGATGGGGTTTCCCGTATCGAAGATACTCCCGGAGAAGGGAAAGATCCAATCGGGCTCCATCCCGGAAAGCAACGTCGTCTTCTGCATGCACCGCGGCGCGTATGGAGAGATGGCGTCGACCTACGAGGAGATGGCGGACTGGATAGAGAAGAACGGGCTTACGCCTGCCGGCACCGTCTACGAATACTATTACAACGGGCCCGAGTACCCGGAGAGCGAACTGTTGACGATGATCGTCATGCCGCTGCTGTAAGCCTCAAACATGCCTCCCGTCCGGTTCCCCGGGGGAGGCCGACACCTTATCCTGTCGCCCGGAGTCGTTGCCGGTACGTTCCAAGGGGGCCGCCCCCCATCCCCGGTCAACCGGGTGCGATTTATAGCAGGGGGACGGTAATGGGAGGGCATGCCCGCGCCGGGCGTGACCTCCCCCTCGTGCATCTATGCCTGCACCCGGTTCCGGGTCAGGAGGACGACGCTCCTTCCCCGTGAAGAGTACCTGCGGCTCATGCAGATGAGCATCCCGGGGGTGATCGGCTACCTCAGCCGGCGGGAGGATTATAAACACCATATTCTGGATCTCGCGCACGACTTTTCCGGCGCCCAGCTCATCGAAGAGGCGGTGAACCACAACCTTGCAGAATCGTTCCGCCACGCCATGGCGACCGCTCCCGGCGACCTGCATACCCTGACCGGGGAATACCTCAACCGGTGGGACATCGCAAACGTCATGGCAATCCTGCGGGGCACGGTTCACGACATACCCCGGCGTCAGATCCGCGATCTCCTCGTCCCGGCGGGGGAACTCGACGGCACGCTCCTCGACCGCCTTCTTAACGTCACAAACTGCGGCGAGGCTATCGAGGAACTCCAGGGCTGGCGGCTCTACCCGGTTCTCGCGGAGTACTACCGGGTCTGCGGTGAGAAGGGGGTTTTTGCCCGGATCGAGGACGAACTGTACCGGCAATACTACGCCGACCTGCTCGGCCTTGCCGCAACCGGGTGCAGCGGGTGCCAGGAGTTGAACGGTTACCTCCGGTTCGAGATCGACATCACCAACATGAGAAACCTCCTCCGGCTCCACTGCGCAGAAGAGGCGTGCGATCTCGCGACCATCGACCGGACGATGATCTCCGGCGGCCGTATCCCCATCGCCCTCTTCCGAAGGCTCTACGGCATCGAGACGGAAGGCGAGTTCGTCAACGCCTTTCTTTCGACCGACATCGTCCCGGTTCTCGCCCAGGCGGTGCGCGAACTCAGGCAGGATCCGGAGTTCTCGAGCACCGATGCCGCAGAACTGGTCTGGCAGCGATGGCACCGGCGCAGGCGGCCCGTTCACGAGGTCGAGATGGCGGTCACCCGCGTCAGGCTCCATCATCTGGAGGCGCTCTCCCGGCGGCACCCGTTCTCGGTTCTGCCGGTGCTTGCCTACCTGGAGCGGAAGAAATACGAGGTCGCGAACCTGCGGGCAATCGCGCGGGGGAAAGCATTCGATCTCGCGCCCGAGCGAATATGGCAGTACATCGTCCTGTAGGAGAGATATCATGCCGGTCGACGACATCAAACCCACCAGGGCCGGCCTCCTGATCGTCAGGCGGCGGATGGCGCTCGCAGAGAGGGTACACCGGCTTTTATCGATGAAACTCGACGGCATGATGCTGGACCTGGTCGGGCTCACCGAGCAGGCAGCCCGAGAGCGTCAGGAACTCGAAGAGAAGTACGCCGGCGCACGGGAGATGGTAGCGGTCGCCGCCATGATGGAGGGGGCGACGGGAGTGCTCCTTGCAGCGCTCTCGGTGGAGGCCTATCCCTCCTATACGACCGGACACAGGAACGTATTCGGGGTGCGGCTCCCGGACCTCGAACCGGTGATGGTGAGAAAGACGCTCGATCAGCGGGGTTACGGCATCCTCGGAACGTCGTCGGTCATCGACGACGCGGCCGACGCCTACGAGGAACTCCTCGAAGCGATCATCGCAACCGCCGAACTCGAAGGAGGAATCAAGCACCTGCTCGACGATATCGAGAAGACGCGGCGGCGGGTGAACGCGCTGGAGTTCAAGATCATCCCGGAACTTGAGGAGGCGCGCCGGTTCATCGAGAATCAGCGCGACGAGATGGAACGGCAGGAATGGACGCGGCTCCGGCGCATCAAAAAGATAAAAGCAAAGAGGACGGGGGGGCTTTAGAGGTCGGCGGCCTGCTGCCGTGCAAGGCACGCGATCGCGGCGTCCACGATAGTGCCGAGGGCGTCCACGCCGAAGGTCTCGGACGAGAGGACGATATCGTACGGCGAGAGGTCGTCAATCTCGATACCGTAGTAGTTCCGGTAGCGGGTGGCCTCCGATCGCTGCCGGTTCTCGGTATAGGCCCGGGCCCCCTCTTCGTCCATCCCGTCACGCCCCGCAATGCGCCTTGCCCGGCAGGAAAGCGATGCCGAAAGCCAGATCCTGAGATCGGCGTTCCCGACCATCCTCCCCGAGAGCCTGCCCTCGATGATGATGTTTTCGGCGGCTTCGCCTATCTCTTTCTGCCGGGCGTCGATCATCCGGTCGACCGAGGGATCGTTCTCCGCGAACTTCCCGAAATCGGCGAGGTCCATGCCGTGCTCCTTCGCGAGCTGGCGGAAGACCTCTCCCGCGGAGATGAGGTCGAGCCCGTGCTTCCCGGCGAGGTAGCGGGCGAGCGACGTGGTGCCGCTCCCCGGCGGGCCGCTGATGGTGATCCGCATCAGAGCCCTCCGATGTTGAGGGCCTTTCTGATCACCTGGCTGATCGTCAGCGAGCAGATCATGTACCAGAGAATCCACGCGGGGACGATCCAGAACGCAAAGCCCGAGAGGCTGACCGCACCGAGGAACGGCAGCACGATGCCGGTCTCAATGGCGGGCGATGCACCGATCTCGGGAAGCCGCAGGAGAAGCCAGAAGAAGATCGGCACGGAGAGCACGAGGATGATCGCCATCGGCGTAAACTGCTGCCGGGAGATGTCGAGCTGGTCCTGCATCATCCGCTCCTGTCTTCCCTGGAGTTTCTTGATCCTCTTTTCGTCCCCGGAGAGCTGAGCCTCCCTGAACTCCTTCTGGAAGACCTTCATCTTCGCCTGCGTCTCCTGCATCTTCTCGTAGTCGATGGTGTACTTCTGGACGAGCGAGGAGTAGAGGCCCGTGATGCTCGAGAGGATCAGGATCATGACGAAGAACGGCACGCCGAGAGTATCGATGAACGGGCCCAGCACTACATCCATCGCCGAACCGACCGTCACCCGTATCCACTCGACGCTGTACGAGAGCATCACGAGCATGGTAAAGAGGAGGGCGATCGTCGGGCCGTGCTTCTTCAGGTCGACCATATCAGGTTACCTCAGCACACTCACCAGGTCGTCGATGCCCTGTTCGAGCAGGAAGTTCTCGTTCCGGACGATCTTGATGGTGCAGCCGGTATACATCGCATATGCCGCGCTGACTGCGCGGTTGAACTCCTGGTGTTCGGCGATCGCACGGTATCCTTCCATGTCGCGGGCCCTTGACGCGTCGCCGAGCCGGCGCATCAGGATCTGGTCGGGGTCGGTCTCCACCAGCACGACGATATCGGGCATCAACTCGCGGAGCACCCATTCGGGCAGCCCCGCAAGGAACCCCGTCGGGGTCTTGACAGTGCTGTGGGTGTCGATGATGATGTTTGCCTCCCCGCTCATGGCGGCGATTCCCGTGGCAGCCGCCTGCTGAAGACGTTTCTGGACATCTTTCTCGAGCTTGCGCATCTCATCGCGATCCGAGGCCAGATTCTCCTTTTTGGCCACCTCAAACATGAACGTGCCGAAGTTGACGGCCTTATACGCGACGCCTTCGGTCGCCAGCCTCTCCATCGCACCATTAATGACGGTGGTCTTTCCGACACCGGGAACCCCCGTCACGACAACTTTCTTTCCCAACATTATCACTCCCGTTAGGGTATCATTCTCTGTAAGATAAATCCGTGCCTGAAAGAGTAATGCCTTTCGGAATTGCTTCGAGCCCGGGTGATCCCGGGTAGAAAATGGGTTCTGTGCGGTTTTGAGGGGAAGGAGAAATGGGTTAACCCCGTCAAAAGAGGGATTATCCCAGTCGAAAAAGGTGCTGATGCACCTTTTTCTCCCGGAGCAACTCCTCCGGCCCCGCCTCCGGCGTGGCCTTCGGACTTACTCCTTTCCAAAGAACGACCGCATGAACGGGTACATCTCCATGATCTGCTGGCTTGCGACCTCCTCGTAGAGGCGGTAGGTGATACTCACCGCAAGCAGCAGACCCGTTCCCCCGACCGCACCGATCACACCGAAGAGGTTCGCGACGACCGAGAGAAGGCCGATGAACACACCGCCGATGACGGTGATCCGCGGGATGTAGCGGTCGAGGTACTTCACAAGCACCTGCTCACTCCGCCGGTAGCCGGGGATCTGCATCCCGCTTCTCTGGATCTGCCGGGCCACGTCCTTCGAGTCGAGGCCGGCGGTCTTGACCCAGAAGAGCGCGAAGATTGCGCCCCCGACCACCATAACGGTGACATCGATGCCCATCCGCAACATGATCTCCCAGGGGGCGTGTCCGAGATCGGAGAGCCACCACATCCAGTCCTGCGGGGCGTTGATCGGCGCGATATACCACATCAGGCCGCTCGTCGGCATTTGTCCCTGGAACTCGCCGAAGATGTTTATCCCGGCGTTCGAGAGGAACATCCCGATCATCTGGATGTTCGCCTGCAGCACCCGGACGAGAATCATCGGCAGAACGCTCGCATAGATGAGCTTTACCGGGAACCGCGCACGGGCGCCGCGGACGGCGGTATGCGCGAGCGGGATCTCGATACGGGTCGACTCCACGTAGACGATGACCATGAAGATGGCGATCGTCGTGACGAGGGCGAGCAGGTCCGTCCCGAAGTACTCGAGGAAACTCGCTCCCGAGGTCCCTATGGCGAAGAGCCGCGGGAAGAACCCGATCGGGAAGGGATCGGTGCCCGTCTGCCAGTTCAGGAACCCGTTCACGAGACCCTGCGAGACCCCCGCAACGATGAAGAGCCCCACACCCGAACCGACGCCCCACTTCGTGACGACCTCGTCCATCAGCACCACCAGAAGCCCGCCGAGGCAGACCTGGAGGAAGATCAGGAGCGAGACCGTGAGCATATTGCCGCCGAAGAATTGCGTTGCCACCGACGGGTCGGGCAGCATCATACCGCTCGCGACCATGGGGAACGCTTCGACGATGATCATCACGAAGATGAGCAGTTTCTGCAGGCCCATATACATGACCTGCCCGCGTGCTTCGCTGGTATCGATCTGCAGGAGTCCGGCACCCTTGAGCAGCTGCAGCACGATCGACGCGGTGACGATCGGCCCGATACCGAGATGCAGGAGCGAACCGCTCGCACCGGCAAGCAGGGCACGGTACATTCCGAAAAGATCCTGTGACTGCGGAGAGAGTCCAAAGATATCGATGTTGGTCAATGAGAAGTAGAGAAGCAGGATGGCAAGCGTCCACATGAGTTTATTCTTGAAGTGGACGTGCCCTTCCGGCCCCCTGACTGCAGGCATCGCTGCAAGGATGGGTTCAAATCTATCCAGCAGATCTCCCATGGTTTCACCTAAAAAGAAGATCAGACGGTCGTTGCCTGACCGCCCATCTCCTCGATTTTCATCCGGGCACGTTCCGAGAACTCCCGGGCAGAGATACTCATTTTGTGGGTGACTCTTCCACCGCCGAGCACCTTGTCGATGCCGAGTTCGGCGGCGTCGAGGGCGATGAGATCGCCCTCCTGGGTGGCAAGCCCTTCACGAAGCAGCGCTTCAGCCATCTGATCGATCTCACCGACATCGAGAGCAGATACCGGCTCGGAGGTCTTGCTGACAAAACCGTGCTTGCCGTTGGCTATCTCGCCCTTCAGGTAGAAGTGAGAGAAGCGGTGATCGCGCTGCCCGGCTCTACCCCGTCCACCCCTGTTGCCGGCGCCACGCCGGTTCTTGTGCGTACCGCCGCCGCAGGTCCGTGAACCCCTGTATTTGGATCTCTTGTTTACGGGCATCTGTCTCACCTCATCTTGTAGAGGAGATCGTTGATCTGGGGACCATAGTAGCCGAGAGCTCCACCCTGCTGAAAGGTTCGCTTGATGGTTTTATAGCCCTTTCGAGGTGGGTGCAGTCTCAGCACCGGTTTGATCTCCACCAGATCACGGAAACTCATCTCGCCGTCGCAGAGCGCTGCCGCGAACTCGTCGATGTCGGCATACGGGGTATGCGCGCGGACGTATTCATCGGTCAGCTTCTCGTCCCCGGTCAGTCTGCCCCGGGTGCGCAGGAGGGTGGCCAGGGTATCCTTGTCAACCTCCCCGTACGCCACGAAGTCCTTCACCTTGCGAATCATGCCGAGATACGCCGGCGTGTCGGGCACCAGAACGCAGTGGTTCACGTGGTGCAGGCGGAGCATCTTCAAGGTGTCCTTGATCTCGTGGTTGGTCTTGACCACACCACGCACCTGTACTACCGCGTACATCACTCCGTCCCTCCGATCCGAACCATGTTCGTCTGCTTCAGCGCCTCAAACGTCGCCTTTGCATAGTTGATGGTCGTCCGGGTCTGTCCCCGGTTGAACGCCCAGACGTCCTTGATGCCTGCAAGCATCAGAACCTTCTTCGGGATATCCCCGGTCACGAGACCGATACCCTGCGGGGCGGGCTTCAACGTCACCTTGACGCTCCCTGCCTTGCCGGTCACTTCGATCGGGATCGAGTGAGCGGTCTCGCAACCGCACTCCCAGCTGCCGCAGCCGCGGGAGACCTTGATCAGATTCAGTTTTGCGTTTACGATTGCCTTCTGGATCGCGTTGCCGACCTGGACGTCCTTCCCCTGGCCGAACCCGACGTAGCCGTTCCTGTTGCCGACCACCACGACGGTGCGGAACTTCACACGGCGACCCGAGTCCGTCATCCGCTGGACCATGTTGATGTCCAGCACCTCGTCCTCCAGGTCTGGCAGGAGGAGATCGACGATCTGGGGCTCCTTGATCGGCCTGCCGCTCGCGAGCACCTCATCGATACTGGTGATCTCGCCTGCGGCGACCATGCGCCCGAGACCGGTGAGCGGAATCCATTCTTCCTGTACGTATGCCATGTCACACCAGCTCCTTCTTGATGGCCAGAGCCACAGCCTCTACATTCGTTACCAGGTCGCCCGCCCGCTCGGGAGCATACTCCGCGATGTGGGCACCTTTGAGCCGCTCTTCATCGGGGAGGATCGATTCGCCGTAGGGGACGTCGAGACCCGCATCCACCGCTCCTTTGAGAGCGGCAAAGACACGCGCTCCGGGTTTTGCCCGGGCGAGCCCGATGTCGAGGATTGCCTCGCCATACCCCGCGTTCAGCGCCTTTACCGCGAAGAGCATTCCGGTCAGGTAGGCGGCCGGGGTGCTCGCAGTCGATCCCTCGTAGCCGTAGCCGGCGAGTTCCGCCGAGTATGCGGCCACCAGGGTGCTATCTCCTTCGACCTCGGGAACGACCAGCTGTACGATGATCTGCCGGTTCGTCTTCCGGACGACCATTCTCGGTGTTCCCGACGACAGGAGCGACATCCGCTTGTAGTAGTCGGTCTTGCCCTCGTGCCTTCTCCGGAAGGGCACGAAGTATCTTGGGCCGGTTGCCATTATTTCATCCTCCCTGCCGTTATCTCAATCTGAGCCTCAAGGTGCGCCACGCTCCGGAACTGACCTCCGGAAGCCCGCCGATACATCAGGCGGTAGAGACTCCTCTCGATTGTACCTTCTTCGCGCATCTCGCGCAGAGTGCGGCGCTGTGCACGGATCTTCCTGATCCATGACCGTTTGCTGGAACCGCGTGCTCCGGCAGCACCCTTCCTCCGCCCCGGACCTTTCCGGTGGCCGTAGGAACGCTTTGCCATCCGGATGCGGGCTCGGCCGCGGCTGTTTCCCTTCACGGGGTGCGCGCTGATCGCGCCTTCCCCGATAAGTTCGCGCAGGTCGTTTCTCGAGATCGCTCCCTCGATATCGGCCTGACGCTCGGGATCGAACCAGACACGGTTGACCCCGCACTTGAGAATGGCGGCCGCTATTCGCTTCTGGCTGGCGAGATCACTCATCCTCGTTCACCTCTTCTTCTTCGGTTGCGGCAGGTGCCTCAGCCACGGGAGTGAGGTCTTTTGCGTTCAGGACTTTGAGCCCGAGTTCCAGAGCCCGTTCCTGAATCGCTCCACGCTTCCTGTTGCCTACGGAACCGGCGATCCGGACGGCCTGGGTCTCCGGGTTCAGCTCCACGAGATCCGCCGGTGTAAAGACCCGGACCTCCGCATAGCCGCTCGGGTGCATGCCGCGAACTGCGGCAGGGCTTCCGTATCCCGGCCGGGGGAGGGCACCCTTCGCACTGAACTGCCGCCTCTGCTTGTTGTGCAGACCGCGCGGACGCCGCCAGACATCTGCCAGTTTCGCTTTGCGGTGAAGGCCCCGCCTCTTGAAGGCAGGCTTGTTGTGCCGGGTGCGGACGCGGATCAGTCTTCTTGTTTCATCCATTGTTTTCACACCCTCTCGGTGATGTAGATGCCGTCCTGGAACACCCGGGGATCGCGCTTCGTGATCCTGGTCGCGTGCTCGATGTTTGCGGCCGTGTTGCCAACCTTCTCCTTGTCGATACCGGTGATAGTCACCTCATCGTTTCCGATCTTGACGGTGACGCCCTCGATGATCTTTGCGATCCGGGGCTGTTTCTCGCCGAGGAAGTTGGTGATCTCAAGGCGGTTGCCCTGCTGCTTGAGCTGGATCGGGAAGTGGCTGTAGACCACCTTCATCCGGTACTCGTAGCCGTCGGCGACACCCCGGATCATGTTCTTCGCATGGGCCTCGAGCGTGCCGGTCATGGCAAGGATCCGCTTCTTTTCGGATGCCGTGGAGACGACGACTTCGCCGCCTTCGACCATGAGGTCGATCTGCGGGAAGCGCATGTCGCGGACCAGCGTGCCCTTCGGTCCGGAGACCGTGAGCACGCCGCCGTCGAGCGTGACGTCAACGCCGGGAGGGATCTCGACCTGTCGTGTTATTGCCATACTCATCTCCCTCCTTTAGTAGACATATCCCAGCAGCTGCCCGCCGATCCCCTCGTTCCGTGCCTCTGCATGGGAGATGACTCCCTTCGAGGTGGAGACGATCAGGATGCCGAAGTTCTTCGCGGGAAGATACTGCGACTCCCAGTATTCCATATCAGCCATCGCCACCGGGAACCGGGGGCTGATGGCGCCACACTTATTGATCGTTCCGGATAGTTGGACCCGGAACTGGCCGCCGCGGCCGTCGTCGATGAACTCGAAGCCGCTGATAAAGCCGTTTTCCTGCATGACGCGGAGCATTGCGCCGAGAAGCTTGCTGGCGGGTTCTACAATAACCTCGCCCTTTCCAGCATCTCCGGCATTCTTGATCGTGCTCATCGCGTCAGCGATTGGATTCAGTCGTGCCATATTCTCTACCCCTAGTTCATCTTCTTGAAGCCCATCTTGCTCGCCCACTCGCGGAAGCACTGGCGGCAGAAGTAGATGCCGTACTTCCGTACAAGACCCTGCTTCCGGCCGCAGATGCGGCACTCGTTCGCGCCGCGGCCGAACTTCCGTACGTTCGCACCCGTTGCAGGCGCTCCTGACTCTTCTGCCATTCCTTACACCTCCACCCGGTAGTTCTCGCACATGAACGCGATGGCTTCCTCTTTATTCACTTTCTGGTCGGCCGGTAGTTTCCTGCGCTCGACGCTTCTCCGTGCGATCCGGGCGCCCTTGTACTCGAGCACCACGTTGACGTCCATGCCGTAGATCCCGATTGTCGGATCATACGACATGCCCGGAAAGTCGGTGTGCTCTTCGATACCGAAGGAGACGTTCCCGGTCCGGTCGAACTGCGAGGGTGCGAGCCGCCGCTCGATGATGTCGAGGGCGGTCGTGATGAACTTCTCGGCGTTCTCCCGGCGCAGGGTGACCTTGCACCCGATGGGTGCGCCCTTCCGGATACCGAACGCCGGCTGGGTCCGCTTCGCGATCGTGCGGACGGGCTTCTGGCCGGTGATCTGTTTTACGAGATCCTCCGCCTTGACCAGCCGCTCGCCGCTCTCTCCGACACCCATGTGCACGACGACCTTGTCGATGTAGATATCCTTCATCGCGGTCATGCCGAGGCCTCCAGTTCGGGTGCTATCGCGGAGCGGCCGACCATGAAGACGTACTCCTCGATGGTCTCGAACCGCTCGCCGGCCGAATCGTCCGTGAGGATGACATGGTTCGGGACGGAACTTGCCGTCCTGATGATCTCGACGATCCTGCCGACCTTGCCGGAGTGCTTTCCGCCGACGATCATGGCCACGTTGCCTTCCGCGTAGGGGAAGTGGTCGACGATCCTGAACCGGTCTTCGCCGTCCGTCCCGAGGGTCACGACGACGGAGTCCTTTGCCTTGTAGGTGTTGTCGGCGAGGACGTTTGCACCGAACGCGAAGTTCAGCTGCACCTTGCCGCCCTTGACCGTGGTCTTGTTCCGGATCTTGCAGAGCCGGGTCTTTGCGGACTCCGCCGGGATCTCGATTGCGACCAGGTTGCCCTTCACATCGAGCTGGATCCGGTAGTGCTTCCCGAGTTTCGGGATCGAGACGATATCAAAGACACCGAGGCCCATCCGCGAGTCCTTGCAGGCCCGTCCGTTGACGAGCACGTCCCGCTGGTGCAGGATCTTTTTGACCTCGCTCGCGTTCTGTGCAAGACCGATGTGCTCGCGGAGCCAGACCCCGACCGGCAGAGCGCCGGCGTTGTGGGGGCCGGGGGCGGTCTTCATGACGAATTTCTGTACTTTCTTCGGGATGTGCCAGGAGCCCGGGGCTACCAGCCGCTTGAGATACTTTGACATTATGCTCCGCCTCCGAGCCTTTCCTCACGTAGTTTATCTTTCAGGTTGAGCTTCGTGATCTGCACGTTCGAGGGATCGACCGGCCGGGGAACCTCGGTTCCGTCCGCCTTCGTCACCATCACGCCGTGCACGACCAGCCGGCACGCCTTCATGTCCACCGCATCGACGACGCCTTCGTCGCCGGCAAAGTCTCCACGGAGCACTTTCACGGTGTCGCCCTTGACCACACGGGTTCTCCGGGAGTTGTACTTCCCACGGAGTTCGGGGGAGAGCGCTGCGGAGAGGAACCGGCCCCGGGTGTGGTTCGGTGCGTTGTAACGCGCCTTGCGCTGTTTTCTCGGCTGTTTGCTAACTATGCGTACCATTCTTACCACACCTTACACGATTGTCGTCGCCATGGAGGCGATCTTCGGGAAACGCTCCGCGATCTCGCGGGGGACAGCCCCCTTGATCTCGGTTCCCTTCGGCTCGCCGCGCTCGTTGATGAGCACCATGGCATTGTCCTCGAACGAGAGACGGATGCCGTTCGGGCGGCGGATCTCCTTCTTCTGCCGGATGACCACTGCCTTCTCGAGTTTCCGCCGCATGTCGGGGGTGCCCTTCTTGACGCTCACGGTCGCGACGTCGCCGAGGCCCAGGCAGGGCTGCCGCCGCCGGACACCGTGGTAACGGTCGACCGAGACGACCTCCACAAGCCGTGCGCCGGTGTTGTCGGAGCAGACCATCCTGGAGCCGGTGGCGAGGGCGCGCGGAATCTTTGCCTGCATCGCCTTCATTCCGTCATCACCTCGACCACAACGAAGTTCGTTGTCTTTGAAAGCGGACGACACTCCGCGATCCGGACCACGTCGCCCACGCCGGCGTTGATGCAGGGCGTGCTGTGGGCATGGTACCGGGATCTGCGTTTCTCGTACCGCTTGTATTTCTTGACGTAGTGGAGGAACTCACGCTCCACCACGACGGTACCGTTCATACGGTCGCTCACGACTTTGCCGGTAATCACCTGGCCGCGTACCGGCAAAGTGCCATGAAACGGACAATTTACGTCCTCACATTCCGTTTCCGGAATGGGAACGTCCAACCCAATGTTTCGTGCCATTATTCATCCTCGTTTATCTGATGCGCATGCCGATCCGCCGTTCCGGCTGAGTCTCCAGGCTCGACCCGTCGACGTCGACGGTCGTGCCGTCGGGAAGCCGGAAGCGGAACACGCTGAACCGTTTCGGTATCTGCTTTTCTCCCCGCCCGGTCAGGATAACCAGGGTATTTCGGGTCTCATCAGTGACGCGACCGGATACCCCGGCATGACCCGGGTTGCTCGCACGAACTACCAGAACGTCCAGCCCGATCAACTCGTGCCGAAGGACGTTCTGGGGAGAGATCATGCGCTCCTCCGTGCGTTCTGCTCGGTGCGGATGCGCGCAATCGTCCTTCTGACCTCGCGGATCCTCCCGGGGTTCTCGGTGGCACCGCCGGCGCTGACCTTGCCGCGCTCCTGGATCAGTTCGAGGGAGAGTTTCTGCTCCTGCTCGAGGAGTTCGGTGTCGGAGAGCTGTTTCACTTCACGCGCCCGAAAGATTGCCATCTATACCTCCTCCACGTACTCCTCTTCGGAGGTCTCTTCAAACTCTTCCTCGAACACGTCGTCACCGACCTCTTCGGGCTCGATGGGTTCCGCCGGAGCCTTCTTCGGCTCGGGTTCAAGGACGTCGAAAGCATCGGGCAGCCGTGCATCCGGCGGGACGATCTTGACCTGAACCCCGATCGTTCCGAGTTTCTTGATCGCAAGCGCGTAACCCTTCTCGACGATAGTCTCGCTGGGCTCACCGCAGTGCTTGATGTAACCCTCGGTGAACTTCTGGGTCCGCGACCGCGAGCCGGTCAGTTTCCCGGCGACAATGACCTCGCAGCCGAGCGCACCGGACTCCATGATCCGGCGGATCGTGCTCGATCCGGCCTTCCGGAAGTACCAGCCACGCTCAAGAGCGTTTGCCAGCCTCTCCGCCATGATCTGGGCGTTGAAGTTGGGGTTCTGGACCTGCTGGACTTCCACCTGCGGGGACTCGATATCGTAGTCGGTGGCAAGGTCCTGAGTAAGCTGGCGAACCTGCTTGCCGCCTTTCCCGATCACGATACCCGGCTTCTCCGCAAAGATCGTCACCTGGGTGCCGAGCGGCGTCCTGGCGATATCCATGCCGCCGTATCCTGCGCGCTTGAGTTCCTTCGTGAGGAACTTCTCGACGCGGACGTTGCGCACGCCATCAGTGATAAATTTCTTCTCGATTGCCATTACGCCACCTCAGTCACGACGATCTCGATGTTCACGGTCTCCCTGCGCTTCGGAGTCGCGCGACCCATCGCACGCGGGAAGAATGCCCGGAGGCCACGGCCGGTGTTGGCGGCGGCGTGGTCGATCCGGAGGTTTTCGACATCAAGGCCGATATACTCGGCATTCTTCTCGACGGATTCGAGCAGCCTGATGTAGGCCTCTGCCGCCTTGACCGGGTACCGGCCGGCGGGCCACTTCGAGAGCCCCCGCTTGTGCGCGACATTCCGGTTGAACCGCTTGAAGGGGATGGCCTTCTTCAGCGCCACCACGTCGGTGAGGTATGCCTTTGCCTCGGTGGTGGTCATGTTCTTGATGAACCTGGCAATCTCAATCGAGTGCTTGGGAGAGACGGGAAGTTCGTTCGCTTTTGCGCGAGCGACGTTCTCGCCCTCAATTGTTGCTGAATAACCTGTTCTTGCCATAGCCATCACTTCAGCGGTACGTATTTACTCGACCGGGTCGCACCGATACCGGCGCTGCCGTGAGCGACCCTCCTGCGGGTCAGTGCAAACTCCCCGAGGTAGTGGAAGACCGCCTCGGGCTGGATCTCCACCTTCTGGAACTCCTTGCCGTTGTGGATCTCAATGGATCTCCCCACCATCTCGGGCATGATGATCATGTCGCGCAGGTGGGTGCGGATGTTCTCATCCCCGGACCGGAGATCGGCGAGGAGTTTCTCGTGCTCCCGGGAGAGGCCCCGGTCAAACTTCCTGCGTGCCCTGGCCGGCATGAGCGGCAGCAGCTCGGAGAGAGCCATCTGCTGCAGGTCCGCAACGGAGTAACCACGATAGGTGAACTCCTCGCGGCGCCGCGGCATTCTCTTCTGTGTCTTCTTTGCCATGCTTCACCCCTCACTTCTTCCACTTGCCGGTTCTCCGGGCGGCAACATGTCCGACCTTCCTCCCCGGGGACGTGCCGCGGGCGACGGTCTTCGGCCGTCCGCAGTGCTGGTGCCCACCGCCACCGAACGGGTGGTCGATGACGTTCATGCAGACACCCTTGACGCGAGGCCACCGTTCAGACGAGGACCTGACGTGGAAGTGCTTCTTTCCTGCCTTGACGAACGGTTTTTCGCCCCGTCCGCCGCCGGCAACGATACCGACGGTTGCCATGCAGGCACCGTTGAACCACTTGTTCTTGCCGCTCGGCATCCGAATGCCGACCCTGCCGTCATCGGCTTTGCCGATGACGAGAGCCTGGACACCGCTCGAACGGACGAACTTGCCGCCGTCGTTCGGCCGCGCTTCGATGTTGCAGACGTATGCACCGACCGGGATCTCCCCAAGCGGCAGGGTGTTGCCGTTCTTCACCGTGCCCCCCGTGCCCCAGGAGACGGTATCCCCGACACCGAGCCCCTCGGTGGCGAGGACGTAGATCTTCTCACCGCTATCGAGTCTGGCGAGAGCGATCGGCGCGTGGCGGGCCGGGTCGTGCTCGATGTCGATGACGTTCCCGGAAACCAGGGCGTCGTTCTTTCCTGCGTGCCGTAGCGCCGCCTTATACCGGTGCGACGGTGCACGGTAGGTTGGGCCGCCTTTTCCACGGTTCTGTGCTATGATTCTATGTGCCATCGTCACTCACCTTACATGATTCCCAGTCGGCTGAGAATCTCTTCAGCCGCCTTCGCGTCCGCAAACGTTACAATGGCTTTCTTTTCGCCTTTCATGGTCATCATCGTGCGGACGTTGGCCACTTCCTGTTCGAAGGCCGACTCCAGTTCGCGCTTGATGTCCTGTTTGGTGGCATCCCTCTGCACGATAAACTGGAGTTTGCTCTCGCCTTCGAGCATCATCGTTGCTTTTTCAGTAACGAACGGGTGTTTCAGTATCATGAGAACTCCTCCAGTCTCCTGATTGCAGATTCCGTCCAGATCGTCAGCCGTCCTGCCTGCGTGCCGGGTGCCAGCAGTTCGGCGTTGAGCTGGTCAACCGCCACGGCATCGACGCCCGCAAGGTTCCGGGCTGCCCGGAGCGGTTCGCCGCCGGTGACGATGAGAACGCTCTTGCGCTGCTTGTAGCGGCGGCCCCGCATGGTGCCGCGCCCTGCACGGACCTTCCGGCTGCCCTTCGCCCGCTCGACGTCGGCATAGACACCGAGCGCGGTGAGCGCCGCGATGACGTCGCCCGTACGGGTGACCTCTTCAAACCGGTCCTCGAAGACCAGCGGGAGGTCGCCCTCGAAGAGGTGCCCGCGTTCCCTGACAAGGTCGGGGTACGTGCTGGCGGCGACGGCGGACCTGAGCGCTTTGCGCTTCTCTTTTCTGTTGATCTCTTTGACGAGGATCTTCTCGACCTTCGGCGGATGCGCTGCACGCCCGCCGGTTGCCTGCGGAACCCTGGCCACCCTGCTGCCGTTCTTCAGGCGGGGGACCTGCGCGGCACCCCGGCCGCTGCCCCAGGACTCTGCGGAGGTGCGCATGCCCGCATAGGGGTTTGTTCCGTGCGGCTGAAACCGGGTGCTCTGGAGCGCGAGGACTGCCCGCTTAATCAGGTCGGGCCTGTATTCTTCTCTAAAGATCTCCGGGAGATCGATCTCGTGGGCGATCTCGCCTGTCAGTGTTCGAACCTGTGCCTTCATCGCTGCTCACCCCTGCTGGCTCTGCACGCTGACGAAATTGATCGCCGGCGTGCGAACGGTGTGTTCACCCTGCCGTATCGCGGACCGTATCCGGACCAGCCGCTTGTTCGGCCCCGGGACGGAACCCTTGATCAGCACGTAGGGCCCGCGCACGAGACCGTAGTGCAGGAACCCGCCTGCCGGCGTTATCTCGTCGCCGTCGGCGCCGATCTTTAAGATCCGCTTGTTGAACTCGGTGCGCTGCTGGTAACCCATCTGGCCCATCTGGGGCACCTGCCACCTGACGTGGTGCGGATGCCAGGGACCGAGGTTGCCGATGTGCCGTTTCTTGCCGCCGCGGGAATGTTTCCGCTTCCGGACCTGGACGCCCCACCGCTTGACGGGACCTTCCGTGCCCTTACCGGTGGTGACGGCGGTCACGTCGACGTACTCGCCGACCTCGAGGTTCCCGGAGATCGTGATCTCCTTTCCGAGGATCTCGGCAGCGTAGGCGATCTGGTCTTCGAGGCTTCCGCCGGCGATCCGCATCTCCATCAGGTCGGGGACCTTCTTCGGGACGCCGGTGAGCTCCATCGGCCGGGTGTAGGCCAGAGCGTAGAGTTCCGAGACCTTGCCTTCGCCGACGGCAGCCTTGACGGCTTCGAGGGCAGCGGCGGTGTCGTGGTTCTTCGGGACGTTGATCCGGCGGGACAATTCCTCGTCGAGATCGGTCGTCCACGCTTCGGTCAGCGCGTGCTTTCCGTAGGTATCTTCACCGTATGCGCGCACGCCGGCCACCCGCATGGGCGGAACCTCAACCACGGTCACCGGCACCATCACGTCCTTGCCTTCGGTGGGGCTGCTCTTGTGGTCATCGACCATGATGACGTGGGTCATTCCCACCTTGTACCCTGCGAATCCCTGCACGGCCGGGGCTCCCGTGTACTCCGGCCATGAGCCGTAGCGCGGAACCGGGCTTTTTGCCCGTTTTCTCGGGCTGTATGCGAGGGATCCTCTGCGTGGTCTGTTTATCTTCGGCATTTTTCAATCAACCCTTCGTGCGTTGTAGCGTGAGGCATCGACTGCAGGCTTGCTGCAGCGCGATGCGTGCGCCGGGCCCCGTACCGGACGCACCGGCACGGTAAGCCCTCTGGCGAACCCGGATGGGGCGGGATATCGAACGCCACGCCATTTTGCCGTAGCGTAAGGGAAACAGTTGATGGAGGCAGCGGAACGCGAAGTCACAGAGACGTTCGTCTCCGTGCGCCTCGACCGTTCTCTCTGCTGCCGTCCCGGTGTGCACCGGGTGCATTCCAGTCGTCGCCAATAGATCCTGACTCTTCGACGCTCCCGGGAACATTCTTCCCGGAACCGGGCGCGCTGCACTGGCGTTGGCCCAACGTCTCGATCAGATCCAGCTCCTGTCATCCCGTTGTGACGAGCACAACTCCATATCGACATCGGCCCTCCGTGAGGAGGGTTCGACCTTGTCTCTGGTACCTCCTGCACCCCCGCCGCGAGTCCTCAATCCGCATATATGCGATATGAGAACCCATTCCAGGAATCAGAGGCACATACAGTGCCGGCTGCCCCCCGGATCCGGACGGAATCGTGCAGAGCGGTTTCTTAAACATTACTTAAAATGAGATATAAACCTTGTTATCGGGCCTTCCGGGAATTTGCGCAGAACGCCTCGTTGCTGCAGGCGCGGCACCGGTTCGCCCGACCGGGCGGCCGGGCGGATGAATGAAGGGCTGCAATGGTTGCTTCATGGTGCGTGGCCGCGTGGCATGCTCCCGCAGGGCTCCCGCTCCCGCACGGAGCCCGTGTGCGCGCCCGATGAACCGCATCACCCGAAGTAGAGATCGCCGTCTTTGTTGATATAGATCTCAACATCCTCGCGGACCTGCCTCCCCCTGAACCGCTCGGGGTTTGCATCCCGGAGCCGGTTTATGAGCGAGATCGTGTCGTATTTGACTTTCAATCCCTGCTTCTCGGCTTCGGCATAGATGTACTCCGGCGCCTTGAGCAGGTCGAGACCGCTTTCAAGCGTACAGAGATGCACGGCGTCGAGGGTGTAGAGGAATTCAAGCGTCTCGCGTGCACGCGAGATGTTCTCGAGAGCAGCTTTTTCGATGGTGCAGACATTGGCTTTTGAGGTGTGGATGATCTCCGCAATCTGCTGTTGCGTCAGCCCTTTCTTCCGGTAGCGCAACACTTCCTTCTGGCGATCGGTGAGCAGACCTTGTTTCATCAAATATATATGGACGGTGCAAATTTAAACACTTTTCCTTAACCCTCCCATTATTGGACGGGATATTCAGGGCATTTCAAAACGTTTATATGAGAACTTTGCGATACTATCGTGTTCTCAAATTTTGAGAGGTGTTAATGTGGTTGTAAAAGTTGGAATTGCAAAACTGGGAAATATCGCCAGCGGTGTAATGGGCGAACTTCTTCTCGATGAGCGCGCCGACCGTGAGGACATGATCACCTTCATGGCGACCTCCGGGACGAAGCTGCAGCCCGAGGATATCGAGCGTGTGGTCAGCAATATGAAGGCATGGGGCCCGGACTTCTGTATCGTCGTTTCCCCGAACGGCGTTCTCCCCGGACCCACCCAGGCCCGTGAAGACCTCGCGGCGGCCGGAATCCCCTGCATCGTCATCACCGACGATGTCACCACCAAGAAGGAGCAGTTCGAAGCGCTCAAGGCGAGCAACTTCGGCTACATCATCATGAAGGCCGACGCCATGATCGGCGCCCGCCGTGAGTTCCTCGACCCCATCGAGATGGCGGACTACAACGGGAACCTCGTCAAGGTGCTCGCCCTCACCGGCGCGTTCCGCAAGATGCAGATGGAGCTCGACAAGGTCATCGACCAGGTGAAGGCAGGCAAGAAGGGCGCGGACCTCGCGCTCCCGAAGGTCGTCATGACCTCCGACAAGGCGGTCGACGGCGAGTTCAGCAACCCCTACGCGCTCGCGAAGGCCCGTGCGGCCTACGAGATCGCACAGTCGGTTGCAGGCGTCAACGTCAAGGGCTGCTTCATGACGAAGGAGTGGGAGAAGTACATCCCGATCGTCGCGAGCGCCCACGAGATGATGCGCCAGGCCATGCTCCTCTGCGAGGAAGCACGCACCCTCGAGAAGGGTGTCGACGCGGTTATCAGGAAGCCCCACAAGAAGACCGGCGAGATCGTCTCGAAGACCGCCCTCATCAGCAAGCCCGAGTAACCTCGGCACCACTTCTTTTTTTCGGGTTTGTAGAGTGTTTTACCCGGTAGAGGGTATGCCGTCTGTCTTCGCCGGGGAGCGGGCGAGATCGTGGTCTTCAGGGATTATCTCGATATAGGTGCCTCACATAAAGTGCGACGGGTCAAAAGGCTGGAGCATGAGCACCGCTATGTGCGAGTCACGACGGTTCGGAGCGCGATGGTTCGTAACGCGATGGTTCGTAACGCGATGGTTCGTAACGCGATGGTTCGTAACGCGATGGTTCGTAACGCGATGGTTCGTAACGCGATGGTTCGTAAGAACCGGAGCGTGAGCGCCGTCAGGTGCGAAGAACCGGAGCGTGAGCGCCGTCAGGTGCGAAGAACCGGAGCGTGAGCGCCGTCAGGTGCGAAGAACCGGAGCGTGAGCGCCGTCAGGTGCGAAGAACCGGAGCGTGAGCGCCGTCAGGTGCGAAGAACCGGAGCGTGAGAAACCCGAAGGGTTTCGAGTGCTGGCAACAACACAACTGAAATAAAGAAAGAACCCCGTGCAGTGGACCGTGGGACTATCGCCATAGGGGGGAACGACTGCCGGGACGGCAGGAGTTCGAGCACCGAAGGTGCGAGGCGCGAACGCAGTGAGCGTGAGCACCGTCAGGTGCGAGGAGGGGCTGACGGGGAGTGCGACGTTCCGCAGGAACGGAGCTCGACCACCGTCAGGTGGGGAGGGGGGGTCTCCCCCCTCCCCTGTCTCCACCTCATAAGAGATATCTAACCCCCACCCCGCCCGGCCTCCGGCCTCCTCCTCCGCACCTTCGGTGCTCAAACTCCTGCTGTTCCAGCAGTCGTTCCCCGCCCCGAAGGGCGGGGGCAGTCATGGCGATATCCGGTGGAAAGCCGTGCCCCAGAGTACCCCTGGGTTGTGACCAGTTGGAGCAGACGAGTGGAGTTCAACAAGACCGAGGGGTAGCCTTACGCCAAAAACTCCATTTTCTGCAGGGTGCGGCAGTTCGTTCCATGGCCGACCGGAGGATGCGGCGGATAGAATATCCAGAACTTGAGTAATACCAGGTACGAACTCATCGCCCAGTAACTGCCACATTCCACCTACGGCGAAAAGATCATCATCCGCTCTTCGGTCATCTCCTCGATTGCGTACTTCGGCCCCTCGCGCCCGATGCCCGAACCCCTGACCCCGCCGTAGGGGGCGTGGTCCATCCGGAACGTCGAGATGTCGTTGACCACCAGGCCGCCGACCCGGAGTTCCTCAAACGCCTGCGCGATCCTCCGGGAATCGTGGGTGAAGATGCCCGCCTGCAGCCCGTATTCGGTGTCGTTCGCGAACGCTATCGCTTCTTCGAAGGTCTCGTAGGGGGCGACCGTCACCACCGGGGCGAAGACCTCGGTCCGGTTCACCGCCATATCCGGTGTCGTGTCGACAAGGATCGTCGGCTTGAAAAGTGGGCCGTCGCGGGTTCCGCCGACGAGCACCTTCGCGCCGCCTGCGATGGCGTCCTCGACCTTTGCAAACGCCGTCTCCGCGGCAGGCGCCGAGATCATCGGCCCCACGTCGGTGCCGGGCTCGCGCGGGTCGCCGGTGGTAAGGGCGCGGGCCCGCTCGACGAGCAGCGCGAGCGCCTCCTCGTAGATCGGGCGGTGAAGGTAGACCCGCTGCACCGCGATGCAGGTCTGGCCGGCGTTCGAGAAGGCGCCGGCAACGATGCGGCCAGCCGCGAAGGGGATGTCGGCATCTTCGTGAACGACCACGGCCGCGTTGCCGCCAAGTTCCAGCCCGACGCGTTTCCGTCCGGCGATCTCCCGGAGGTGCCACCCGACAGCCGGGCTCCCGGTGAAACTCACGCAGGCGACCCGGTCGTCCCGCACCATCCGCTCCGCAAGATCGGTGTGGCAGGGGACGACGCTGACCGCTTCGGGCGGGATGCCGGCATCAAGAGCCATCTCACCGAGCATCAGCGAAGAGATCGGGGTGGCCGACGCAGGTTTGAGGACGACGGAGTCCCCAGCGCCGATGGCCGGTCCCAGTTTGTGGCAGGCAAGGTTGAGCGGGAAGTTGAACGGCGTGATCGCGAGCACCGGGCCGAGCGGGAACCGGCGAAGGCAGCCGACCCTCCCTTCCCCGGCCGCGTTCCAGTCGAGGGGAAGGATCGTGCCGTCGATCCGGCGCGCTTCCTCGGCGGAGACCTCGATCGTCTCCCGTGCACGCACGACCTCGCTTTCGGCGAGAGCGCGGGTCTTCCCCGCTTCGAGCATGATCGTCCCGGTAAGTTCGGCGGACCGTTCCCGGATGAGATCGGCGAGGTTGTAGAGGATCTCAGAGCGGCGGTGAGCCGGAAGGCGGCGGGTGAGGGAGAACCCGCGTTCTGCACAACGGAGGGCGTCCTCAACGTCGTCGCTCCCGGCAAGGCAGACCCGGCCGACAACCTCCCCCGTGTAGGGGAACCGGACGTCCAGGATATCGGTGCTTGTTCGCCATTCTCCACCGACCAGGAATCCGCGCGGCTCTGTCATGAAAAGGAGTTACCGCCGGCACACAATCAACTTTTCGCCCGGAAGAGCGCGCCCAGGTCTTCGGGGAGTGTCAGGATGACCGGTTCCAGGTGCAGCCGCTCCATGAACGCCGAGTCGCACATGGAGAAGGTGTTCGGGTTTAACCGTGCGATGATGGAGCAGAAAGCACGATGGCCCTGCCCGGCTGTTCCGGGGGCATCAAAGAAGATCGAGGCGTTGAAGGCGTGCGTGCCGAGGCTCCGGTAAAAGTCGACGACACGGAGGATTCCGTCGGCCAGTGGCTCGATATATGGTTCGAGTTCCTCAAGCGTCGATATCGGGAGGATTCCCCGCACCTCACGCTCGCCGAGCGGGACGGGGTTTGCCGACCAGAAGATCTCGTTCTCGAAGAGAAAACGCTCCGAGCAGCGTTCGCGCTCTACGAGATCGTCCCAGTAGAGACGGCCGCGATCGGCGAGATAGCGGCGACCGCCGGAGATGTAGAGCTCCGCAAGGCGGGTGGGCTCTGCATCGGCGATGCCCTGCAGGTGCGGGTGGACGATGCTCGCACCGGCCGATGGGAGATTATTCCAGTTGATGCTTGCATATCCAGGAGTTCGAGCGAGGGCCGTTGCCGTGCCGGATATGGCATCGGCGAGACACCTCGCGTCGAACCGGCCGGGCCCGTGATCGGGCGTGATCACCGTAACCACGTGACGCCCGGCGAACGGGTAGAGGTTAGGGAACGTCACGCTCTCCCCGCACCGGAGCCGGCTGCCGTCCTCGAACGTCGGGGTGGAGGAATCTATCGCATCGGGGCAGAAGGGGCAGCCTTCGCGGGATGAAGGCATGGCAGGAACGGTATCGATCTGCCTCTCGACCCGGACGGGACTGATCCGGCACCGGATGCCCGTGAGAGATTCCCGCCGGTACTGGAGAATCCCCCGCTCCGTCAGGATCTCACGGGTGGTGAACATGGTCCCTCATACTCCGGTTGGCGCGCCGAGCGTATAAAACCCTGTCCGGATTGCGGATGATAGTGCCGGAGGCCACGGCGAGACCCGGGAGTACCCGGTCCGAACTATCCGGCAATGTCGTAAAAAAAAGCGATCGTGGTTTCCCGCCTCAGACAATGTACTTGCCGAGGAGGCGGATGGAGTTGGTCATGTCGGGGCCGAGCGGCGAACCGAAGATGATCTGAGTAACTCCAGCCTTTGTGAGGTCTTCGCACTTCTGCTTGACCATGTCGGGGGTTCCGGCGATGGTGAAGGCGTCGATCTCCGCGTCGCCGACGAGTCCGCCGACGGTCTTGAAGTCGAAGCGTCCGAGCGCTTCCTTGATCTTCGCGACGTTGTCCAGGTTGAGGTTGTGGCGCTGGAGAAGCGCGGGCGGAGAGCCGGCGGCGATGAATGCGGCAACGATCTTTGCGGCATTCCGGGCCTTCTTCTCGTCCCTGTCGATGGACATGGCGGTGTAGGCGCCGACGTCGAACTTCTTCTTGTCGACTGCTTCCATCGCCTTCTTGATGATCGGGATGGCGACGTCGAAGTCCTTGGGGTTCGAAGCGTTGATCAGGGCGCCGTCACCGATGGTTCCAGCGAGCTCGAGCACCTTGGGACCCTGGGCACCGATGTAGACCGGAATGCCCTTCTTGCCGGGCAGGGTGACGCCGGTCAGCTTGGCGCCGTCGTAGTCGAAGAACTCCAGGTTGCCGCTCTTCTTGACCTCTTCGCCGGCGAGGAGTTTCCGGATCTGCTCGACACCTTCCTTCAGGTGACCGACGGGCTTGACGGGGTCGATCGCGAGCTTCGGGAGCGTCGAGAGGTCGCCGGGCCCGATACCGAGGACGGCACGTCCGTCGGAGATCTCGTTCAAGGTAGCCATGAAGGATGCAATGGCTGCCGGGGTGTCGGTGAACGTGTTCATGATACCCGGTCCCATCTTGATCGAGTCAGTGTTTGCCGCGATCATGGCGAGGGTCGGGTAGGCATGACGGTTGTTGTAGTGGTTGGTGATCCAAGCGTAGTCGATATCCTTCGACTCTGCAAGCTTGGTGTAATTCACCACCTGCTTGACGTTGATTGCTCCGGGCACAAATTCAATTCCATATGTAGTCAAGGCTATACACCTCATTGAGTAGTTACGTGCCGGGAGTTATATATATTATCATTTTGTGCTCTCCAAACGACACGTACCGCACAGGTAGTGCAAAACGGAGAGGTGTAAAGGGTTCTCCAGGACATCAGGTGATTCTTCTCCCTTACCTTCCAGGAGGCTTCAGCAGGGGGAAGTTAAACAGGAATATTTAAATATCCGTGTCCCGTGATTGGGCGCGGTTTCGCTCTCCGAGAACGTACAGAAATATATATGTCCGTCCGCCCACATATTCATCAATAGTTTTGGATGATATTCATACTTCTTTCGCGACAAAGGTCACTCAGGGCATGCGAAGGTATCAGGCGGGGAGTATAACCATATGCGAGTGCTGACGATAGGGTTGGGCGGCGCCGGCTCAAGGGTTGTGGATCAACTCTACGACCACGACCGGCGTAGCAGAGTCTACTGCATGAGTGCGGTAGCGATCGATATCGACCCAAACTCCCTGCTGCAACTCCGCCATCTCCCGGACCCCGCACGGATCTTCTTCCCGCGGGTAGATATCTCGGATTACGCTCATGTCACGGATGTGATCGATATCGAGGAGGTGATGACCCGCCTCCAGAGTCTGGATACGATGGAGATCGACGCCATCCTCTTCTGCTGCGGGCTCGGGGGCAGCGTCATCGATATTGCACCGCTCATCATCGACGAGATCCGGAAGTCCTACGTGGAGCCGATCTTCGCTCTTGCCATACTGCCGTGCCTGGAGGAAGGGAAGCGGGTCTCGGCCAAGGCCGCCGACGACCTCGACGTGCTCCAGGAACTCGTCGATGCCGTCATCCTCTTCGACAACGAGACCTGGTCGCAGAAGATCAAGGCGGCCACCGCTGCAGCCGAGGCCGAGAACACCGGCGTCATCGGCCAGCTGCGCCAGTTCCCCATAGGGTCGGACCCGAGAACACACTACAGTATGCTCAACGAGAGGATTGCGCGCCAGATCGGCCTTCTTCTTCGCGCCGGAGAATTCAACGAGTCCGGGCTCGACGTCGCCGAGGTCGTTCTGGATGCCGGGGAAGTCCTCAACACCCTGAAAGGAAACGGTTTCGTCGCCGTCGGCTACGCCACGGAGCGACTGCCAACCGGATTGCTGAACGTCCTCCACCGGCGACAGTCGCTGAAAGACTTCATTCAGGGTTCGCAGGAGAAGGCCGCCCGGATCATCTCCCTCGCCAAAAAAGCGGTCTATGAAGACGTATCGGTCCCCTGCGACCTCACGAGCGCCGACAAGGCACTGGTGCTGATCGCCGGGCCTTCGGCCGAACTCTCGATGAAGGGGTTCCAGACCGTTCGAAAGTGGATCGATCGGAGCATCGCCGGGCTCGAGATGCGGTCGGGCGACTATCCGGTGAAGAACACGTCGTTCGTGGGGATCATCATCGTGCTCTCGGGGATCACCAACATCCCCCGGGTCGAGGAACTCCGGGACATCCGGACGGAATACCAGCTTGAATGCGAGGAAGAACGGTTGAGGGCGGAAGAAGAGGTGCGGCTGCGCGAAGAGGAGGCGGCACGGGCAACCGGTGCCGCCCCCCAGGTGCCGGATGACGAGGGTGCCCGGGGCTTTGCCTCGCCTCTTGAGTCGGCATATCTCGAGGAGATCGAATACATGGCGGGACCAACCACACCGGAGAAGGATGAGATGATCACGCTCCCGGGCAGCGGCGGGAGCGGTCGGAAGCGCAAGGACGATACCATCGATATGCTCCCGAAAGCCGAGGCGAAGCAGGATGAAGGGCCCGTCGTCCTTCCCCCAAAGCCGGGCGGGAAGGAGATCGATCTCACCGGGTCGGCCTCGATCACCTCGTCGGTGCCCGCCCCGAAGAACGCTACCTTCGGCCTCAAAGGAATCAGTATCGAAAAGACAGGCCCAAAAGACGATGCGGTAACATATTCCACATCCTTAAAACCCGTGCAGCGACCGAAAGAAGGGGCGCTTTCTGCAGATGCGGGCACCCTGGACCGCGGGATACAGCGGCCGAAAGAAGGGGCGTTCACCGGCGATCACGTTACGCTCGGCAACGGGATGCAGCGGCCGAAGGACGGCCTCTTCGAGGAAGCCGGCCTGCACGTGCGTGAAGGGATGCCCTTACCGAAGGACGGGTCGCTGGACCAGAACAGCCGGGGATTTGCCAGATCAGGTCCCCGCCCGAAGGATGTCGGTCCCTCGCGCGGAAAACTCGAGGTGATCGACACGGCCGCCCGGCAGAAGAACCGAAACGAAGAGAAGGAACCGGACGACGACACGGACGACGGGATCACCTGGATCCAGTAGCGTCCGCTATTTTTTCGAACGGTACGGTTCCTGCACCAATCTCGGTTTTGATAGCGTAGCCTTTCTCAATGGCGTTCCCTACCATGTTCATGCCGCTGAGCGCAACGACGGAGAGACGGTAGGGGTGTTTCGGGAGGTTGAACTCACCGATGCCCCCTCCGGCGGGGAAGGTGAACCCGCACTTCTCCATCAGGCCGACGGTCACCTCCACCCGGTATCGTGCGGCCGCGGGCACCGCACGGACGTTCGCAAGCGCGACTCCGGCCCGGGTCGTCACCAGCCGGTTGATCGAGGTGAGCCCGGCGGATATGAAGAGGTGGAGCGGGTCGACCGACGTCCCGCGGTAGCCGATGAGATCGAGGAATCCGGCGGAGCCGTTCTCATCGACGGCAATCCTGCCGGCATACTCGAGCCTCGTCGGGATACCCATCTTCTGGAGAACGCCGTCCAGGGTGACGCTGCAGGCCGTCATGATCCCGGCGTGGCCGTCGGGTATGCGGGGGTCGGAATCGACGATCCGGTAGGCGTTGAGGAACCCGTAACCCGCCGCCGCCACCTCGTCGAAGGCTGCCGTGACGCCCGGGAGGTCTTCTTCCCGCACGAAGGAGAGGTTGTAGGCGACGCTCCCCGTGGCGGTCGCCGGGTCGAAGGTGCTCCGGAAGGCGAGCTGCTCGAGCCTCGATATGATGAAGCCGAGCCTTTGATCGACGAGCGCGCTCTCGCTCTCGGCGATCCCGGCCTCGGTGAGGAGGCGGCCCCGGTTCCCGGCCTTCTCCGTAAACCCCATCTCGTCGAGGTACTGGAGGTAGTACTGGACGGCGCGGTCGCTCAGGACGAATCCCCGTTCGGCCATCTTCTCGCTCAACCGTTTCGCCCCCAGGGGTTCGTGCGATTCCGCGAGAATCCGGAGGATCTCAAGGTACTTCCGTTCCGAACGTATCGATGGGGTCATCGTGTATGCACCGTGCCAACACTATCCTGGTACCTGCCCTGATAGAGCCGGTCGCCGTTCAACACTTCCTGCAGGATCATCTGCACGATCCGGTCGCCCGCTGCAAGGCGGATCTCCTCTGCGCCGGTGTTCGTCAGGCAGAGCGTCAGCTGGCCGCGGAACCCGGGGTCGACGAACCCGCCGCCGAGGAGGACGCCGCGACGGGCGAACGAGGAGCGGCACCGGAGGGTTGCCGCGAGGTCTCGCGGGAGTTCCACCCGCTCGAGCGAGGGAACGAGGGTGCAGACGCCGCGCGAAAGGACGGTCCCTTCGGCCGCGCGGAGGTCGTAGGATGCGGGCTGCCGGGATTCAGGGTGGTACGGCTCGATGACGAGATCGCCGTTCTCGCGCCGGCGATCGATCTCGCTGGATGAGAGGATCATTGTATAGGGTACTGACATAAAAACGCTTAATAACTTACGATAGAAACCGAAGAGGGGACCCATGGGGTAGTGGACATCCTTTTGGGCTTCGAACCCAAGGACGCGGGTTCAATTCCCGCTGGGTCCGTTGTTTTTTGAGGGGCGTTGTCCACGCACCCGAATATCGTTACATGAGCCGGATGTATGCCCTGTGCCGCTCTCCGACCGGGATGGGCGCAAAGAGCAATCCGGCACCGGGTACGTCGTCTGCCAAGGCGCGTAGCCAGATCCGGTATTCGTCCGGGCAGTGAACCCTGCAGGGATCCTATGTCTTTGGGGGTACAGGCCCCGGAAGAAGAAGGGTTCAGGGGCCCGGGGGCGCACCCCACCTGTTGAAAATAGGTGTCGGGGCCCCTCACTGGATACGGATGTACGAGCCTCCGGTCGCCCCGGCATGTACATCCATGGTAATCTTTTGCGAGGAGTCCGCGGTATCCGGTGCAGAGCCACGAACCCAGATGGTGTATTCTCCGGGCAGGAGGCCCCGCACGTCCAGCGTGGACGTTCCGCCCGTCGTCGTATTCGTGGCGGAGAGCGTGTCGAATTTCACCCAGGTGTACTCGTTGTCGTTGGAATAGAAGACATCCTCCGTCACGTCGTACAGACCGGTGTAGTTGAGATCCCAGGCGACCGGGAGGAACTCATCGATCGGCATCGTGCCTGTGAACACGAGGTTGTCGATCACCAGCGCCGCAAAGTCCATCCCGGTGTTGTTCAGGGGAACGGCCGTGATGAAGGTGTCGGGGAGTTCAAGCGAATCGGTGCCGTTGTTGAACGAGATCGTCGAACCCGGGCCGAATATGTTGATGTTGCCTTCCGTCTTCACCGCGAGCCTGAAGGTCGTCTCCCAGGTCTGGCCGAGGCGCACGGTGCCGATGTTGAAGGGGAGGTGCGGGTTTGCCGCGGTCCAGTTCGGCGTGTCGTCGCGGGTATGGCGGGGTATGATCTCATAATGATGCACCGTTTCGTTGTCGATCCAGCTCTCGATGGTGGTCGATACATTCTCTTCGTTGACATAGTCGAACACACTGGTTCCGGTGGTTAAATTCCCGTTCACCTCGACGTTCTCGAAGACGACGTCCAGTTCGGTATCGACGCCGGCCTCGGTCTTGAGTTCGCCGGCGATCTCGGTGTAAACCTGAGCAAGATCGGAGTCGGAGGGCGCATGATAGTGCGTTCCACCAGTCTCACTTGCAAGGGTTTCCATCGTATTCCATGTGTGGCTGCCATTGACAATGTCGTCCGAGAACGATATCATGTACAGCCGGACATTGTGGTTGTTCGCATAGGTAGACATTCTCTGCTCAGCGGCCCCGAGATCAGAGAAGTACGTATAATCGTTCTGAGTATTCGACCAATCAAATTTAGTAGTTCTCCCGGTACCTCGTGCAAGCGGGTCGCCATAGTAGTTATACTCACCGTCGCCAAGAACAACAACCGCTTTCACGGCATCAGAACGACCGTTATCCTTCAACTCGGTGATCGCTTTGTAAATACCATACCGCATAGGCGTACCCGAATCAGGGATCATTCCTGCGATGGTGGTGTTGATTGCTGATTGATCGTCGCTCAGTCCAAGATCGAGGGTTGCATATTCAGTGTAATACCTGTTGTTACCATAGTTTGCAGTGCGATAACTCAAGTCATCCCAAGTCCCGCTATCCCGACCAAGCCATCCGCCAACGTTCTGGCTATACTGAATAATATTTGTCTGCCCCTGGCCGCCAAAGGACACAAGTCCAAGTCGGTCGCGTCCATGATCTATCTGGACATTGAAGATCCTGGAGGCATCCATCGCCTTGACCATGCGATCGGGATAATCCTTCAACATACTTCCCGACCGGTCCGTGCAGAGCACCACGTCGATCGGGTCCGGCTGGAGCGCCCAGCCGTCGCCTTTCAACCGGATTGTGACGTCGACCGTATCGTTCACCGCCACCGTCTCGGGGGAGACCTCCGTCTCCACCGAGAGGTAAGGGTAGTTCTTCCAGGTGAGTTCGATATCCCGGCTGACGTTGCCCCACGTCGCCCGGACGGTCGCCTTCCCGGTCGCGGTGTCGCTCCAGCCCGCGACATCCGGATCGGTCGTGAACGCACCAGGGTGGAACTCCACAGTCGCATACCCATCGATGTCGGTCACGCCCGATGCCGCCGCCAGTACAGGATCCTGAGGTTGCACATAGGGCGAGGAGTTCATCGACACGATATCAAATGTCACCGTCTCGCCCTCGACCGGGTTACCCCTGACGTCCATCACCTTGGCCCGGATCCTCGAGACGGAATCGTCCTTGACATCCCGGCTCGGCATCGACTGCGGGCTTGCGGAGAGGAGCATGTTCGTCGGATCGGTGCTGGTGAACTCGACATCCTCCGATATGCTCACGCTCTCGTTCACAGCCGCCGTCGCGGTGATGATGGCCATGCCGACGGAGTCCTCGGGCCCGTAGGTGATCATCACCTGTCCATATGAGTTGGTGTTGAGGAGACGGCTCTCGTACTCATCCGGCTGACTCAACCGTTTCAGTGTAGCGTTCACCCAGAGGCCCTGCTCGCCCGAGGGATTCCCGTACTCATCGAGCAGCGTGTAAGTGAACGAAACCTTCGTCTTCCCGTCGGCCGGAACCGAACCGCTGGACGGAGTGATCTCCTGCGTGATAGCGGCCGGCAGCCCTCCCTCGCCGGTGATGGTGAAACTCTTGAGCACAAGCGGCGACGGGGGTTGGATCAGGACAACATTCCCGCCCGCCGTCGTGTCGACCCGGAGCGTTGCAGTGACGTTCCCGGCAGCGTCCACCGGCACCGTGATCTCGTCCGTACCGTTAACGAAACAGGCAGGCGAACCCACCATGAAGAACACAGTCTCAGCTACATTCCTGCTGTCCACCAGGTTTCCGTACTCATCCACCATCCGGACGACGATCTCCGTCGTCTCCCCGGCAGTCACCTTCGGCTCATACCAGAGGTTGGCGATCTTATGCGCCGCCGCGTGATCGATCTGCTGATCGACACTTCCGGTCAGGGGCACATCCACCCCCTCCGACACCGTCGCCGTGATCGTTGCCGTCCCGCTAAGCGTCCCGTGCCTGAAGGTCGCCGTGGCCTCTCCGTCACTGCCCGTAGTCACGCGCGCGGGCGAGATGCTCCCATACTCACCATCCACCGCAAGATCGATGTCGACACCGGAGACCGGATCGGCAGAAGTGCCGTTTGTGACCAGTATCGTGACGGTCGCAGTCTCCCCATTCCCCGCTACCAGCCACGGCTTATCAGTGCTAAGGGTAATATCGTCAGGTATCAGCGCACTGGCAGGGGCCGCGAGAAAGAGCAGCCCTACTACCAGGCATACATACGTCCATCCGTTCATACGTCACCGTATGTCTTCCTGACACACCATACCATATAAATGTTGTCAGTTAGAGGGACGACGCAAAAAGCCCCTTTCTCTAATCAAACAATAATATCTGCCTAAATTGAACATATATTTCTAAAGAACGTCTCCGTGGCGAAAGAATAGATACCGACTCACCTTCGCGCACAAATATCTTTTCTCCAGGGACGAATCCGGTCGCCGGGTCAAGAGAAAAACGCACTGCCGGAACCCGAACCGGAGAAGAAGAGGGGGTTGGAGGACTACAGACTGTCCCGACCGCGTGACTTGCTCCGATTCCGCCCGGCACGCCTGCGCCGCACGACCATGACCGCACCGAGGAGGACCGCGGCAACAACCCCGACGCCGGCCACGAGCACCCAGACGTTGAAATCCTGCTCCATGACGAGCGGGACGGTGAACTCGGCCGTGCCGAGCGGGATATCGGCGTTAACCGAGATGTTCCGGTAGCCGTCACAGGCAGCGGTGACGGCATACGCCTTGTTCGTAACGAGCGCCGTGTTAAGGTGTCCCAGACCATCGGTCACCCCGACGACCTGGCCGTCGATGACAACGACCGCTCCGGCAACCGGGTTGAGGTCGGGGTCTTGCGCGCGGATGGTCACGCTCGCCCGGTCGTAATCGAGTTCGGCGACAATATCCTCGCCCTGCCCGGAGATCTGGCGTGTCAAACGCCAGTCCTCGTAGCCGGACGCTTGCACCACAATCTCATAGGTTCCTGCTTGGATATTGGAGAGCATGAACCTGCCATACTGGCTGGTCTTGCCCTGCAACGTCCCGTTGAGATAGATTTCAGCCCCTTCGACCGGCTTCGTCGCCTCGTTGAAGACCGTTATCGAGACGGGATATTCAGACTTCGAGAGACGTACCGGGAGGAAGACATCGTCCACCTCGAGGTAGCGGCTTTCCTGGTAGGGCTGGTAATCGGGCGCCGTTACCCTGAAGGAGTACCTCTTCGCCCGTTCCAGGTGCAACTGCAGCCTGCCGTCGGCGTCGGTCACCCCGGCGCGCGCGTTGTCGATATACACCTCCACATCCTTGAGAGGAGTGGAAGTCTCGGCGTCCAGCACCTGAACACCCAGGATATCGTTGGAAAAGAGCAGGCACTGGACCGTTCTGCCGCTGCTCTCCATCTGAACGGTCTTTGAGAGGTCGTGGTATCCCGATGCACGGATCTCGACGTTGTACAACTCATTCGCCTTTACCGGGAAGTTCACGATCCCGCTGCTGCCGCTGACCTCCGAGTCGGAGTAATCGTTACCCGTAACGCGCACCACGCCGCCTACGATTGGTTTCAGGGTTCCCGCGTCGTAGAGTTCGAACGTGAGGGTCGCGTCCTCCCGTATCATATCGACCCCGACACGGGTCGCGTCGTAATCGACGTATTCCACCCAGTTCCGGTAGCCTTTCCGGACGACCTTCAGGTAGAGGTCTTTCTTCCCGGAATGGACGTAGGAGTAGATTCCAGCCGAGTTGGTGCTTCCCACGTAGTCCCCGTCGATGTATATCGAGGCATCGGCAAGCGCGTCATCGGTCTTATCGTCGGCCACGCTGATGCGCAGGGTGACCGCCTGCGCCGTGCAGCAGAGGAGGACGCAGGAGATAAGGATGGCTATGGCAAGACGACTTTTCTTCATGGAAGAGTATTACTGCGGTCGAAAATTTGAGTGCATCGGTTTACACCCACCGTTCATGAGGGATACGTTCAAGTACCATACCTTCCACAAGCACCGGCATCAGCGTCCGGCCGACCTCGATCGCACGCTCGAGCCGCCATTCGCGGTCGGCGTAGATGGTGAAGATGGGATCGCCTTTCCGGACCCGGGTTCCTTTCTTTGCGTGGACGAGCAGGCCCGCGCCGTGGTCATAGGGCGAACCGGCGAGCCGGGCGAGCGTGACGAGAGCGCTGTTGTTCAGTTCGATGACGTAACCATCCTGCGGCGCATTTACATCGAACCTGCACTCTCCCGGAACGATATCCTCGGCCTTTACGTTCGGATCACCACCCTGGATCTCGATGATCTGCCGCATCTTCTCGAGCGCCTTGCCGCTCCGGAGGATATCGGCGGCCGCCCGGGCACCCTGCCCCGGCCCGGCCTTCCCGGCCATCTCGAGCGCGATCCCGGCGAGGGAGAGGCTCTTCTGGATCAGGGAGTTCGGCTCGGTCGCCCCCTCGAGGACGGCGAGCGCCTCGCGCACCTCGAGGTTCGGGCCGATGGTGTGGCCGACGAGCGACTCCCCGTAGCTTAACGCACACTCGACCCGCATCCCGAGCCGTTCCCCGAGATCGATGAACTCCCGGGCGAGTTTCCGTCCCTCCTGGGCAGTCGCGATCTTGGTGTTCCGGCCGACCGGAATATCGATGACCACGAGGTCGGCGCCGACGGCGAACTTCTTTGCCATGACGCTCGCGATCATCTGGCCACGGGCGTCGATCCGGAGTGGGTATTCATAAGTGATGATCTTGTCGTCGGCGGGGGCGATGTTCGTGGCACCGCCCCAGACGATGGCGCCGCCGACCTTCTCGGTCATCTGCTGCACCTCGAGCGCCGGGAACGAGACGGGCGCGAGGACTTCCATGAGATCCGCGGTTCCCCCTGCGCCGGTGATGGCGCGGGAGCTGGTCTTGGGGATCAAAAGACCGCTCGCGGCGATGATCGGGGCGATCAGGAGCGTGATTTTGTTTCCCGGGACACCTCCGATGGAGTGTTTGTCGACGATGGGGTGCCGGGTGAAGTGGAGGCGTTCTCCGGTCTCGACCGTGGCCCTCGTCAGGTACTCCACCTCGTCCATGTCGAGGCCGTTGATGTAGGAAGCGGTGACGTAAGCGGTGATCTCGCCGGGCGAGAGGACGTCGTCGACGATGTCCCTGACGATATCCACGGTATCGTCTTTGGTGAACCGGCCGCCGTCCATCTTCTTCTTGATGTGCTCAAGGGATGCCGGCCGCTCGGCGCCGCGGACCTCGACGGGAGTTCCCTCGTCGACGGCGAGCGTGGCGTTCACCGGCCGGTAGACGCCTATGACGCCCGGCTCGATGAGCGAACCGGTGGTGTCGACGTGAGCCTGGGCAGTCTTTCCGGTCGCTTCGTCGACGATCTGGACGCGGTCGCCGTCGCGAACCCGCATGCTCCGTGCATCGGTGCAGTGGAGGAGAACCCCCCGGTTTTCGATGTCGAGCAGTTTCACAGTCAGTTTCATACGCGTAATCCCATCCTGGTTGAAATTGCGGTGTTGTACTACTTAAGAGCGGCTGATCGGCGGAGCCTGCAGGTAGTGTCTACCTCAAGCCCGCTACTCCCCGGACGGATCCGGCGCACCGTATACGAAGCGATGCCTTCCGTCCCGGGTCTGGATGTGAATACGGTTTTCAGTCCCGTATCCGGAAAAGCTCATTAAAACAGGCTCGAATAAAAAAATAGGGTTAGTTAGGGTTTAGTCCCGCCGGAGGACCAGGAAGGCAACCGCACCAAGGCCGGCCAGAGCAAGGAGTGCTCCGAATCCGGGGGTCGTGGTCGGGGTAGCCTCAGTGGTCGCGGTAGCGGTCGGGGTGACCTCGCCGGTCGCGGTCGAGGTCGGGGTAGCCTGAGTCGTCGGGACTGCCTCGACTACGTTGAAGCTCGCGGTCGCGGTCGTGTCGGTCTCGATGGACTCGACGGTGACGATGTACTGGTCGGGCTTGAAGCTGGTTCCGTCAACTTCGAACGACCAGGTGTTCGCGCCGTCACCCTGCTTGACCTCGGTTACGCCGGCAACCGAGCCGAAGCCGGAGGCCTCGCTCTTGGTGGTCGGCTGGAACGCAGAGGAGGTGACCTCAATGTTCAGCGTGTCGCCGACAGCGAGGTTGGTCGTGCCGGTGATCGTGAACGTGCTGCCTGCAGCCTTGTCGCCGATCGCGTCGATCCAGATGTTCGCCTCTTGGACGACGAAGGTGAGCTTCACGTAGGTGTCGTCGATGTTCGGCGAGTCGAGGGCGGTGATCACCGCGGTCGCTGCATCGGAGGCCTGGAGCCCGCCGATCCGCACCGGGGCAAAGCCGGAGTCATCCGTGCCGTTGATCCAGTTCGTGGCACCGGAGTAGATGTCGAACACCTTGTTCATCATCGGGTGCTGGATGACCACGAAGTACTGGCCAGCAGTGAGATCCTGGGTGTTCGTGAGTTCGTACTCGAAGCTGCCGTCATCCTCAACGGTGGCGGACTCATCGGTCAACTGCAGGTTCTTCCCGAAGATCCAGACACGGACGCTGTCGGGGTCGCCCTGTGCAGTTCCAGTGAGCGTCAGGTCGTCGCCCTTCGCGACGACTGCACCGCTCGAGGTCGCGGTGATGAAGCCGGACCGGAGCTGGATGGAAGTCGTGGCGTACTTGGCGTCAGAGAGCCTGGCCTTGTTCAGAGGCTTCGAGACAGCGTAGATCGTGTAGCCGCCTGCATCGAGGGATCTCTGGATGTCGCCGGTGTTCCACTTGAGCGACCAGGTGTCGTCAGCCTTAACGTCCGCCGTGGTGAACGAGGAGGTGACGTTGTTCTCAACCTCTTCAATGGTGTCGAGCTTGACACCGTTGCTGTTGAGGTTCGGGCCGGTCATGAAGAGGTGGACCGTCGTCGCGTTGTCGGTGCAGGTACCGGAGAGCGTGACTTCCTCACCGATGTAGTAGACACCGGTGCCGGACGCCGTGATGGTTACGTCGCCCTGCTCAACCCTCACCTTGACCTCATCGTAGGTGCTAAAGTCACCCGGGTCCTCAACGCGGAGGGTGAACTGCCGGTCGTCGGTGCTCGTGTTGGTGTTGAACTGGACGGTCCGGGTGCCGCCGGCGTTGGTCACGACGGTCGCATTGACGTCGCTGATCCCAACCCCAGCCCTATACGTGACATTGTTAACAGTAACCCCATTCTGGCCAGCTACGATGGCGGGGTACTCGCTCAGGGCAAGGCCGCTCACGTCCTTGACGTACAGGTTGTACATCTTGGCGGACTCACCGGTGATCGTCACGGTGAAACTGTTGCCACGAACGACGCTGTCCTTGTTGGACGTGATGGCAAGCGACTTGGTGAGGACCTCGAAGGTCACGGAGTTGGAGTCAAAGTCCTTGCCGTAGAAATCGCTGCCGCTGGGCCACTTCGCAATGGCGGTGTAGGTGCCGGCCTCGGCGTTCGCCAGATCGACGGGGTTCACCAGAGCGGTCGTGCCGTTAACAGCGATGGAGCCCAGGGGCTGATTGCCGAACTGAGTCGTCACACCGCCACCGGGCAGGGTGACTTCGATGCGCATCGTGGCGCCAGTGCCCGCAAGGCCGTTCAGGTTGTTCGTCAGCTTGAAGGCCACCGGGGTCTCGCGGGTGACGGACTTGCCGTCCACGGACTCCTGCGTGTTGGAGCTAAGAACAACACCGAGCGTTGCGTCGGGGTACTGGACGTTAACGTATCCCGCGGGGGTGGCCGTACTGGGGTCCTCCCCAACTGCAAACACGTAGTACGGGCCGGTCGTTGTGCCAACGGCGGCACGAGTCAGCTCCGTGATGTTACCAACGGAATCCGCCTGAATGGTTTTATCGATGGACCTGTCTCCAAAGTTGGTGAAATGGACCAACTGGTCGACCTGGCCTGATGCGCCAAATCCGGCGAAATTCAGCTGTTCTTCGCCTACATAGACGGTAGTGCCAGAACTGGAAACCACACGTGCCGCAGCCGGTGCAACGACCAGCGCAGCCGCGAGAACCATGGCGACTACCATCAATTTTGTCATACTCTTCATACTATACCTCCATTTGTGATGACATGAGGGAATGTGAACGCGAGGTACTCGACAGACGTCGAATACGGGTTCACCACGCTCTATACTCCGAATCACGGAATATGTCACAATATTTGTGGAACACTTAATATATCCTTTGTGGTCGACCGGGGATCTGGCGTCCCTAAAAGGCACCACAATACTGGAAAACGCCCCGAATGCGCCAGAATCACGCTTCATTCCCGGATCACCGGGGTTCATAGATATACGAGGATAAAAAACTTACTCCGGAAAAAGAAGGGGACTCCCGGCCCCGGCGGCGCTCCCTCCGCCCACCGTCCGCGCGCCGCCCCGACAGCGCCGCGCCTGCCCGGCATCGACCGGTGGGCAACGCCACGGACGCCCGCCTCGCCCGCACCCCGCCCGGCCGCCCCCGACGGCGGCACCACCGGAGCATGTATATATGAGACGGTCCCCAGTGGGGAGCCTTTTCTACCCCGGCCTGCAAACTACTCTCTATGCGGATCATTCGGGCCCCCACGCTCGCACGGGCACACGAACTGGCGGTCAGGACCGTCCTCGAGAAAGGATGGGTGCTGGATACGGAGAACGACGAGGCGACGATCGAGTGCGAGGAACTCGCGCTCGAGGTGGAGTCGCCGGAAAGCGTTCCCATGGCGAGCCCCGCCTCCCGGTTCCAGCAGCGGTTCCTGGACGTCTACGCCGACAACCTCCTGCACGGCTCCGACGCGAAGTTCGAGTACGACTACCACCGCCGGCTCTTCGACTGGGGGGAACAACTTATGGTGAACGGCGAGGACGTCCACGTCGACCAGATCGACTACATCGCCCGGAAACTCGAGCAAGCCGCGAACTCGCGGCGGGCGGTCGCGGTCACCTGGAACCCGGTCGTCGACGAGAACCTCGACGACTGCCCCTGCCTGCAGCTCGTCCAGTGCCTGCTGCGGAACGGGAAACTCCAGATGAAGGTCGTCTTCAGGAGCAACGACATCCTCTCCGCCGCCGGCTCCAACATGTACGCGCTCGTCCGCCTCCAGAAGATGATCGCGGACCGGCTCGGCGTGCCCTGCGGGCGCTACACGCATATCGCGCTCGTCCCCCACATCTACTACCGCCGGGATCTCAACGATATCGAGCCGTTTTGCAAATCAGGCACCGAGATCAGGCCGGTTGCCGAGGTCTGCCGGGCCTGCGGGAAGTGCCCGCGCTCATCCGGGGCATAAACCCCGGCCGTCACTTTAATTAAGATTCACAAACAACATTTTAGAGCCCAATAGCCCGGTAGTGTAGCGGTCAATCATGTGAGACTCTGGATCTCGCGACAGCAGTTCGAATCTGCTCCGGGCTACTCGAATCTTTTTCTCCGCCTGCAAACGGCATACACCGGAGGGTGGTATATGGTTGAGTACAATCTCGGCTGCACCGTGCGCATCGACGACGAAGGGACGCTTGCCCTGCTCGCGGGGCTCTACGAAGAGGGCGCAATCCGTCATATTCAGGTGCAGGCCGTCCCCCTGGCCCGGCAGTTCTTCCGCGAACGCCTCGACCGGATCGCCGCGTCCGGCATCCCGGTCGTCGTCCACGCACCCCACCACGGCCACGGCGTCAACCCCTGCGCTCCCGCCGCCTACGACGACCGCCCGCTCGCGGTGATCAAGGCGTATATCGAGGAGGCGATGAGCCGGACGCTTGAGGCCGCCGACACCCTCGGCGCAGAGACGATCGTCCTCCACGCAGGCCGGTACGAACCCGGAGGCCGCTCTGCCGCCGAGGATACGTTCGCCGACTTCCTCGACCGCAACGCCGATCCCCGCCTCACCCTCGAAAACCTCCCCGCCGTCTACGCCGGCTACCCTCTCCTCGGCAACACCGCCGAAGACCTCGCGGCGCTTGCAGGCAACAAAATCACCCGGTTCTGCCTCGACTTCCCCCACCTCGCCTGCACCGCAAACTACCGGCATCTCTCGTTTGCAGAAGAGCTGGAACGGTTCGAAGGCCTCAACGTGGCCCTCCACCACCTCTCGAACATACGATGCGGCTCGATCACCGACGAGCACCTCGAACTCGACCGTCCCGACGGCGGCCTCGATCTCGCGGCGGTCTTTGCCCGGCTCCGGCGGCACGCCGGCGTGCCGACGACGCTCGAGTACAAGGAGGACTCGGCGGACGTCTACGCCCGGCAGGTGAAGGTCTTTGCCGGGCTCTGGGAAGACCGTGCCGGGGAGTGAGTCGCACCCATGGCACATCGGGGCCGCCCTGAAGAATTGGCCCAACCGCAACGGTCGTGATCCCGCTCGGCCGGGGAAAGCAAAATCCTATATGCGGGGGCAATCCCATTGAAGTATATAATGATCCTTGAGTATATCAACGCGGCACTCGAACACGCCCGCTACGAGATCATCGAGGACGATGAACCGTATTACGGAGAGATCCCGGAACTTTCCGGGGTCTTTGCAACCGGCAGGACGCTGGAAGAGTGCAGGAGAAACCTTGCCGGCGTCATCGACGAATGGTTGATCATACGACTCCGGCGCGGCCTCCCGATACCTCCGATCGCCGGCCGCACAGTGGGAGAGATCGTCAGGGTTGATACGGGTGCCGGAGCATAGGATCAGACCCATCTCATGGAACCAACTTGTAAAGAACCTTCAGGCCCTGGGATTCGAGGGACCGTGCCGGGGAGGCAGACACCCATTCATGGTGAAAGGAGATCTCGTTCTGACCATCCCAAACCCACACAGGTCAGAGATCGGCGTCGACCTGCTCGTGCGCATCCTCCGGCAGGCGGGCATATCCCGTGAGGAATGGAGCCGGCTCACCGGGTAGCGTCTATGTCACCTTTTTTGGGGTTGTGAGACTGAACGACCGTCCGGGGACCCCGGATGGCGATATTGACCTTATGGGGGAATTGGACAGACGACCAGCCCGATCCGGCCCCGCACTGCAGGAAACGTTAATGTGAGAGCGATCCCCATCTAGAACCTACAGAACTTCCGGGCGCGCCCCGGGGGGGTGAGAGCGAGTGAATCATTTTGTCCGGCACGCACTGGAGCGGCTCAAGACCGTCGAGGGGTTCGAGAAGGTCCGCTTCATCATTCTCTACGGCTCCGTTGCCGAAGGGCGGGCGAGAGAGGGTTCCGACATCGACCTCTGCGTCTACTACGACGGAGACCGCGAGGAAGCAGCCCGGTTCAGGTTTGCAGCGCTCTCCGAACTCGCCGACGACCGCTACGACATCCAGATCTTCTCCCACCTGCCGCTCTATGTCCGGACGGAAGTCCTTCGCGGGAAGGTAGTCCACTGTCCCGACGAGCGGTTTCTCTACGACGTCGCATACCGGACGATCCGCGAATTCGACGACTTCAAGCACCGGTTGTACGACTACATCGGCAAGGAGGCGATGGCGTGACGGGCAAGATCCGGGATACGGCAATCCGTATCAAACTCCAGGAGATGACCGAGAGTGTCGATATGGTCAAAGAGCACCTCCCCGACTCGGCCGATTCGTTCAGACAACTCGGCATCATAAAAGACGGCATATACAAACGCGCCGAGTATGCCATCGAGAACGTCTTCGATATCTGCGCAATTCTAAATGCCGACCTCCACCTCGGCGTCCCCGGCACCGATGAGAACATCCTCGACAACCTCGTGCAGCACGGAGTGCTCGCCGCCGCGACACGGCAGAATGTAAAAGCGATGAAAGGGTTCCGAAACGTTGTCGTCCACCGCTACGGGGCAATCGATGATGCTCTTGCCTTCTCAATCCTGAAGGAGCATATCAGTGATTTTGCTCTCTTCAGACAGGAAGTCGAGCATGTTCTGCAGTCAGTGAACGAGTGAAAGGAACCATACGGCTCTCTTCCAGACCCGGCCATACCGTAGACTCCCGGCACGGTCAGCCATCGCTCTGGACGCCCATGAGCCTATCACGACCGGCTGAAGGGGCGCTCATGCAAGCAGCGCCGCGATGATCCCGGTCAGGAATATCCCGTCGAACGTTCCCGCCCCGCCGATGCTCGCCGTCGGCGCCCCCAGTTCCGCGAGATGGTGGAGGTTCAAGAGGTCCGCACCGATCAGGGTGCCGAGCGTCCCGCTCACGTAGGCGATGATCACCGCCGCGGCCGGGACGCCGCCTGCAAAGAGCGAGAGGATCAGCGCCGCAAAGAGCGCGGCAAGCGGCGGGATGAAGAACGGCGTCGCGATCCCGAGCCCCGGCACCGGGCGGGCGACGAGTTTCGTTACGACGGTCACGACCGCGACCCCGGCGAGCGCAAGGGCGAAGAGGTGGTAGCCCCCGCTGATCACGACCGACTCGTAGAGCAGGTAGAGCGATATCGCCACCGGGATGAGGGCGCCGCCGACGTTGATCGCGAGGACCGTCCGCTGCGCCTGCTGCGGGATGCGGTAGAGCCGCCCGTACATCACGGCGTAGCGGTCGTAGGCCGGCACCCCCGGCCGGCCCTCAAGCGTGCTCACCGGGATGTTGATGAAACTCCCGATCAGCGTCAGGAAGAGAATAAAGAGCGCCTGCCACCAGGAGAACCCGAGCCGCGTGAACGTCGCCCCGATCGCCGTCAGAAAAAGAATCGGAAAGACGATGACTGCGAGGAGAAAGAGAACGAGCAGTCCGAAGAAGAAAAGAAGCATCAGCGGGGAGAAGGGGTTGAAGACGACCCGGTCCATGTGAAGGAGTCGCCCTCCCTTCTAATATATACTACTCCCGGCGGGAGCAGACGATCGCGGCATGATCGTGGTGGTAGGGGTCGAGCCACCGGACGTCCGCGATATCGAGGCGCTCCTCGAGCCCGGTCCGCGCCCCGGCGAGCACCTCTGCCGGGTCGCGCCGGACGTCCACGCTCCGGGTCTTGAGCATCAGGACGAGGTGGCCTCCCGGTTTGAGGAAGACCAGGTTTCGCTCCGCGATCTCGACCTGGTTGGGCTGCGCCACGTCCTGGTAGACCAGGTCGACCGCCTCCATGAACGGCGCATACTCCTCCGGGCGGCTCGCGTCGGCCATGATCGGGACGATGTTTCGCCTACGGCGGGCCACCTCGAGAAGGTCCTGCATCGGCCGGGGCGCAAACTCCACCGCGTAGACGGTCTCGACGTAGTCGGCGACGTGCGAGACCGTGGTCCCGTTCGCCGCGCCGAGATAGAGCACCCGCATCTCGGGGGTGAGTTCCACCCCGCCGCCGAGGGTGTAGAGCGCCGCCAGCTTGCTCCGGTAGGGGTCCCAGACCCGGTAACCGTCGAGCGTCCGCTCCCCGTAGACCCCGCCCTCGCCGGGGGAGACCAGCACGTTTCCAAGCCACTTCATCATGCCTCGACCCCCGCCTCGTCGATCCGCGCCTGGGCGTCTTTGAGGAACTCCGGCACCGCCTCGCCCCGGTAGTAGTCGAGCCGGGCGGCGATGGCGAGTTTCGCCGCGAGCACCCGGGCCACCCGTCCCCGCACCGGTCTCGGCGCGTTGTGGACCCGCCGGTGCTGGAAGATGATCCCGTGCTTGGGCGGCGGCGTCCCGCCCCTGAGGTGCGAGAAGAGGGCCCGTTCCGAGCCGATAACCTGGATGGTGCTCCCCGGCATCCTCGCGAGCGCAGGAAGCCCCCCTGCTTTGGAGAGGAGCCGGGCCGCGACCAGCCCGCCGATGAGGGCGCTCGTATTCGGCATCACCTCGTCGGCACGGGCCGAGACCTCCCGCATCAGGCGGCTCCTCGTCCCGGCGAGCCGGTCGATCTCGTCGGCGACGTCCGAGAGACCTCCTCTCGCCCCCTTCCGGATGATCCCGAGCATCTTCTTCGCCGGGAGGGAGCGATACTTCCGGGAGAACGAGGGGTTCGTGACCTGGTACCACTCCGCGGCACGCTCCTGGAGAAGGTTGATGACGTTGTCGAGCTCGTCGAGCATCCTCACCATCTGGAGGAGCTCGACGTCCCGGCCCTGGTACGATTGGGCGATCTTTTTCCGGGCAAGGGTGGTGCAGACCGACCGGAGCAGGTCGACGTACTCCGCCCGCGTCCGGACGACCCCGCAGTCCCGGGCAACCTCCCAGTCGATGGGAACAAAGGAATCCATACCGGTGCGGAGCGTGGCCGCCCGCTCCGCGAGCGCGGCCGGATCGGTGCCGGCGGCCCGGCACCCCTCCTCGTCGACGTCCCCGAACCAGTAGCGCTGTAGCATGGTACGGTATTGGTGCCCGGCCGATATAAGAGCAAACCCCGCTGGCCGTCAGGCAAGACCGAAGGAGTAGGCCATCACGGGAACCATGATCGCGCCCATGCAGTAGACCCGGCGGACGTTGACGAGGGACGGAACGTAGCCGACCGCCGTTGCGAGGAGAAGGACGAGGCCCCCGAACGGGCCGCAGAGGAAGAGGGAGAGGCAGACGACAAACGCGATGACGCCGTAGTTGAGGCTCGTGACGTTCAGGCCGGAGAACCGACCGGCAGTGCGCGAGAAGAGAAGGGTCAGGAGGTAGGCGCCGACCGCGGCCATCGCGCCCGCGAGGAGGATGGCGGTTGCCGGCGGCATCTCCTCGAGCGCTCCGATCGCCGCCATCACCCCGTTCCGGGTCCGGGATACGGCGTAGAAAGCCGCAAGCCCGAGGAAGGCGTTCACGGTGTTCGCGGCGCTGGTCGCGAGGATGTACTCCCGGGGGTTGGAGTCGTAACCGACGACCGAGGTGAGAAGCGCGTTTGCCGTGGCGCTCGAGAGGCCGGGGAGCCAGCCGACGAGAGCGCCGGCGGCCGAACCGAGCAGAGAGCCCCGTCGAATCGCGTCCCGGGGGAGTTCGATGCCCGGGAAGTGCTGTGCGGGCATCGCCCCGTGCGACGCCTTGAGAAGGACCGCGACCCCGAAGAGGCCGGAGAGGAGAGGCATCAGCACCCCGGACTCCCCGCCCGCCGGCCAGGAGAGGAACGCGTAGCCGAGAGAGAAGAGCCCGAGGATTCCCGAGACCGCGAAGACGGCAAGCGCCCATCCCGGCGACTCGGAGACGACGATGAGGTAGCCGGCGACGGCGAGAATGACAAGGCCGATCCCCCAGTCGATCGCCGGCTGGAGAGAGGGAAGCACCAGGACGAAAGCCAGCGCGAGCGGGAGCGAGAGAGCGACACCGGCGGCACTCCCGAGGGCGGATATCCGGACGGCCTCCTCTCCCCGCCCTTCGAGGCAGAGGGCGTGCGCGGGAAGAACCGCAAGCGATGTGTCGGCGTCGGGGATGCCAAGGAACGTGCTTGGGACGCAGTCGAGAAACGTGTGCGTAACGAGGGTGGAAAACATCGCGGAAGCGACGAAAACCGGGTCGAACCAGGCGAGCAGGAGCGCCTGGAGCGAGAGGAGGACCCCCGCCATGGTGTTTGCATGGATGCCGGGAACGAGGCCGCTCACGGCGCCGCAGCCTATGCCGAAGACGGTGCCGAGCACGATTCCGGAGAGCACGATAATTACCGGTCGAAGCGGCCGGGGATAAACCAACCGAATCGTCTCCCACGATACAGTCATATTCCACCGGGACGAAGGTTGTAGCGATGAAGATCGCCATCACCCGGCTCGAGAACAAGGCGGCGGGAGACCGTGCCCTCTGCGCGACGTATGGTCACGACTGCTACACGGTCTCGCCGCTCCGGGCGGATCTGCGGCCCGACCGGATCGATACGTTCGTCGAGGCCGTCCACCGCGGCGAGTTCGACTGCCTCTTCTTCTCAAGCGCCCTCCCCGCCGCGGTCGTCGGGCCGAAACTCGAGCGGTGGCCCCGGGTGATCGCGATCGGGCCAAAGACCGCCGAAGTCCTCCGGGGGTTCGGGATCGAGGCGGAGGTTCTCCCCACGTTCTACTCCCGCGACTTCGTCCCCTACCTCGGGGACTGGCTCCGGGGCCGGACCGTCGGGATCCCGCGGGCCGACGTCCCGAACCCGGACCTTCTCGATGCGATCGCCGCGGCCGGGGGAACGGTCCGGGAGGAGCGGGTCTACGCCCTCGTCCCCACGGGCACCGAGCTCGCGCTTGACGCCGCCGACGCCGCCCTCTTCACGAGCGCCATGTCCTACCGGGAAGCCCGCTGGCGGCCCCGCGACGACCTGCTCCTCATCGCCATCGGCGAGATCACCGCCGACGCCATGCGGGCCGGGGGGCATCCCCCGGCGGTCGTCGGGGACGGGTCGCTCGCGGGAACCCTTGAAGCGCTGAACCTTCATGCGGAAGGCAGGTGAGGGGATGACCGGCCAGGAACGTTTCGTCCCGGAATCCGGGATCGTCGTCGTCGACAAGCCCCGGGGGCCGAGCAGCCACCAGGTGGCCGCCTGGGTTGGGGGTATCCTCGGGCGCCGGGTGGGCCACGCCGGGACGCTCGATCCACAGGTCTCCGGGGTGCTCATCGTCATGTTCGGCGGCGCCGTCCGGCTCGCTCCCGTCCTCCTCTCGCACAACAAGGAGTATGTCTGCCTGATGCGCCTTCACGGCGACGCCTCCCGGGAGTCCGTGGAGCAGGCGGCGAAGGAGTTCACCGGCCGGATCTACCAGCGGCCGCCGAGAAAAAGCGCGGTAAAGCGGAGCCTCCGGATCAGGAAGATCCAGGAGATCGAGATCCTGGACATGGACGGCCGGCTCGTCCTCTTCCGGGTCAGGTGCGATGCCGGGACATACATCCGGACGCTCTGCGTTCATCTGGGCTACGCGCTCGGGACCTGCGCACACATGGAGGAACTCCGGAGGATACGATCGGGATCCTTCGACGAGACCACCATCGTCACGCTCCACGAACTCGCCGATGCCGTTGCAGCCGCCCGGGAGGGCAATCATGAACCCCTGCAGGGAATGATCCTCCCCCCGGCGGCCGCCGTCGCCGATCTTGCGAAGGTCGTCGTCCGCGACACCGCCGTCGACGCCGTCTGCCACGGTGCGGTGCTCGCCGGGGTGGGGGTCGTCGGGAAAGAGGGCGGGTTTGCAAAAGGCGAGACGGTCGCGATCGTGACCGAGCGCGGCGAACTCGTGGGGCTTGGGAAGGGCCTCGTCAATTCGTCGGCGCTGAAACCCGGGGAACCGGGGTTCGTCGTCGCGCCCACCACCGTCCTGATGCGGCCCGGCACCTACCCCCGCGGCTGGAAGGCACGCACAGGGAGCTAATATTAATAAAATACACCGCCAACTAATGATGCACATTGCTGAGGTAGTCTAGACCGGTAGGGCGCGGGCCTGGAAAGCCCGTGGGGCGTTGAGCCCCTCGGGAGTTCAAATCTCCCCCTCAGCGCTTCTTGTTTTTCATGTAGTTTCTGTCGATAGCAAAGTGCGTATCCAACGACCCTGCCTGTACGATTCGTCTCACACCAGGTCTTGTAGCAGAGATATCAAGGACGATCGCAACGACGATATTCAATAGAGCGCTATAGATCGTGATATGGGACGACAGGGGTATCCCGGGAGACGAAGGAGCGGCTGGCAGGGATGAAGCGGTACCCTCGCGAGACCTTTGACGATGTTATCAGGCGGCTCATGAATACCGCCGAGGACGAAGAGCCCCTGAGCGCCGAGGCTATCCGGGGCATCGAGGAGTCGCTCGAAGATATCAAGGCAGGCCGCCTGTATACCCTGGAAGAAGCGCGCACCGAGTTGCAGGCGGTATGGGATACACAGTAAAACTCACGGGCGGCTATACCGGAAGCACTGACTTTTTTCGGAAAAAAAGGGGTTTCGCCCCTCAGATCGACATCCCGACCAGCATCATCGAGAAGAGCACCAGGTCGTAGACAGTGTGCGTGATCGCCGACGTCGTCGTGTTCGAGTACCTGCGGATATAGGCGAACGCGATCCCTGCAATAAAAACCGAGATAAGGCCGTCCCAGCTGTACTGGAACGCATGGAGCGATGCGAAGAGGAGCGCCGGGAGGAGGATGCCGAACCGGGGCTGGAGCAGGCCGCGGATGCTCACCTCCTCGCCGAACCCCGCCGCGACGGACGCCATGATGACCCCGGGGAGCGTGAGCGTTCCGGCAAAGAGCAGGTTGACGGCCTCCATGTCGGTGACGGGAAGACCGAGCCAGCCCACGAGCATGGCGAGCGCCATGTCGATGAAGTGGAAGGCGGCAACGAGCACGAGACCCGCACCGACGGCAAAAGCGATCTCTTTCCCCGTCGGGCGGACGAGGCCGAGCCGCTCCAGGGTCTCGCGGGGCGTCCGGCGGACGCATGCCCCGGCGATAAAGAACGAGCCGATGAGCGTCCAGAAGAGGGTATAGGCATTCAGCGTGACGGTGTTCGCGAGCAGATCCCCGGACTCAAGCAGGAGATCGAGGAACGTCTCCGAGAGGAAGGGCGGAACCCCCGCGACAAGGAGCGGCACGGGAGGGATGAGGATCATGGCGAGGATGACCACGAGCGCGACCGTATGGAGGAGCGAGTCCGGGTCGAACGGGAGATACCCCGCGAGCCATCCCCTGAACCGGCGTGAAAGCCCGACGAGGCTTGCAAATCCCGCGACGAGGGCACCGAGGAGGAGAAGCACAACCTCCACGGCCATGGCAAGGTCGACCGTCTCCGGATCGATCTCCTCGGTCTCGAGCATCTCGGCCGGCAGGATCGCTATGGCCCCGAACCCCACCGCGAGGGCCGCAAGCCCGGCCACCATGATCAGGAGCCAGAGGACGGCGATCCACCGGAACGCAGGGTGCCGGGTTGCGAGATAAACGAGCATGGCAAGGATGACGAAGAGCGCCACGTCGAGCGCCGAGGTGAGGAACGCTCCTGCTTCCCCTCCGATCTCGCAAAAGGCCCCAACCAGAAAGATGAGGGCGAAGAAGGCGATCAGCAGTTCGGCTGCGTACCGACGGAAGAATTCTGGTAACATCGCAATATCCATCGACCGGCGGCATCAAGAACGTAACTCACCGTTGCGTAAGTCTCCCGAAGGCAAGCCCGCTCAGGATTCCCGTAACCCCGAGGAACGCCGCCAGCCCGAGGAAGATCGCCGGCAGCGGCCACCGGCCGGCGAGGACGGCTCCTGCAAACGGCCCTGCCGAGAGCCCTATGGCAAAGAAGGTGTTGTACATGCCGTAAGCGGCACCCTGCGATCCGTGGTCGCGGTAGATATCGGCGAGGAGCGGCATCGTCGGCACCAGGGCGCAGCTCAGCGCGACCCCCAGCACGAAGACGGCGGCGGCGGTGAGCGGGAGAGAGCCCGCCTGCATGGCGGCGACAGTCGCACCCCCCGCGAGGAGAAGGCCGCCGCCGATGAGGTAGCGGCTGCCGCCGTACCGGTCGAAGATCCTTCCTGCAGCCGGCTGGGCGAGGATGGCCGCAACCGCCAGTACCGCAAAGACGACCCCGATCGTCGCCGGGGACGCGGAGAAGACCGCATGCAGGTAGACCGGAAGGTAGGGGTCGAAGACGCCGTACGTCCCGGAGACCGCGACGATCACGACCGCACAGGCGGCGAGCGAGAGGAGAGAGCCCCGGGGCAGCATAGGGGAGCGGTGCGGGCCGCTCTCCCGCCTGCAGGTGCGCACAGGCACGGCGAGGACCGCGAGGCCGACGGAGGCCGCCAGCGCCGCCGGGATGAGGAAGGTGGCGGTGTAGCCCGCATACTCAAAGAGCAGCCCCCCGGCCACCGGCCCGAGGATCGTCCCTACCCCGACCGCCGAGAGCGCGACCCCCATCTTCTCCCCGAGCCGGGCGGGGTCGCAGGTATCGGCGAGGAGCGCAAGCCCCGCCGACCAGGTGGCCGCGGCCGACACCCCCTGAACCGTCCGGGCGGCAACCAGGTGGGTGATCGTGGTCGAGAAGCCGAAGAGCGCCGTCGCGAGCGCGAGGAGGAGCATTCCGGCGACAATGAGAGGGCGGCGGCCCACCCGGTCGGAGAGGAGGCCCATCGGGATGGAGAAGAGGAGGAGCATTCCGGCGTAGATCCCGAAGATGATCCCGATGACCGATTCCCCCACACCGAGCCGGGGGGCATACTGGGGGAAGACCGGGATGAGGAGACCGTAGATCATCATGTCCATGAAGATGACGAGCACGACCAGCACGAGAATCGCGTCCGGCGATGCGGCGATACGGTTCCGGAGGGTGCGGAGCCGATGCGGTTTTTCGGTCGTCATGCTGATTCATCTCCGTGTAGAGAACTGCTCTCCTTCGTAGGTTGGCGGCGCCGGGTTATATCGGTTGCAGAAGAAGATTTTGCCGGGACCGCTTCACCGGAATCCGCGGTAGTAGGCGAGCTCGCGGGCATGGGGTCGGAACGCTTCGACGAGCGCCGCCGCTTCGTCGTCGGGCAAAGGACCGCTCCGGCCGGCGGCTGCAAGCGCCCGCACCTCCGCGGGCGTCGAGCAGCCGACGATCGCGACGGAGACCTCCCGGGCAAGGGCGTACCGGACGAGGACTTCAGGCGTCACCCCGGCATCGGGGACGAGGTAGTTCGACCCACCGAGCACCTTCATCCCGATGACCGCGACCCCCTGCTCCCTCGCGGCCGTAAGCACCCTGTCCAGGAACCCCCCGATCGCCTCCTCAACGGGGTTTACGGGCATCATCACGGCGTCGACCGGCCAGTTCTCGACCGCGTGTGCGAGGACGTCCGGGTCGTGGTGCCCCGTCACCCCGATATGCCGGACGACGCCGGACTCCCGCGCCTCGACGAACGCCTCGAGCGCACCGGACGGCCCTTCAATCTCCCGGATATCGGGGAAAGACCGGACGTCGTGGATCTGCCAGAGGTCGAGGGTCTCGACACCCATCCTCTGGAGAGTCTCTTGAAGGTCCATCTCGGCATCCGCGTTTGCCCGGCGGGCCGACTTGCTCGCCTGGAACACCGATGCCCGGAGATCGGGGCGGTTCCTCCAGACCTCGCCGTAATAGCCCTCGCTCCCCGCGTAGGCCTTCGCCGAGTCGAAGTAGGCGATCCCCTGATCGAGTGCCTCCATGATGACGGCCTTCGCTTCCGCGTGCCGTCCGTAGGTCCTGAGGACTCCTTCTCCCCCGAGCCCCACGGCGGTGACCTCCCGCCCGGTCTTCCCGAACCTGCGCCTGCCCGGTGCCTCCATAGAGCCCCCTATCCGTGCCCGGCTATAAATATCTTATAGCCGGGCGGGAGGATCGAACCCCGATGAGCATGCGGTGCGACGTCCCGCCGGTGCGGACCCCTCTCTCCCCGAACCCCTGAGGCGGCCAGAGACGTGAACTCCATCCCGCTCCGGTGCCGGCCGGACGGGATCGGACGTCCCGGCGGCGTACTGAAATCACGGTACAATGCCGTTTGTTTCGTCTCAGGGGATATGTTAAGGACCCGGCGCCCAAGGGGTTCGATGGGACAATTCAGATGCCGGGGCGGCCGGGCATGGTGCTGCTGCGACGGATTTAAACCGTGGATTTTGGTTTTTCAGCGGAGGGTAAAGTTTATCTACGCCAAGAAGCATCGTCCACCGCATGAAGAGGATGTTTGGTATCCTTGCTCTCATGGTGATTGCGAGCATCATGATTGCAGGGTGTGTGCAGCCAGCGGGCAACGAGACGGTGACACCCGGTACGACACCGGGACTCACCGAGACCCCGATGGAGACAGAAGAGGAGACGCCGGCAATGACAGAGACCCCAATGGAGACGGAGACCCCGATGGAGACCGAGACACCGATGGAGACAGAAACGCCGGCGGCAACCGCAACCACGATGACAATGGAGACGGAGACCCCGATGGAAACAGAAACACCGGCGGCAACCACAACGACCGTTGCCGCGGGAGTGACCGAAACCCCGCCGGGAACGCCGGCGGCCCTCGTCGCTGACGAGACCGTCTCCATCACCGAAAGCGGGTACGTGCCGGACACGCTCACCGTACCTGTCGGCACCACGGTGGGATGGACCAACGACGCTTCCACAAACCAGACCGTATCGGCGACCGGGGCAACCGGATTCTTCAACTCCGGGCTGCTTGCTCCGGGCGACTCCTATAGTTACACCTTCAACGGCGCAGACAACTACACCTACCAGTCGCAGACGACCGGGATTACCGGGACGATCATCGTCACCGCCTGACACCTTTTTTTTGCGCCGGCGGTCGTAGGGGAGCCGCGATGTCCCCTTACGTCCGCCGGTACGCTCCGGCCGCCTCGACCAGTCTTTCGGCGAAACCCTCCGGGAAGTAAGCATGGGTGTACTGCCCGACCGCGTTCTGCGCGATAAGCCCGTCCCGGCCGCCGTCGATCCCCCGGCCCCGGAGGAGTTCCAGGGCGAACCGGGCGTCACGGGCGCAATCGAGACGTGAATAGTGGAACTCGTGGCCCCGGAAGGCCGAGCCAGGGGCAAGGACCGGGGCGGCCCCGGCAACCCGGGCCTCGACGTACCCGAGGGCCTGGATGCGGCCCGTCATCTCCGTCGCCGCCGGGAGGACGCCGGCCATCGGGTGATCGCCCTCACCGGTCGTGAGCCGCTCGGTAAGGTAGACGAGCCCGCCGCACTCGGCATAGACGGGCATGCCGTCGTCGACCGCGCTGCGGACGTCTTCCCGGCACCGGGACGAGGAGAGCGCCTCCGCGTGGAGCTCCGGGTAGCCGCCCCCGAGGTAGAGGGCATCCGCATCCGGGAGCCGGTCGGTCATCGGCGAGAAGAAGACCGGTTCCGCCCCGGCCCGCACGAGCCGATCGAGGTTGTCCGCGTAGTAAAAACAGAACGCCGCATCACGGGCGACGCCGATCCGGACTTCCGCCTCCGGCAGGCCGGGGATCCCCGCCGGCGCCGGGAGGGGCGGGGCCGACCGGGCGAGGTCGATGATGCCGGAGAGATCGCACGTCTCCTCCACCACCGCGCCGAACCGCGCCATCATCCCCGTCTCAGCCGCCATCGCGAGCCCGAGGTGCCGGCTCTCGACCGCAAGGTCCGTTCGCCGCGGGATCCCTCCGTAGACCGGGAGGCTTTTCGTCTCCTCGATCATGGCAAGGTGGCGGGGGCTCCCGATCCGGTTGAGGATGGTTCCGGCGACCCGGACGGCCGGGTCGAACCCCGCGTAGCCCCGGATCATGGCATGGACGCTCCGCGACGCGCCCCCCGCGTCCACCACGAGGAGGACCGGGGCGTCGAGGATCTTCGCGACATGCGCCGTGCTCGCGGTATCGGTTCCTTCGAGCCCGTCGAAGAGCCCCATCGCACCCTCGACGACGGCGATGTCGGCCCCGGCAGTGGCCCGGACGAACGTCTCCCGCACCCCTGCCTCCCCCATCATGAACGGGTCGAGGTTGCGCGACGTCCGGCCGCAGATGGCTGAATGGTGCGTGGGATCGATGAAGTCCGGACCCACCTTGAAGGGCTGGACGGCAAGTCCCCGGGCGGCGAGCGCCGCCATCAGGCCGCTTGCAAGCGTGGTCTTGCCGCAGCCGCTGTGGGTTCCCGCGACGACAATCACTGGAATATGGCGCATAACGTTCCTGTAGTGTTGAATACCGCAGAAGATAAATATGACCGGAGATAACCAGGGTACATCAGATTAGTTTGCCTTAGGTAAACCATATTTGTTCTGCTCGTCTCTACGGCGGCAGCCACCGGTGATATCATGCACATCATGGAAGGATTCTTACCAAGCCCCTGGTGGGAGATCTGGATTCTCATCTCCCTGCCCTTCGTGGCCATTGGAGTGTACCAGCTGAACAGACTTGTGCGGGAGAGGCGGGAAACCCTGCCGCTCCTCGCGGTCGCAGGCGCCTTCGTCTTCGTCCTCTCCTCGCTCAAGATCCCCTCGTTCAACGGGAGTTGCTCCCATCCCACGGGGACGGGGCTCGGGGGTATCCTCTTCGGCCCCTGCATCGCCGCCGTCCTCGGGCTGATTGTCCTGGTCTTCCAGGCGGTCTTCCTCGCGCACGGCGGGATCACCACCCTCGGGGCAAACGTCTTCTCGATGGGGATCGCGGGGCCCGCCGTCGCCTACCTCGTCTATAAGGCCGGAACCCGGGCGGGCGCAAACACCTACGCGACGGTCTTCATCGCCGCAGCCCTCGCGGACCTCGTCACCTACGTCGTCACCTCGGTCCAGCTCGCGCTCGCCTTCCCGGGAACCGTCGGATTCCTCGGCGCATTCACGGCCTTCGCCGCGATCTTCGCCGTCACCCAGGTGCCGCTCGCCATCATCGAGGGCGCGATCATCATGCTCGTCTTCAAGTACATCGTCCAGCTCAAGCCCGAGATCCTCACGCGCTTAAACCTCCTCTCCGAGAGCACCGTCCAGAAACTCCGGGAGGCCGCGGCATGAAGTACGGCATGGAGCTTGCGGTCGCCGCGCTCATCGTCATCTTCGCCGCCGTCTTCCTCTTTCAGGACGCCGCGATACAGGCAACCCTCGGCGACGGGGAGGAAGCCTGGGGCGGGGCCGACGGCGAGGCCGCCGGACTCATCGAAGACTCCGGCTACGAGCCCTGGATCGAGCCCTTCTGGGAGCCCCCGAGCGGTGAGATCGAGTCGCTCCTCTTTGCCCTGCAGGCCGCCATCGGCGCCGTGATCATCGGTTACATCTTCGGCTACTGGCAGGGCAACAGGAAGGCCGCCTGATCTTTCCGGCAATCCCGTAAACAGGTGAAGGAATGTACGAGGTGCTCGAAGACTTTGCCCAGACGAACAACCTCCGGGAGACGAGTCCGGCCCTCAAACTCTTCATCGGGACTGCAAGCATCCTCCTCTGCGTCTCTTCGCACGCCCCCTTCGCGCCCCTGCTCGTCGCGGCCTCGATGAGCACCGCCGTCCTCGCCCTCGCGAAGATTCCGGCACGGTTCTACGCGAAGCTCCTCCTGGTGCCGGTCTCGTTTGCAGCGATGAGCATCGTCGTGGTTCTTTTCATCACCGGCGGCGGAGCGGTGCTCCTCGAGGTTCCCGATCTGCCCCTCGCAATCACGGCCGGCGGTGCGAACCTCGCGCTTCTCCTCCTCGCGCGGGTCTTCGGCGGGATGTGCTCGCTCTACTTCATCGCGCTCACGACGCCGATGACCGAGATCTTCGATATCCTCCGGAAACTCAGGGTTCCCGCCGTCCTCATCGACCTTGCCATGCTCACCTACCGGTTCATCTTCATCCTCATCGAGGAAGCAGGCCAGATCTACCGCTCGCAGGTGATGCGGCTCGGTTACGGGAGGTTCCGGGAGTCGGTGCGATCCTTCGGGATGCTCGGCGGAGCGCTCTTCATCAGAACCTGGGAGAGCGGCGAAGCCCTGGTCCTTGCGATGGATGCACGCTGCTACGACGGCAGGCTCGGCATCGCGGGCGAAACCCGGCAGATATCGGCTCCCGCGCTCGCGGGGGGTCTCCTCTACCTCTCGGCGGTCTTCGCCGTCTCGCTATCCACCGGGGGCCTGGTAATCGTATGACGACACCGCTGCTCGAAGCCGACAACATCGCCTACACCTACCAGAACGGCCCAACCGCGCTCGCCGGGGTGAGCGTCCGGATCGAGGCGGGCTCGAAGACCGCCCTCGTCGGGCCGAACGGAGCCGGGAAGTCGACGCTTCTTCTGATGCTCAACGGCATGCTCCGGCCGGCCTCGGGCGTGATCCGGTTCGACGGCCGGCCGCTCGCCTACGACAACCGGAGCCTTCGCGACCTCCGGCGGCGGGTCGGGTTCGTCTTCCAGAACCCCGACGTCCAGATAGTCGCCCCGACCGTTGAAGCGGACGTGGCCTTCGGGCCGGTGAACCTCGGCCTCCCCCCCGATGCCGTCCGGCAGGCGGTGCGGGACGCGCTCGGCTACGTCGGGCTCCGGGGCTACGAGAAGCGGCCGCCCCACCACCTCTCCGGCGGCGAGAAGAAACGGGTCGCCATCGCGGGCATCCTCGCGATGGAACCGGCGGTCCTCGTCTTCGACGAACCGACCTCCGCGCTCGACCCCGCAAGTTCGGAGGAGGTGATGGAACTCCTCGACGAACTCGCCTCCGGCGGCCGGACGGTACTCGTGTCCACCCACGATGTGGAGCTCGCCTACCGCTGGGCCGACTCGGTCGTTCTCATGGAACGGGGGAGCGTCCTCGCCCGGGGGCCGCCGGAGGAGGTCTTCTCCGACCACGCCCTCCTCGCAACCGCCAGGCTGAAACCCCCCGCCCTCCTCGACCTCTACAACGAACTCAACCTGCGCCGCGTCATCGACCGGGGTGTCCCCCCAAAAAGCGTGCTCGAGTTCACCGACCGGATCGAGCGGGCGATGCACGGCCACACCCCGGCAGGAGACGGGGGCGGGAGAATCTACCTCTGCAACGCCGACAGAACCGGGGGCGACGAGGTGCGGGCGCTCGTGGAGCACGGGACGGTCGACCACGTCGGGGCGATGGGCACCCGCGCGAAGGAGTTCGCCAACCGGGAACGGATCCTCCTCGACTACACCTACGGTGTCATCGACAAATGTATTCTAAAAGCCCTCATCGGGGAGAACTCGCTCATCATCACCACCGGAGGCATGGTCGAGCACGTCCATCGCCGTATCGGGGAGTACAGTGCCGAGAGCGGGCGGACACTCGCGGTGACACCGGTCAGGGAGCCGGAGGAGATCCCTCCTCCGAACGACGAGCGCATCCCCTCCTGACGGGCGTGCCGGCGCTCCAAACGTGTTTTTCCGGCATCCACCTGCCCCCCCGGGAGAAGGTTAATCCGGTGCCGATGCCCGAAGGGTACGTATGATGCTCGAAGAGGTGCTGCAACGGATATCCGAGCAGGCGAAACGGAAGCGGATGAGCCTGCCCGACCATAAAACAAAGATTGTCTGTACCATCGGGCCCGCATCGCGCTCCCGGGAGACGCTCTCCCGGATGCTCCTCGCCGGCATGAACGTCGCCCGGCTCAATCTCTCCCACGGATCGTTCGACGAGCACCGCGAGAACATCCGAAACATCCGTACCGCCGCGGAGGATACGGGGCTCCCGGTCACGATCCTGCTCGACCTGCCGGGGCCGAAGATCCGGATCGGCGATCTCGCATACGAGCCCCTGGAACTCCACAAAGGTGAGACCGTCACCCTCACGACCACCCCGGCGTCGAGCGATCCATCCCGGATCCCCGTCGACTTCGACCAGTTCCCGCAGCTGGTCTCGGAGGGGAGCACCATCTTCCTCAACGACGGGTTCCTCCAGCTCCAGGTCGATGAGGTTGCCGAGAACGAGGTCCGGGCGACGGTGGTCATCGGCGGCCCCCTCCTCTCGCGCAAGGGGATGAGTCTCGTCGGCGGCGGGGGGATCGTCGCCCTCAGCGCCGTGACCGACCGGGACCTCGAGTGCATCGAGTTCGGGCTTGCCGAAGGGCTTGACACCTTCAGTATCTCCTTCATCGAGCGGGCGGAGGACATCCTGAAAGCACGGGAGTATGCCGCCCGATCCGGGAAGTCCATCAAAGTGATCGCCAAGATCGAGCGGCAGGAAGCGCTCGCAAACCTCGACGAGATCCTCCGGGAGACCGACGGGGTCATGATCGCCAGGGGCGATCTCGGTGTCCAGACACCCATCGAGGAGGTCCCCGCGGTGCAGAAGCGGATCATCCAGAAAGCCAACATTCTCGGCCGGCCGGCGATCACCGCCACCCAGATGCTGATGTCGATGACCGACAACATCCGGCCCACCCGGGCGGAGGTGACCGACGTCGCGAACGCCATCCTCGACGGCACCGACGCTGTCATGCTCTCCGAGGAGACGTCGATCGGGAAGTACCCGGTCGAGACGGTCGCAATGATGGCGAAAATCGCCCGGTCGACCGAGGAGAAGCGCTCCCTTGTCGGGGCCGGGTGCAGCCCGCTCGACTACTTCCGGCGCGGAAAGGGGCGCGAGGAGATCACCGTCAACGACGTCGTCTCGCTAAACGTCATCGAGGCGCTGGACGCGCTCGGCATCCACTACGTGCTGACCCCCACCCGCTCCGGGAGCACCCCGAGGAACATCTCCCGGTTCAAGCCCGGGGCGTGGATCCTCGCGTTCACCCGGAACCCGAGCACCTTCAAGTTCCTGGCGTTCTCCTACGGGGTAAGCCCGTTCCTGATCCGGAGCGAGAAGGAGTACTGGCACGGGGCGATCCTCGACTCGATCCGGGACTCGGGGTTGATCTCGCCCGGTGAGCGCGTGGTGCTGACCGAGGGGGTATCTCCCGGACGCGAGGGGACCGATTCGCTCATCATCCTCACGGTCGATTGAGGGGGCTGCCGGTTGCACCTCCCGGGAAGCCTCCGGCACGCAAACCCTATCCCGGAGAAGGGTTAACCACTCATCAGGTATGGAGGCGGTCATTCCGGGAGAACAGGAGAGTGCGCTCAAAGAAAAGACCGCACGTCTCTCGGTCGCGTCGAACACGCTTCTCGTCGCGGCGAAACTCGCCGTCGGCGTATCCATCGGATCGGTGGGGATCATCTCCGAGGCGATTCACTCCGCCATCGACTTGATAGCCGCAACCATCGCCTATTTCTCGGTTCGCCAGTCGGCCCGGCCGCCCGACGAGTGCCACACCTTCGGGCACGGGAAGTACGAGAGCATATCGGGGCTTCTTGAAGCGGTCCTGATCCTCGCGGCGGCTCTCCTGATCATCAACGAAGCGGCGAGAAACCTCCTCGGTGGCGAGGAGACGCTGAACGTCGAGGGGCTCGGGCTCGGTATCGCCGTCATGCTGCTCTCGGCCGGGGTAAATTTCTACGTCTCCTCCCGGTTGATGACGGTGGCGAAGAAGACCGAATCGATCGCGCTCGAGAGCGACGCCTGGCACCTCCGGACGGACGTCTACACCTCCGCCGGGGTCGTCGTAGGGCTCGTCCTGATCCGGGTGACCGGTCTTGTGGTGCTCGACTCGCTCATCGCGCTCGCGGTCGCCGCCATCATCCTCCGGGCGGCCTTCGACCTCATCCGGCGCTCGTTCGAAGATCTCGTCGACAGGAGCCTCCCCGCCGACGAGGAGAACCGGATCCGGGAGATCATCAGCGGGCACTGCACGGACGCCATCGGTTTTCACCGGCTCCGGACCCGCCGATCGGGACCGAACCGGTTCGTGGATTTTCACCTGGTCGTCCCGCGGACCGCAACCCTCGAAGAGGCGTACGGAGTCGTGAAGCGCGTGGAGGCCGACGTCAAGCAGGAGTTCCCCCGGACGAACGTCACGATCCGGGTTCAGCCCTGCACCGGCGAGGACTGTTCCGATTGCGGGATCTTCACCACCTGCCCGGAGTGCAACCGGCTCGAGCATTGCGGGCGGGAAAAAGAGCGGGAGTAAAAGACCGGGGGACCTTACCGCCAGGAGAAGAGGCCGCGAACCTGCATCTCTTCGCTCGCAAGAACTCTCAGCCGGTCCTGCTCCTGCTCGATCGTCCGGACCTGCTCCTGGAGCATCGCCCGGGTTGCGTCGTCGCAGGTGCAGTTTCCAATCAGGTATCCGAGTTCCGCGGCCCGCTCCCGGTTCCGTTGCGCCTCCTCCTCGATCAACCGGGCGGCTTCTGCATCGCCGCCGAAGAGGAACCGCATGAACCCGTGCCGGGCCCGGATCTGCTCCTCGGCCTCAAAAGTCTTCTGGACCGAGTTGTTGATCTCCCGGGCGATGGCGGAGACGTTCTCCCCTATGCCGCCGGTCCGGTTCTCAGCGCCGAGCAGGGCGTGGACTGCGAGCCGGACACGGTTCCGGTCGGGGACATCCTCTCCCCACCGTGGGCTCGTATTCTCCGAAGCCCGCACCCGGTCCCCGGCGGTCTCGTTCTCTCCTGTCCTCACCCGTTGCCTGTCAGGGACGTTCTCTTCCGCGCGGAGGGTTGTATTCTCCTCCGCCCCCACCCACTGCTCTCCTCCCGGTGTCGTGTTCGTCTCGCTGTTCCCGACCTGCTCTCCCCCCAGGCTGCCGTTCCCGGGAGCGGCGGCCGCGAACCCGGGGAGGAGGAGGAAGACGATCATGACTGCTGCAATGATGCGTTTCATCGATCTTCACCTCTGGTGGAAGAGAGATCGGGAACGGACGTATATACAATAATTGAACCGGGCGGTTCAACGCATTCAGAGCAGCAGCGTGAGGGCGATGCAGGCCACGACCGGGACGACGAGATTGTCGTCCACGGGGCTCGCCAGTTCGGCGACGGCCGCGGCTGCCGCGGTCGGGAGGGCTACCCCGGGCGGGACGAGGAGCGAGAGCACGATCGCCGTCGCCGCGAACCCGGCGAGTGTGCCTTCGAGCGATTTGTGATTATAGGCCCGGATTCTGCCGAACCGGACGCCGGCAAGGGTGGTGACGCTGTCGAGGAGCGAGAGCACGACGAGCCCCATGAAGGCGACCTCTTGTGCAAAGAAGGCGATACAGAAGAGAGCGCCGAGCGCGAAGAAGAGCGCTCCTTTCCCGGGGGCGGCGTCGCGTCGCTCGAGACCGGCGATGATCGGCGAGACGACCGGAATGGTGTAGCCCCGGGAGATGGCGTCGGAGAGGATGAACCCCGCGAAGAGAGCGAGCACGAGGACGGAGAGGACGAGATCGCGGTCGAAGAGGAGGACGAAACCTGCAATCCCGAGACCGAAGATGAGGTGGACGACCTGCCGGAGCGACTCGTGCATCATTCCAGAGGTTGGCGCGGAACCGGTTAAACCCTCTGTCGGCGAATGCGGATCACGGCGATTAAGTAGCCGTGGAGCGCATAATTTACCGGGAGGTGATGGATGGAGCCTTCAGCCTACACCGGAAAGAACGCCGCCGAGGCCAGGGATATGGACGCCGTGGCCCGATTTTACGTCAAATGCGCCCTCTGGCTCGGGGCGCACGATCAGGTGTTCGTGGATGCCTATTTCGGCCCGGCGGCGGTGCGGGACGAGGCGCTCATGGTCACGGTCCCGCCGGACCGCATCGCCGGGTACGCCGCGGACCTCCTTGCCACCCTGGACAGGATCGACCCCGACCGTCTGGAAGGCGCAGGACGCATGCGCCACACCCATCTCCGGGAGATGATCCGGGCGCTCGAAGCCCGTGCCGGAATCCTCGCGGGGGAGAGCACCACCTTCAATGCCGAGACCGAGGCGCTCTACGGGGTCGCGGCGCAGGAAGACGACCCTGCCTGGTACGACGACCTCCATGCAGCGCTCGATGCCAGTCTTCCCGGAAACGGCGACCTTCCCGTTCGTTACCGGGCGTTCATGGACTCGTTCGTCATCCCGTCCGGCCGGCTGGAACCGGTTTTTGCGGCAGCATTTGCCGAAAGCCGCCGCAGGACGGCTGAACGCTTGCCGCTCCCGGCAGGGGAGCGGCTCGAGATCGGCTACGCCGCCGGGGAGCCGTGGGAAGCGTATATCCGCTACCTCGGGGACGGGGCGAGCCTTATCCGGGTGAACGCCGATCTGCCGGTCACCGTCGACCGGGCACTTGCCTACGCCTGCCACGAGGGCTACCCCGGCCGCCACACGATGCGGGTGATCCGGGAGGCGGCACTCGTCCGTGCCCGGGGCTGGATCGAGCACGCGGTCGTCACCCTCGCGTCGCCGCTCGCGACGGTCGCCGAAGGGGCCGCCGTGCTCGGGGAGGAGATGATCTTCCCCGCTCCCGAGCGGGCGCGGTTCTTCGAGGAGGTTCTCTTCCCCCAGGCCGGGTTCGAGACGGCGGATGCTGCTCTCTTCGATGCGGTCGTTACCGCGTCCGCGGCCCTGAACCTCACGGGAAACGCCCGGGTGGCCCGCGGGTACCTCGGCGGTGCGCTGCCGCGGGAGGAGGCGTCCCTGCTCCTCCAGAACGTCCTGCTCCTCGATCCGAAAGCAGCACAGGCGCGTATCCGGTTCATCGAGGAGTCCCGGGCGTACCCGGTGGCCCTGAACGAGGGCTACCGGATCGTCCGGGACTACGTCGGGGACGGTCCGGACCGGTGGGAACGCTTCATTCACGCCCTCACCGATCCGCTGCTGCCCGGCGAACTCACCTCGAACGACAGTCCCTGATGAACGACCGGGCCTCTTCGTCGGTGATCGCGTAGGTCGCCTGGGCATCGAGCGCAGCGACACGGAGGACCACCGCGACATCGTCGAGGCGCCGCTTGTGGTCGCCGCGAACGTGCTTTCTCACCTCGCGCAGGGTCTCGAGCGCGGTCGCGACGTTCGCGATCGTGCACAAGGCGCTCTCCCGGGTGCCGGCATCGACAACGGGGAGGGCACGAGGCGACCGGGTGACGGGGACAGGGGTCATGCTACCTATCCTTGCACTTCATGAACATGAACCTGCTGGAACCTCTGCAGATAACGTATTAACCCCAAAACCCCAATCTGAATTGAGTATCTCCCGGCCGGAGATCGACCCATGAGCGCGGACGATACGACCAATATTCCGAGGCCGGAGGGCTACAAGGCCCTCCTCGCAAACCCCTACCTTACCGGCCCCATAAAATTCGTCCTCCCGATCGTCATTGCCCTGGCCATTTTTGCGGCGCTCTACCTGATCGAGCCCTACCAGCAGTTCCTCGTCATCTCGGGGCTGCTCGCCGCCTACTTCGTCCCCCCGGCCGGGAAGGAGTCGATCATCCCCATCGCGATCGTGATGGGCTACCCCTGGTGGCTCGTCACCCTCGCGATCTTCCTCCTCGACGTGGCCGTCTCCCTCTTCGTTGTCTGGAACTTCGATCTGGCGCTGAAGATCCCGCTTATCGGTCGGGTGCTCGAGAGCGGGATGACGGCGGGCCGGAACTACACCGATGCCCGGCCCTGGATCCGGCGATTCTCAACGATCGGGCTTGTCCTCTTCGTATTTTTCCCGCTCCAGGGAACCGGAGCGATGAACGGGGCAATCGTCGGGCGGCTGCTGGGGCTGGAGAAGGCCCGGGTCTTTGCCTGCGTATGCACCGGGTCGCTTGCCTCCAGCCTCATCATCGCCTTCGGCTCCGACGTGCTCCTGGACGTCTACCAGCAGAATCACGCGCTCGGAATCGGCATCCTGGCCGCGATCGTCGTTGCGGTTCTCGCCGCCGTCGCCGGCCTGAAACTGCGCGAGAAACGCCTCCGGGAACGCTCGCCCCGGTGACGGGAATAGCAGAACTTATGCTTTCCGGCATCCTTTCCTTTTTTCAGGGAATCCTGATGAGTTCTTACGTATATGTATGCATCATCGCCGCCCTGGCGATCCTGGTCGCCGGTTGCGTGGCGGATCAGCCGGCGGCGACGAATGCCGCCGCGGTCGACGGAGACGCTGCGGCACTCCTCATCCGCCTGCAGTCAGATATCACCGCGGCGCTCGAGGATCTTGACGACCGCCTGGCGTACGCCGCATACGACCTCAGGGAGACCGATCTCTCCGGCGACGACGCCCACGCAATCCTCGCGAACCTCTCCGCCACCGATCCGTCGATCGTCGACTGTACGGTTAGTGACGCAGACGCCACGATCATCACCGTCGAACCGGCGGCGTACCGCGGCGTCGAGGATACGGAGATCCAGAACCAGAGCCACGTCCGGCACATCCTCGCGACGAAGCGGCCGATGATGAGCGAGATGATCACGGTCGCGGAAGACATCCCGGCGACGGTCATCATCGCGCCGATCTTTACGAACGAGAGCCGGTTCACCGGGTTCGCCTCCATCGTCTTCCGGCCGGAGGACCTGATCGCAGGCGTCGCCGGCCCGGCGGCGAACGGCACCCCGTACCAGGTGATGGTCATCCAGACGGACGGACGGGTGCTCTACGATACCGACCCAACCCAGATCGGGAAGATGACGTTTGAAGACCCGCTCTACGCCGACTACCCGGACCTGCTCGACGTGGCCCGCCGGGTCGCCGGCGAGCGTTACGGCACCGCGGCATACGGGTTTGCCGCCGACGGCGGGCAGGCGGTGCAGAAGGAGATTACCTGGACGACGGCCGGGCTCCACGGGGTTGAGTGGAGAGTGGCGGTGATCCGGGCGGTCGAGTAGAGGGGAGAGGCACTCAGGATCTCGCTCCTCTACAGTCACGTTCACTGCTCGTGGGCGACGATACCAACGGCGTGATCTACCGGGTATCCTGCGCGGGAGCGAACAACACGACGGGCGGGCAGGTGCACCCGTGGGAGCGGGCCTCACTTTCCCGCTCTCACGGCCGCGCCGGCACGCTGTCCGCTTCCCTGAGCAGGAAGACAAACGCCGCCCCCTCTTCCGGATGCCCGGGCACCCGGTCTTCCACCCAGATCCGACCGCCGTAGCGATCGATGAGGATCTGCACGAGGTACAGCCCGAGCCCCTCGCCCACGCCCCGCTGCTTCCTCTCGTAGCGGTGAAAGATCTCCTCTTTCTGGTCGTCCGGGACGCCCCGGCCGGTATCCGCGACCGTCACCAGCACCTCGCCGTTCTGCTCTTCGACCCGGACGATTACGGCGACGCCGGGGCCGCCGTGCTTGACGGCGTTGCCGATCAGGTTCGTGAAGACCTCGCAGAGGAGATCGTCGGCAACGACTTCGCACAATGCACCCTCGTAGGTGATGGGGACGGCCGGAAAGTGGTCGATCTCGGTTCGAATAACCGCATCGAGGTCGACCGACCGGAGCTCGGGCGGTCCTGCGTGAATCCGCCGGATCTTGGAGACGATGCCGAGGATCTCGATGCTCTTTGCTATGCTTCGCTTCAGGTTCACCACGTATACAGCCGCCTCGCCTCTTATGGAGTCGACAAGCAGCTCGGCGTAAAGGTTCGAGACGTTCTCGGTGTTCCCGATGTCGTGGGTCAGGATATCCAGGTAGAGGTTCGTCTCCCGGTGAGCGGACTCGAGATCCCGGTGTACCCGGGCGAGCTCCACCTCGGCCTCCTTCCGCCCGGTGATGTCGCGGACGATGCCGCCCCGGTAGAGCGGCCGGCCGCCGGGATCACAGATCACCATGAGGTGATCCTCAAGCCAGCGGTATTCCCCGTTTTTCGTCAGAAACCGGTATATGAGGAGCCCTTTCCCTGAGGCGGCAGCAGCGTTCAGTTCCGCCTCGACCGGCGGGCGGTCGTCGGGATGGATGCGCTCCATGACCTCCTCAAGGTTCACCGCGCTCATCTCCTCCGGGGTGAAACCGAGGATCTCCTCGATGGCCGGGCTAATGTAGTCATAGCGGTCCGCCCGGAGGTTGCGCCGGTAGGCCGCATCGAGCGAGTTTTCGAGGACCGCACGGAACCGACCCTCGCTCTCCCGGAGAGCCTCCTCTGCCCGCTTGCGCTCCGAATCGTCGTAAACGTAACCCTGGGTCTCGAGCAGCTCGCCATCCGCGCTGAAGTATCCGACCACGTTCTCCACGACGTGAAGGCGGGTCCCGTCCCGGCGCTTCCGGATCCGGCCCTCGTTCTCGACTTTTCCGTCCCTCTGCAGGCGTGCGAGGAGCGTCTCGCGGTCACGGGGATCCTCATAGAGCTCCAGGATATTGGTACCCAGTGCACCTTCTATGGAAGCAAACCCGAACATCCTGACGAACGCCGGGTTGCAGGCGAGTATCAGGCCATCCGCGTCGGTGAGGAAGTCCCCGGTAAGATCGTCCTCGAAGAGCCGCCGGTAACGTTTCTCGCTCTCCTGGAAGGCGTCCTTTACGGACTGCAGCACGGCGTTTTCGTGCCGGAGCGCCTCGTTCTCGGCCAGGATGGCTGCCATGCGTTCATGAGCCACCCGCTCCGGCGCTGCGGTGTGTAACGCACTCCCTGGGTCCTCCGAATGTGCCACTATCCAAACTCCCGGGCTGTTGTACTGCTGGTAGTCAGGTTTGCGTTTGCCTCAATTGTATTAATGCCACCTCCCGGCGGCGGGCCGCACGAACCGGGAGAGGCGCGGGGCCATAACGAGTATCTTATGTTCCTACGACCAACGTGAATACGTTGGAGCCTGCAGGGAAAACCATGAGGTCCGAGGAGATCAACGGCAACATATTCTACAACGGCGACTGCATCGCGGGGGCAAGAGCGCATATCCCCGACGACTCGGTCGACCTGATCGTCACCGACCCTCCCTACGGCATCAACGGCGACCGGTTGCACCAGCACTACAACCGTGACGAGGCGTTCGTCGTCGACGGCTACGTCGAGGTCCCCGCATCCGATTACGGGGAGTTCAGCCAGAGGTGGATCCAGGAAGCCGAACGGATATTAAGGCCGGGCGGGTCGATCTACATCGTCTCGGGCTACACGAACCTCTACCACATCCTCCACGCGCTGCGCGGAACGCACCTTCGCGAGGTCAACCATATTATCTGGCGCTACAGTTTCGGCGTCTACACGAGCAGAAAGTACGTCTCCTCCCACTACCACGTCCTCTTCTACGAAAAACCGGGCGGCGATCGGACGTTCAACCTGGAGTCGCGCTACGGAACAGGGGAGCGGGGGCCGAAGAACGGGTCGCTGAACTACCGCGACCGTGAGGACGTCTGGTGCATCAACCGCGAGTACAAACCGGGACAGGCGAAGAACAAGAACGAACTGCCGACGGAACTGCTCGTAAAGATGATCCAGTACAGCAGCAACGAAGGCGATCTCGTCTGTGATATGTTCCTCGGCGGATTTACGACCGCAAAGGTGGCCGTCGGCCTCAACCGCCGGGCAACCGGGTTCGAGATCTCGGAGCGGGTCTTCGACCTGAAGATCGCAGAACTGCGGGATACCCGACCGGGCTGGCTGCTTTCCACGCTCCGGACACCGGAGACCGGGGAGCCGGCGAACCGGGGCAGACCCTGGACGGAGACCGACCGCGAGATCCTGGTCTCCCGGTTCGCCGCACTCATCGAGTCCGGCGAGACGAAGAAGAGGGCGGTCGAGATCCTGGGAAGTGAACTCGGCCGGGGCCGGTGGGCAATCGAGAAGATGCTGAAAAAACGGTCAGATTGAACTGCTTGCCACAATCTCTGGATAACTCCCGATTACCAATAGAAGTCAGTGACGTGGCCTCACGCGAAGACGCGAAGGCGCGAAGTCTGGATGGGTACTGATGGACTCCTTCGCGTTCTTCGCGTCTTCGCGTGAATCGCCGACATATAGATAATCCGGAGGGGATTCGCCCTCCGAGGGAGTGGTTTAACAAAGCCCAAAAGCAGGGCGCTCGGACGGGCGGCAACGGTGCCTGAAACCAATGCGGGATACAGGCAACGCTAATGCCCTTCAAGACCAACCTTTCCTGCAGCATTCACCCCGATGGAAGAGATCGATGGCAACACGCACCGCACGACCGTTCCTCAAGTGGGCAGGCGGGAAAGCGCAACTGCTCGATGCGTTCACCGCGAGGGTTCCGCGGGAACTCGCCGAGGGGACCCTTCCGGTCTTCGTCGAACCGTTCATGGGCGGCGGGGCGGTCTATTTTCACTTCAACAGCACCTTTGCGTTCAGGGAGTGCCACCTCTTCGACATCAACGAGGAACTTGTCCTCGCCTACAGCGTCGTAAAAAACGACGTCTCCGGCCTTATTGAATATCTACGCGACGTCGAGGAAAAATTTCTCTCAAAAGACGATTCGGGGCGGAGGGAGTATTACTACGCCGTCCGGGACACGTTCAACCGCGAGAGAAAGGAGGTCGATTTTACCAGGTACGGCGAAGCGTGGGTCGAACGGGCGGGACGGTTCATCTTCCTCAACAGGACGTGCTTCAACGGCCTCTTCCGGGTGAACTCCCGGGGCGGGTTCAACGTCCCGTTCGGCAGGTACAAAAAGCCGAAGATCCTGCACGAAGAGGTGCTCCGCGCCGACTCGCTCGCGTTCCGGAACACGACCATCCATCTAGGCGACTTCACGCAGGCGGAGCCGTATATCTCCGAAAGCACCTTCGTCTACTTCGACCCGCCCTACCGGCCGCTGAACCGGACGTCGTCGTTCACGCAGTACTCGAAGAACAGGTTCTCCGACGAGGAGCAGAGGCGTCTGGCGGAGTTTTACGCATGCTGCGACGCAAAGGGCGCGAGGCTCATGCTGAGCAACTCCGATCCGAAGAACGCCGACCCGGAAGACGGGTTCTTCGACGACCTCTACGCCGGCTACCGTATCGACCGCGTTCCGGCAAGGAGGGCAATCAACTGCGACGGGACGAAACGGGGAGAGGTTCGCGAGATCATCGTCATGAACTACCGTCCGGCGTGATCCCGGGAGACGGAACCGTCCCAAAACTATAAGGTTTCGCCGGCGTATGCGACGCACATGACGTTTAGGGAGATCGACGACGACCTCTGGGGGATCGTCCGTAGACATCTCCCGCCCCAGAAACCCCACATAGGAAGGCCACGGCGCGACCCCCGGAACCTCTTCAACGGTGTTCTCTACGTCCTCACCACCGGGTGCGCCTGGAGCGACGTGCCGGCAAAGTACGGGACGAAATCGACGGTGCACCGCTACCACCTCGAACTCTGCAGGCGGGGGGCGTACGAGGCAATCTTCCTCGATCTCCTCCGGTCGGGCTACGAGTTCCGGAAGAAGGAAAGCGCCGCGGCGGATCTTGCGGCTTCCACAGCGTAGAATATGTGGTTCCAACCGCCTGCGGAATAGCGTGACGTTCAGTATTCCACAGATCTCTTCGCGTTCTTCGCGGCTCGCACCTGCGGTGCTCATGCTCCGGGCCGGATGGAACGTCGCGGCTCGCACCTGCGGTGCTCATGCTCCGGGCCGGATGGACCGTCGCGGCTCGCACCTGCGGTGCTCATGCTCCGGTTCTAACGAACCATCGCACTTCGAAGACCTTCGGTCTTCTCAAACTCCGGATGCCCCATCCGTCGCACTTCGCGGCTTCGCGCTCTTCGCGTGAGATCTCGGCACTACGCCTACCGTCACCTCACGCGAAGGCGCGAAGAACGCGAACTCCGGTGTCCGGGTGTTACCAACTCCTCGGTACCGAATTTTACGAGGCCGCCCCGCTTAGTGTCGGGTGCCGAAATTCGTGAAGTACTGAGACTTCAAAACCAGAAGGGGATGCATCTCCTATCCCCTGGTGACGTATCCAGATCGGACACCCTCTAAAACGCCCCCGCCACCACCACATAGAGTTCGCCCCGGGGCGCCGGGGGCTCCCCCGCCGTCCCGGCGGCGATCCGTTCAGCCGGGTAGCCGAGATCCTCGCAGACGGCAAGCCGGATTCGGGGCGGGAGGGCGGCCGCGAGCGCCCCGACGTCGAAGGCCGGGTCGGCGATGAGGAAGACGACCTTCCCCCGGACGACCTCCTCCCGCGCTTCGGCTATCGCCCGGTCGTGATCCTTCCCGTGGGCGGAGACGACCGCGGCCCGCGCCAGCGGAACCTTCAGGCGGGCGAACGCGACCTGGAGCGAGGAGATCCCGGGGACGACGTCGCCCGGGAGGTAGCCGAGCCCCGCGAGCATCGGGTCGCCCGTCGAGAGGACGACCGCATGGGCAGGGAGGGAGCGGAGGCCCCGGTAATCCTCGATCTCGTGCACCTCAGAGCCCGCCGGGATGGCGTCGCGGGCAAGCGCGATCGCCCGTGCGGAGCCGTAGACGAGCGACGCTCCCGCGATGGTGCTCGCCGCCTCCGCGGTCAGCATGCCGGGGCCGCAGCCCACGCCGACGATCTTCATGGCGGCTCCCCGATGATCCGGCCGTCGCGGTCGACAATCACCACCCGGACGCGGGGGTAGCGCGCCCGGAACGCTGCAAGCTCCCGGCGGACCGTCTCCTCCCAGAGCGGGGTCGCCGAGAGTTCTTCCACCGTCACGCACCCGGTTCCGGAAAGGACGTCGGGGTTCATGAACTTCAGGATCAGGCCGGGCAGCCCGCAGATGACCGCGTCGCCCTCGACCGCCCGGAGTGCTTCCTCGAGTTTGTTCCCGACCAGGATCGCCTCGTGCTCCGGGAAGAGGAGACGGGAGTAACGCAGGCCGAGCCTGCCGGTCGTCAGCACGACCGCTCCGGGAGCGCGGGCGATACGGTCGATCACGCCCTCCGTCATATGGTCGTCCCAGGGCTCCACGAACCCGGTCGTTCCGAGGACTGATATCCCCCCGTGCACCCCGACCCGGGGATTCAGCGTCTTCTGCGCCACCTCCGCCCCCCGGGGAATCGTCAGGATGACCGTCGTCCCTGATAGATCCGCCTCCTCCACCGCCTCGTCGATGGAGCGCCGGATGCAGTCGAGCGCCGGAGCGCTGATCGCGGGCGTCCCCCGCCGGTGGCGGGGGGTGTCGCGGGCGAAACTCCCGATGCCCTCGCCGGGAACGAACTGGACTCCCCCGGAGAGGGAGGGGGCCGCCATCGCGACGAACTCAAGCCCCCCCGTCACATCCGCGGTGTAGTCCCCGGCATCTTTGCGGCAGGACGCCTGCCCACGGTAGCCGTCGACCGCGAGCCGGACCGCGATGCCGCAGGGGAGGGTGACGTCCACCTCCCGAACGGTGTCGCAGGCGAGCGAGAGGATTGCAGCCTTGCAGGCCGCGGCCGCCGTCGTCCCGGTCGAGAACCCCCGGCGAAGGACCGTTCCCGATGCGGTCAGAACCGCAAGGCCCCTCCGGACGTCGTCGAGGAGGTCCGGGGAGCGGCAGGCCGCCACCCATGCCGCGGGATACTCAAAGTCAGTAACCGGGTCCCGCATGACCTTCACGCTCGGCATGAATCGTGATGATCTCGTTCATCGCCGCCACCGCGACCGGCGTCCCGCCCCGGGTGCCGGCGTTCGAGACCGACGGCACGTCGACGATGCGCAGTTCCTCCTTCGACTCTGCGGCGTTCACGAACCCCACCGGGGTTCCGACGACCAGCGCCGGCCGGACCCCTTCCCGGATCAGGTCGCAGACGACGAGAAGCGCCGAAGGAGCGTTCCCGATGACCACGATAGCGCCCTCCAGCCGGTCGCGCAGGGCGAGAAACCCCGCGGACGTCCGGGTGATCCCGCGCTCGCGGGCGAGATCCTCGCCGTAGTCGAGGGCGCAGAGGATCTCGCTTGCATGCCCGCGTTTCAGGATGCCCGCCTGCACCATCCGGATATCGACAATAATCGGTGCCCGGCGGGCAAGCGCGGCAACCCCGGCGTCGACCGGGTCGCCGGAAAAGCGCATGAGATCGGCCATCGCGAAGTCGCCGACCGCCACCGAGCACCGCTGCCGGATCCGGTCTTCGAGGGTGGTGTTCCCCACCCGTTCCCGGGCCAGGTTCCGGCTCGCGCTCGCTATCGCGTAGGCCTCCGGCGTGACCGCCGCAAGGTCAGTATACGTATTTCCGGTGGTATCCCCGGGGCGTGATGATTCCTCTCGCACCATTCTCATCCCTCCAGATCCTCGTCTCTTCTCCGCCGATAAAAACGATCGAATGCATGTCCACGAAGGCGAAGTGGTCTTCGAACTCTCCAAGCGTCGTGATCAACCGCTCCTCTCCCTCCCGGTAGGCGTTCTTGATCACCCCGACCGGCGTCGTCTCCAGGAGGTGACGGCGGGCGATCCCGACCGCTGCATCAAGGTTGTGCGGCCTTCCTCTCGAACGGGGGTTGTAGAGGACGACCGGCACCCGCATCCGGAACGCGAGGTCGAGCCTCCGCTCGATCTCCTCCCGGGGGGTCAGGAGATCCGAGAGGCTCATCGTGACGTAGTCGCCCGAGAGCGGCGAACCGAGCCGTGCCGCCGCCGAGACCGCTGCCGTGATCCCGGGGACGACCGCGACCGCGACCGTCGAGCCCGACCGTTCGGCCACCTCGAGGACGATGCTCGCCATCCCGTAGACCCCGGCGTCGCCGCCGCTCACCATCGCGACGACACGGTCGCGCGCGAGGTCGAGCGCTTTTGCCGCCCGGTCGACCTCCTTGCCCATACTGCTCCGGACGACCTCTTTCCCGGCGAGCATCGGCTCGACGAGATCGAGGTAGAACCCGTTGCCGATGACGCAGTCGGCCTCGCCGAGGGCTTTCAAGGCGCGGGGCGTCATCTGCAGCAGGTTGCCGGGGCCGGTGCCGACGATGTACAGCCTTCCTCCGCCGCTATCGTGCGATTGCAACAGTGACACCACCATATGTCTGTTTGACGAGAACCAGAACTTTGCGCTTCGCGATCGCGAGAGCCGCGGGTTCCGCGACCCCGGCAAGCCCGATCAGCGGGGCCCGCGAGGGCGACGGAGCCTCCTGTGCGTTCAATGTCCCGTCGTCTAAGAAGACGAGGTTGCCGCCCAGGTTCGCGACGGCATCGAGAAGCCCCGCCTCGCCGCGCTTTTTTGCGGTCGTCGCGTAGACGAGAACCTCGTCCGGGGCGATCCCGGCCTCACGAAGTGCCCGCCGGACGGCTTCTTCCACCTCGGCCGCGTCGACGCCCTTGCGGCACCCGACGCCGACGACGTGCTCGCCCTTCCTGACGAGGAGGGAGACACCCGGGCCCGCGACGACGAACCCTGGGCCGGCGACGGCGTAGAGGGGAACGTCACCGTCCAGCATCGCGGCGTTCACCGCCCGGGTGGAGTCGCGGTTCACGATCTCGCACCCCGTGCGGGCGGCAAGCCCCTCGACCGATTCCCGCCCCCGGGTCTCGGTCGCGGTCGTGATCACCGGCTCGATCCCGAGAGCGGCGAGTTCCCGGGCAAGGTCGTTTCCGCCGTGGTGCCCGCCGACGACCGGGACGGCGTAGCGGAGGTCCGGCCCGACCACCACCACCGCCGGGTCGCGCCACTTGTCGGTGAGGAGGGGCGCTATCCCCCGGACGGCGATCCCGGCCGACATCAGGGCGACGATCCGGCCGTAGCCGGCAAACGCCGCCCGGAACACGTCCGGGCCGTAGGAGAGGACGTCGGCACCGAGAGCGTCCGCGATCCGGCGGGCGTCGGGGAGGAACCGCTCGAGCGCGATCACGACTGTCCCGGTCATGAGTAGAGGACCGACCTCCCGAACCCGGACGTTGCCGGATCCACCACTCGCCCGATCACGATCAGCGCCGTCCGCTCGATCCCGGCCGCCCGGGCCTTTTGTGCGATGTCGGCCACCGTTCCCCGGACGACTTTCTGGTCGGGCCAGGAAGCGTGGTAGACGACCGCCGCCGGGGTATCGGGCGGGCACTCCACCCGGGCGAGGATCTCCTCCATTCGCTCCGTTCCGAGGAAGACCACCATCGTCTGTCCGAGCCGGGATAACTCGGGGATCAGGTCCGATTCAAGCGTCGCTCCCGCCGGGCGGGTGACGATCAGGCTCTCGGAGACGTCGCGGAGGGTGAACTGGGTCTTTAAGGCCGCCGCGGCCGCAAAGAGCGACGAGACCCCGGGGACGATCTCGGCCTCGATCCCGCGCCGCTCGAGTTCCGCCATCTGCTCCACGATCGCGCCGTAGAGCGCCGGGTCGCCGGAGTGGAGACGGACGACGAGTTTGCCGGCACGGACGTGCTCTTCGATGGCATCGACGATCTCGTCAAGGGTCATCCCCCAGCTGTCGAGTCTCACGCCCGCGCCCGATTCCTCCACGAGTGCCGGGTTCACGAGCGAACCCGCGTAGATGAGGACGTCCGCCCGCCGGAGGAGGTCCATCCCCCGGACGGTGATGAGGTCGGGCGCCCCCGGCCCCGCACCCACGATGGAGAATTTAAGCATGCGGCCGCCTCGCAAAGAGGATCGAGAAGTAGTCGCTCTTCTCGGGGAGATCGCCCCCCCGGTAGACCCGCTGCTCCGGCATGAACATCCGCTCGACGAGGACGAACTCCGAGTAGCCCTCCTCCGAGAGAGAGGCCGCGAGCGCCGCCGGCTTCCTGACTTTCATGAAGATCCGGGATTCCGGCCCGTTCCCGTCGGAGACAAGAAATCCGCCGGCCACCGGGACGTTCGCGACCGACGCAAACGCCGTGATGGAACTGATCCCGGGCTCGGTCGCAAACGCGACTTCCGGGTAACGGGCAGCGATCACCTCGCAGAGCCGCGAGAATGTCGAGTAAAAGTTCGGGTCGCCGAGGATCCCGAATACCGAGAGACCGTCCGCTGCGTGCGGCGCAATCCGGTCGGCGTTCTCTTCCATGCACGTTCTGATGTAGTCCTCGTCGTTCGTCATCGGGAAGTTGAGGACGACGGCGTCGGGGCGGTACGGCCGCACCAGGTCGTAGGCAAGATTTCCGGGGACAAAGACCGCCGATGCTTCGCGAAGGAGCCTGACCGCCCTGAGGGTCAGGAGTTCCGGGTCGCCGGGCCCGAGCCCCACGCCTACGAGCATCCGGCACCCCCGACGACGATGTAGACGGGATTGATGGGTTTGAACATCACCCCGCCGGCGATCCCCGCCGACCGCGAGACCTGGAGGTGGACGGCTTCCTCGAAGATCCCGAGACGCTGCATGCTCGCTATCGCCTCATGAAGCGTCCCGACCATCACCGCGTTCACGACGATCTTTCCCCGCACCCGGTCGGCGAGGAGGTCGAGGACCTCCGGCAGGCGGCGGGAGCCCCCGACAAAGGCGGCGTCGAGCGCCCCCAGATCCGGGAGGATCTCCACCGCATCGCCCTCGAAGAACTCGATGTTCTCTGCACCGGCGCGAGCCGCCTCGGCCCGGGCATACGCGATCGCCTCCGATCGGCGGTCGATCGCGTAGACCCGCTCCGCCGTCTTCGATGCAGCGACAGCAATCTTTCCCGTCCCGCACCCGATATCGGCCACCCGGTCGCCCGGGAGGATGCCGAGTTTTGCGAGCGAGACGGCCATGACTTCGTCCTGCGTTGGTCCGCCCTTCAATCCCATGGCATTCACGTTACCCAGATAAATTTGTGCTAACTCCTATTTAATGGAGCAGTGGGCCGTCTCGCCGCCCGGCTCCGGGCGGCGCGGGACGACGGTGCACAGATCCGGCATCAGGGACGAAGATTCTGGTGCTGCAACTCGCGCGAGGAGCATAAAGGTTTTTGCGGGACAGAAGACATTATGAGTACAATGCTCAGGATAAACCGAGACAAGTGTGGATACTGCGGCACCTGCGTCGCAGTCTGTCCCGAGGATGCGCTCGAGCTGATCGATGTGTACCTCAGCCTTGAGCGGGAGTGCATCGCCTGCGGTATCTGCGCACGGGCGTGCCCGCTCGGAGCACTGGAGGTCATCCATGAAGAATAACTACGATATCCTCATCATCGGGGGCGGGCCCGCCGGCGCTCTTGCGGCGAAGACAGCAGCAGAAGCCGGAAACACGGTCTGCCTCATCGAGAAGCGCGCCGCCATCGGCACGCCCGTCCGGTGTGCGGAGGGAATCGGCAAAGAACTCTTAAAAGAGTTCATCAAGCCCGACCCACGCTGGATTGCCGCCGATATCGAGCGTGCCCGGATCATCTCACCGAACGGCACCGCCATCAGTCTCGAACAGGACAGAGCGGGAAACGAGGTCGGCTACGTCCTCGACCGGAAAATCTTTGACCGGGAGCTCGTCTGGCAGGCGGCCGAGGCCGGGGCGGACGTGATCGTCAAGACCCGGGCGACCGCACCGATCATGGAGAACGGAGCGGTCCGGGGTGCGAAGGTGCTCTCGGTCGGCATACCGGCAGATATCCGGGCCGAGGTGGTCATCGCCGCCGACGGCACGGAAGCGCAGTTTGCCCGCCGGGCCGGGCTCGACACCGTCGTCCCCCTCCGGGAGATGATGAGCTGCGCCCAGTACCTGATGACCGACATCGACATCGACGCAGGCTCGACGGATTTCTACCTGGGCAACGAGATCGCGCCCGAAGGCTACCTCTGGGTCTTCCCGAAGGGCAACCGGACGGCAAACGTCGGGATCGGCATCTCCGGCCGCAAGAGCCGGGACGGGTCCCGGGCAAAGGACTACCTGGACCGGTTCGTCGCAAAGAACTTCCCGAACGGCAAGACAATCGAGGCGATCGCGGGCGGCGTCCCGGTCTGCCGGCCGCTCGCCTGCACGGTCGCCGATGGGCTCATGGTCGCCGGGGACGCGGCAAGGGTCGTCGACCCCATCACCGGCGGCGGGATCGGCAACGCCATGTATACCGGAAGGCTCGCCGCACAGGTGGCATCGAAGTGCATAGCGGCGGGCGACTGCTCGAAAGAGGCCCTGATGCCCTACGATGCAGAATGGCGGGCATCGAAGATGGGGACGGTCCTCGAGCGGAACTACAAGGTCAAGGAGTACTTCGTCACCCTCGACGACGCGAAACTCAACACCCTCGCGGAATCTATCGCCCAGAGCAGCCTCAAAGAGTTCTCGGTCCTGGGTCTCATCAAGGAACTGATCAAGCGGAACCCGAAACTGCTCCTCGAACTCAAAGCACTCAAAGATACGCTATCCTGAGCGTATCAACTGCTTGTTGAGGGTCTTTAAGGTCTCCGTCTCCGCCTCTTTTTTCGTGAACACCGTGATGACGTCGCCCGGCCGGATACGGACGGTGCCGCTCGGGATGATGAGGTCGCCCCCGGCACGCCGGATGGCGATGAAGACGAAGTCCCGGACTTCGAGCTCGCGGATCTCGTGGTCGACGATGGGCGCGCCCTCGTCGGCGACGATCTCGAAGATGGTGCCGCCGGGGATCGAGGCGACCTGCTGGAGGTTCGGGCTCTTCGCCCAGTAGTAGAGCCGGGTCGCCACCAGCTCGTCGGGGTTCTCGCTGATCCTCACCCCAACCTCGTTGAAGAGATCGGAGTGCTCCTTCTGGTTGACGATCGAGACGACGTTTCCGACTTCGTAGCGTTTCGCGAGCCAGCAGGTCATCAGGTTCACGGCGTCGTCGCTCGTCGTGGCGACCAGAGCATCGGCCCGGTCGATCCCCGCGTCCTCGAGCACCGATTTGTCGGTTGCGTTCCCGGTGATGGCGAGAACGTCGTAGTGCTCCAGGATATCGCTCGCGCGTTCCTCGTCCTGGTCGATCACCACCACGGAGTCGCCGGCGTTCACGGCGATCGCAGTCAGGTTCCGGCCGATTCCCCCAAGGCCGATGATGATCGTGTACATCCATCTGGATTCAACCGTCAGCATTGAAATACCTTTGCGAATAAATCAGGTTGTGTGATCTGCGGGGTGGACGAAGCGGGGAAGGGTTCGGTTCTCGGCCCGATGGTAGTCGCCGCCGTCGGGTGCCGCGAGATCGAAGATCTTGCGACCCTTCCCATCAGGGACTCGAAGGTGCTCCGGCCGAAACAGCGCGAGGCGCTCTACGAGATTCTCTTCCGCGATTTTTCGATAGCGATCGTCACCATCGATGCCGCCGGGATCGATGATGCCCGGAGCAGGATGAGCATGAACACCTGCGTGGCCGAACTCCACGCCGAGGCGCTCATGAGCCTCCAGCCGGAGTACGCCTACGTGGACGCCTGCGACGTGAACGCAGAACGCTACGGGCGGACGGTTGCGGAGCTCCTCGACTATCCCTGCGAGATCGTCGCAGAACACCACGCCGACGCCCGGCACAAGGTCGTCGGCGCGGCGAGCGTCGTCGCGAAAGTCACCCGTGACCGGGCGATCCGGGAACTCGAACAGCAGTACGGAGCGATCGGGAGCGGCTACCCCTCCGACCCGGCGACCATCGAGTTCCTCCGGGGCTACATCCGCTCTCACGGAAGCCCGCCGGCCTGCGCCCGCCGGAGCTGGAAGACGGTCACGAATCTCTGTCAGACGACGATGCAGGATTTCACGTGACCGGGAAGGTTTTATGCCTCGCGCGCTCTAATCGTGAGTGATGAACTGGCTCCAGATACTCCTTCTCCTCGTCGCGGCATACCTCCTTATTGCTTATTACATCCGTGAACGAGGACTGTTCAAGGAACACGTCATGTTCTTCGGCCCGATCCTCGCCATCAAGACCGAACGGGTCGGTTTCTTCGACTGGTTCCGGAAGTTCGGAACGGTGCTTCGGGCTTACGCGACGCTCGGGGTCCTGCTGGTGGTCGTGGTTTCGGCCTTCATGACCCTCGCCCTGCTCGTCGCGGTTCCCCAGTATCTGGTGCATACCCCGGAGCCGACCGGGATCTACGACCCGAGAAACCTCCTCGCGATACCCGGTGTCAACCAGGCGATCCCGATCACCGCGGCCGTCTTCCTCGGCCTCCTCCTCACGATCGTCATCCACGAGTTCGGTCACGCCATCCTCGCCCGGGTCGAGAATATGCGGGTCAAGAGCATGGGCCTCCTCATCGCCGTCATCCCGATAGGGGCGTTCGTCGAGCCCGACGAGGAAGACGTGGAAGCGGCCAGGGGGATGCCGAAGATCCGGATGTTCGGCGCCGGGATCACGAACAACATAGTCTTCGGCCTCGCATGCTTTGCGGCGATGTTCCTTCTCTTCGGGATGGCGGCGCCCCTTGCCGTCCCGCTCGTCCAGGGAGTCTACCAGGACTACCCCGCGGCCGACGCGGGGATTCCCGGCTACTCGATCATCACGGGCGTGAACGGTGTTCCCGTGGCAAGCCAGGAAGAGATTGCAGCGATCATGGACGGGACGCGGCCGGGTGAGACGGTCACGCTGACTGCCGCAAAAGACGGAGTCGAGAGCACCTACACGCTCACCCTCTCCGAGTGGCCGGAGGCGCTCAACGGCGACCGGGATTCCGGGTTCATGGGGGTCTACTACTACAGTGCTCCCGCGGTGAAGGAACATATCGGGAATATCGCAGATCTCGGGCTTCTTGCGCCCCTCTACCTGACGATAGCCCCGATCGACGCATTCATCCAGGGCAACACCCAGCAGCTCGGGATCCTGCTCACCGATACCCCCGAGCAGATAGCCTGGGAGGAGCCGTTCCCCCTCTTCTGGGGCACGGTTCACCTCCTCTTCTGGACCGGGTGGTTCAACCTGCTGGTCGGGATGTTCAACGCGATACCGATCGTCCCGCTCGACGGCGGTTACATGATGAAGGAAGGCGTGGAACGGTTCTTCGAGCGCCGGGGCTGGTCGCAGTACGCGCAGCGGGTCGTCGCCTCGATCAGCGGCTTTGTGACGGTGATGCTGATCCTCCTCATCACGATGCCGATGATCGTTGCGGCGCTGCGGTTCGTGCTGACGATGGGGTAAGACTCACTGCACCAGGCGGTGCAGCGATCTCAATTCTCCCACGCGTAGAGGTTTACCCCCGGGGCCTGAACTCCGACCCAAAGGGCCGCCCCTTCGCGAAGGCGGTATTTTTCGGCAAACCTATAACCTCCTTCGCGGTCTCGAAGAACTTCGTTTTTCTCAAAACCCGGCTGTATCGGCAGTCGTTCTTCGCGTGAGACAATAGCGGTGGTGCCGGAGTCTCAGCCGGGGGAAGCCTGCCATTGCACCCTTTAAACGCTGGAATTACAGAAATTACTCCCGCTTCAGGTTCGGCAGGGTCAAGTGGAATTCGGGTTCGATGAATAAAAGAGGGGGGGGACCGGGCCTTATAGCCCCTCGTCCTCTCCCTTCCCGATCAGGTCCCGTGACTTCTTCTGCATCTCCACGCCGATGTCGGTATCGATGCTCTTTACCGCCTCCTCAGCGGTTCTGACCACATCCCGTCCCGGGATCTCCCCGAGGATATCCTCCGGGGGCAGTTCTCCTCCTTCCGGAACTTCGGGTGCCTCGGTCGTGGCGCCGAGGTACTCCGCGGCCTGCTTCACAATGCTCGAGAGCTCGAAGGGGAATATGATCTTCGTCGCCTGGCCCTCGGCCATCTTCTTCAAGGCGTCGAGGGAGAGGACCGTGATCGCCCGCTTATCAAGCGGCCGGGCGCCGACCGAGAGGATGCGCAGCCCCTGCGCCTCGCCCTGCGCCTGCAGGATCTTCGATAGCCGTTCACCCTCGGCCCGCAGGATCTTGCTCTGCCGCTCGCCCTCGGCCTCCAGGATGATGCTCTGCCGGCTCCCCTCCGCCTTGAGGATCGCCGCCCGCTTCTCGCCGTCCGCACGGAGGATCGCCGCACGCCGCTCACGCTCGGCCGCGGTCTGCTCGGTCATCGCCTGCTTGACCGCACCCACCGGGTCGACCTCCTTGATCTCCACTCGCTCGACTTTGACGCCCCAGGCATCGGTCTCACGGTCCAGAATATCCCTGAGGCGGGCGTTGATGACGTCCCGGTTGTAGAGGACCTCGTCGAGTTCCATGTCGCCGATGATCCCGCGCAGGCTCGTCTGCGCCAGCGCCACCGTCGCCGACCGGTAGTTCATCACCTCGAAGTAGGCCTTCTCGGGATCGATTATTCGGACATAGACGATCGCGTCGACGTTCGTCGGGGAGTTGTCCTTCGTGATCACCTCCTGCCGCGGGACGTCCATCACCTCTGTCCGGAGGTCGAGTTTCTTGACTACCGTAATCAGCGGGACGACCCACCGAAAGCCGGGGTTCATCCTCCCGATGTAGCGTCCCAGGCGGATCTGAAGTCCCTGTTCGTAGGGCTGTACGATCACCACGCCACGGGCGAAGATGATGATGATGACGATGATAAGAAAGACCGTGATGAGCCCGGTCAACGGGCCCTCTCCAGTAAAAAGCATCTTAAACTACCTCCTTCACAACGACGTGCACCCCTTCGGAGCGAACGACGATAACTTTTCTCCCGACCGGGATCTCTCCCGACTCGGAACGGGCGCTCCACTCCATGCTCCCGAGCCGTACCTTCCCCACGAGCGTCTCCGGATCGACCGGGACGACCACCGTTCCCTCGAGACCGACGAGCGAGTCGCGGGAGAGGGTCGTCGGCGGTTCCTGACCGGGCGTGAGGCGGCCGTAGAGCCACACGGTGACCGAGGCCGCCACGATTGCCGCGAGGACCCCGACGACGAGACCCCAGGGGGACGAGAGGATGTCGACACCGAGGAGGAGGAGAACCCCGAGGATGATCATGACCGTCGCGGGGACGGCGATGAAGAACCCGGGCTGGTAGACCTCCACCAGGAGCAGCACCGCTCCGAGCACGATCAGCATCCAGCCGAGAGTGATCCCCTCTGCAAGCATAGGAGTGAGTCGGCTTTCGGCTATAAAAGCCTGCTGAAGGATGGTTTTTACCCGAGATCCGTCACCGGCGTGATCTGGGGCGGGGCGATCCGGATCAGGAACCTCTCGCCGGGCGCAAGCGGCCGGGATGGATAGATGACCAGGTCGAACTGTTCTCCGGGCTCGAGGAGCGTGTCGTCGTCCGCCTGCAGAAACGGGATCGTGTGTCCCGTCCGGGCGATCGTCCAGTTCCCGGGCGATACGGGTGCTCCGGCAGTCCTTGCGAGACGCTCGGTGCCTTCAGCGGTGGCGACCTCGAGCGCGGCGCGGCCGATATCGACGCTCCCCATATCGCCGACGAAGAGGCGGACGCTGCAGGTGACCGCCCCCATCCGTGACGGATCGGGCCGGTCGCAGACGAGGGCGACGCCGTCGACGGTTCCGCCGGTGAGCGCGTAACCGTAGACCTCGCCGGAGACCATCAGGCATCCCCCGGTCTCCTCGAGCGCGGAGTAGACGAAGCCCGCCGGATGGCCGGGGGGAGCGTTCAGGGCGTGGGCCGCAAGCACGGCAAACAGGATCGCCACGACGCAGAGGATCATCCCTTCGAGCACCGTGAAGACCGCCTTCCGTCGAATCCATACGGAATTCTCGTCCGGAGGGGATATATACCCGGCGTTACGTGCCCGGGCCGTACCGGGCGAAGAACGCCGGGGCACCGAACGAGACCCAGGCCCCGGCAACGGCGGCCCGGAGGTACTGGAAGAGGTAGGCAGCGGGAACGGCGTCCTGCGGGACGAAGAGCCCGAGCCCGTACCAGATCGCCCCGATTATCAGGATCCCGAAGGCGTAGCGGAACAGGCGGACCGATCCCTTCCCTCTCGCGCACATGCTCCCCGGATGGCGGTCTGCCGCCGCACCTGCCGCAAACCCGAAGAAGAGCCCCGACGCCGTGACCGCGTCCAGGAGAAGGAGCGGGTTGATCGGCTCCCCGGACCGCTCGAGCGCCCCCGCCGCCCAGGAGGCGGGAACCTCCCAGTCCCCGAGGGCCGCGAGAGCGGCAAACGAGGCTATGGCCAGGGCGAGGGAGCCGGCGAATGCGGCAAGCACCTTCCCTGAGAGCGGGAGGGCGGCGACCCGGCGGCCCACCGGTCCCTCGAGAGCGAGGAACGCGAGGAGGACGGCTGCGCCGATCGTCCAGCCCACGAGGACATCGATCGGGAAATGAACACCGAGAAACACCCTCGATCCGCCGATGAGAAAGACCGTTCCTGCCGCGAACGCCCAGACCCACCTGCGCCGGGCGTCGGCGGCGAGCAGCCCCCAGAACGACGCCGACCCCTGAGCGTGCGCCGACGGCAGCCCGAACGACGGGTGACTTCCAAACGCCCTGACCTCCGGACTGACCCAGTAGGGGCGGGGGAGGTGGAACGCGACTTTGAGGGCCTCGTTGAGCCCGCCGGTAATTCCCATCAGGAGGGCCAGACGGAGGCCGAGACGCGTGTCCCAGCACCAGTAGAGGATCAGGATGACGAGCAGGTAGAACTCCGGTTCCCCGAGGGCCGAGAAGAAGAGCATCGGCGCTTCGAGCCACGTCGCGTGGGTCTGGAGTGCCTGGATGAGAGCGATCTGAACATCCGTCATTCCGTACCCGCATCCCCGCCGAAGTCGACGTTCGAGAGCAGCTGGGGCATCGCCTCCGCGATCCCGCTGATGATGAACTGGATGGCTATCGCAAGAACGATGACCGCCATCAGTTTCGGGACGACCCTGAGGCCTCCTTCCCCGATAAAGGCGAATATGCGGGGACCGTAAAGCATTCCGACGTACGAGATGACGAGAGCCACGGCGATCCCGAGGAAGACGGCGATCAGGCTCGATGCACCGGCGGACGTGAGCAGAATCACCGCCGTGATCGTCCCCGGCCCGCAGGAGAGCGGAAAGGCCAGCGGAACGATGGCGATATTCTCCAGGTCACCGGCCTGATAGGACTCGCCGCGTGAACCGAGCATCCCGGTAGCCACGGTGACGAGCAGGATGCCTCCCGCTATCTGGAACGCCGGGACGGTTATGTTGAAGATCGAGAAGACCAGTTGCCCGGTCAGCGCAAAGAAGGCGAGCACGATGAAAGATATTCTAACCGTCGTAAGGATGACCTGACGGCGCTCGTCCGGGGTCATCCCCTCGGTGAGCGCCGTAAAGACCGCGGTCGTGGAGGCCGGATTCATCACCGCGGTAATCGACGCGACCGCGACCAGGGTCAACCCCACAAACCCGGCGATCTCCGTTATCAGGTCCATTCAGGATCACCGCCGTCCGAGTCCATGCGCCCACATACGACCGGCGCGCATACGTACCTTACGGTTTCCTTTCCGCGACCGATTCCAGGACGTGGACCGCGGGGAACGCGTCGAGGAGTTCCCGCGTCAGTTCGGCCCCGAGCGACGGCTGAACGGATTCGAGCCAGAGGAAGAAGCCTGCCATATGGGGCGTCCGCCGGCTCTCGAACTTGAACCCGCCCGTCTTGTTCGGCACCATCTTGAGGTACTCCTTCTTGTTCCGGGTCCGGAGATAGATGATCGGCCGGTAATCCGGGATGTTCACGGCGAGAATGACCTTCGAGAACTGTTTCTGGATCGTATCCGGGTCGTAGGTCTTCCCTTTGATGCGAATGGGGTATCGGGCATCGAGCATCCGGACGGCGGAGGGGTAGAGCCCCCCGAAGAGGACTTTCTTCACGATCGGCGGGATTTCGTCCGGGGTGCCGAGTTCCCCGACGCCTTTCTTCGAGGTGACGGTGGAGATGATGCTCTGCAGCCGCTCGTCGTGCAGTTTCTTGTAGTCGAACGGACGGCGGGGCGGGATGTCCTTGATGGATACCAGTTTTTCGTGCTTGACCCGGCGGGTAGGGCTCCGCTTCAGGTCCCGCTGCCGGATAAGGGCCTTCAAATCCTCGCAGGTGGGCGTGGTGAGGAGGATGTTGTCCGGTTCCTTGAGGAGGCGGCGGACGACGGCCGTCCGGGAGATATCGACCGAGGAGATGAGGAGAAACGGCACGGTCGGCTGCCCGTAGAGATAGCCGAAGAGTTGCTTCTTGTAGCGGATCTCCGCCTCGAACTCTTTTAAGTCGGCAGGAGACGTGATGATCTCCCCAAACGTCAGCGCCCCGGTATGGTCGACGAGCACGAGATCGACTTCGGCGAGGTCCTGGCCGTTCCCCCGGACCTTGACGTCTCCGATGTTCGAGTAGAAGAGCCCGTTCTGACCGAGTTGCGCGCGCCGGACTTTGGCGGGCCCGTCGGCACCCCTGGCCACGACGGAGAGGACCAGATCGGTCTGCAGAGAGAGATCGAGGATCATCTCGTAGACGATCGCCTCGAACCACCGCCCTTCGGCGGTCCGCATCTCGGGGATGTCCTCCGAGAAGAGTTTTTTTCGATCCGCAGGGCGCAGGTGGCGCAGCGCTCTCATGATGATCGCCCGCGTCGGCTGGAGCGAGCTGAAGTTTTTGTCGAGCCACGTAATCATTTGCAACATTCGTTTCACACAGCCGGGTATTGTTATCGTATTGGGGACCGGATAGGGGCCGGAGCACTTCCTGACAGGGAAGTCTATCATCCTATAAGTGCTCATAGAGTTTCCGGTCTCCAGGACTATGAAATTACGCATGGTCTCACCGCCGCGAGGGGGTTCACCACGCCCGGCCTCGCGGCAGGGTTAGGAAGGAGGCGAACTCGAACAGGGCGGGAAAAGAGAGGGGTTCCGGTGCCGGGCAGGGCCCGGGATCAGACCGTCTTGATCGCTTCTTCGAGCGTCATTGCCGGCACGACGTGGGCAACGCCGTACGAACTGAACGGCGCGGTGATCTTTAAGATGGAGCGCTCGTCCGGCGCCTCGAAGACGGCAACCGACATGTGCCTCCCGATGAGGAGGTAGCGCTGGAGGACGTTCACGTCCGAGGGGAACTTAAAGTGCTTCCAGAGTTCCAGAACCTGGTGCGCGTGCTCCGGTTCGAACTGATACCACAGGACAAACAACATCGTCTTCACCGGGTCCCCCATATCATCTCAGGTATAAAAATCCTGCACTGGTGGCCGGCCTCCCACCCCCGGTGACCCCGTCACTCGTAGCGGAGCGCCTCGATTGGGTTTAACTGCGCCGCTTTCCATGCCGGGTAGAACCCGGCGACGATGCTGGTTGCCGTCCCGAACGCCATCGCAAAGGCGACGTAGCCGATCACCACGGTAACAGGGATGCCCGCTCCTGCCGACATGGCGAAGTCGGTGAGGTACTCCGCTACCGTGGTGGTGACGTAGTAGGCGACCGCTATGCTCACGATGCCGCCGGCGATGCTCCCTGCGATCCCGAGGACAAGGCTCTCGTAGAGGAACATCCGCAGAACCTCCCGTTTTCGCGCCCCGATGCTCCGCATCAGCCCGATCTCCCCCGTCCGCTCCGTGACCGAGATGATCATGACGTTTAAGATGCTCACGCTCGCGACGAGGAGCGAAACCGCACCGATGCCGAGGAGGAAGATGTTGATGGCGTCGGTGGTCTCGTAGAAGATCTCCAGGATCTCGCGCGAGTCGAGAACGTCCACGACCTCCTTCCTGCGGTTGATCTGCTGGTCGATGGCGGCCTTCACCCCTTCGATCTCCGAGAGATCGCCGACCTTGACGACGACACGGCTGTAGTCCTGCTCCCCGTGCCGCTCCGTATACCAGTCCTCCGTGACGATGACGGCATAGTCGGGGTTGATGTCGATGCCCATCCCCCGCTCCGCCGCGATTCCCACGACACGGACGCGTTCGCCCCCGACCTCGATGCGGCTCCCGGGATGGAGGTCGAATTCATCGGCAAGGAGCGAGCCCACCATCACCCCGGACGACCTCCCCTGCGGGTAGATCCCGGCTTCTTCTTCCAGCAGGAACGGGATGTCGGCCGCCGGCATGGCATATATCGTCACGTAGCCGCTCGCATCCCGCACATGCAGCCGGTCCGATGCGAGAATCATGGGGATGACGCGGTGCTCTCCCGCGGCCTTCTCTATCAGCCCCAGGTTTTTATCGGAGATGCGTGCGGCAAGGGTGTTTCTGGGGTCGAACGGGTCGCCGCTCGATGCCGCGAGGTGCGGGGTGACGAGCAAGGTGTCGCTCACGTCGGAGACCATCCCGCTGAAGAGCACCGAGAGGCTGCTTCCCATGACGCCGAGGGAGGCGATGGCTATCACGCCGATGATGATGCCGACCGTTGCGAGGACCGAGCGGACCTTGTGCCGTTTGAGGTTCCTGACCGCGAGATCGAAGAAGATCATGCCCCGTCACACCTCTCATTTCTGCCGCATCGCATCGACCGGAGCGAGCTGCGAAGCATTCCAGGCCGGGTAAAACCCGGCGGCGATGCTCGTCCCTATACCGAACGCCATCCCGAAGACGATATATCCGACCGCGCTCAGGTCGAAGATCGTGATGTTTTCGCCGAATGTCGTCCCGGCCGTGAAAACCTCGACCGCGGCGAGGCTGATCAGGTAGCCGAAGGCGGTGCTCAGAACACCGCCGATGATGCTTCCGATGAGCCCGAGGAGCACCGCTTCGTAGAGGAACATCCGCAGAACCTCCCGCCGCAACGCCCCGATGCTCCTCATGACGCCGATCTCGCGGATGCGCTCGGTCACCGAGATGTACATGACGTTTAAGATGTTGACGGCGGCGACAATGAGTGATATCCCCCCGATCCCGAGAAGAAACACCGTGATCTGCTGGTAGATCTCCTCGTACTGCCGGAGCATGTCGCGCGAGTCGAATACGTCCACGATCTCCTCGCGCCGGTTGATCCGGCTATCGATCGCCTCTTTCACGGCGTCGATCTCTTCCGCGTTCCCGACCCGGACGATGACCATCGGGTAGGTATCCCTGGCCCCGAAGTGGCTCTCGTACCAGCCGTCGGGGACGACGATCGCGTAGTCCGGGTTGATGTCGGCGGCAAACCCGCGCTCCGCAAGCACGCCGGCAACCCGGATGCTCTCGTTCCCGATCGTGAGCCTGAAGCCCGGGGCTACGTCGTACTCCGCGGCGAGGTATGTCCCGACGAGCGCGCCCGGCTGGTTCTGCCGGGGGTACTGCCCGTCCGCGATCTCAAGCAGGATGGGAATATCGTCCGATGCAAGCCCGATGATCTGGGTATACCCGCTCTCGCCGCGGCCGAACTCCACCTCGTCGGCTCCCTGGAGCACCGGGACCGTCCGGTGCGGGTTTGCCGCCCGCCGGATCTCCTCGACCTCGCGGACGGGGATGGCGGCGTCCACTGCCGTCCGTGGGTCTCCGGCAAAGGTCCCGCCGATCGCGGTGTGCGGCGTGATCACGATGGTATCGCCGACGTCGGTGATGACGTTCGCGACGAGGAGATTGATGCTGTTGCCCATGACGCCGAGGGAGGCGATGGCGACGACGCCGATGACGATCCCGATGATCGAGAGCGCCGAGCGTATCCAGTGCCTCCGCAGGTTCCTCGCCGCGAACGAGAAGAACACTATGCCAGCCTCCCGTCCACGATCCGGATCGTGCGGCGGGCGTATGCGGCGACGTTGGGGTCGTGAGTGACCATGATGACCGTCTTGCCCTCCCGGTTCTCCTCCGCAAGAATCTCCATGATCGCCGTCCCGGTCTTCGTGTCCAGGTTCCCGGTCGGCTCGTCGCAGAGAAGGAGGTCGGGGTCGTTCACGAGCGCGCGGGCGATGGCGACCCGTTGCTGCTCGCCGCCCGAGAGCTCGGCCGGCCTGTGGGTCAAGAGGGCGTCGTTGAGGTGCATCGCCCGCATGACCTCGATCGCCCGGCGCCGGCTCTCCTCCCGGTCGGTGGTGAGGATGATGGGAAACTCGACGTTCTCGACCGCCGAGAGCAGCGGGATGAGATTGAACTGCTGGAAGACGAACCCGATGCGGTCGCGCCGGAGCCGGGTGAGGTCGTCGTCGCTCATCCTGGAGATCTCATGCCCGGATAGGTAGATCTTCCCGCGGGTCGGGACGTCGAGACAGCCCATCAGGTTCAGGAGCGTCGACTTCCCGGAGCCCGAGGGCCCCATAACGGCGATGAACTCGCCCGGATCGACGGTGAGGGAGACGCGATCGAGCGCCACGACGTCGCCTGCCGGGAGGGGGTAGATCTTGCTGACCTCCTCGAACCGGAGGATAGGCTCGCCGCTCACCGCCGCCGCCTCCGGACGTACCAGAGGGCCGCGAGGCCGGCGGCGACGGCGACCAGCGCCACGGCGGCAACGGCCGGAGCGGGCAGCCCGGCATCGGCGCCCTCCTCTGCAGTGCGGTTCTCGAGCGAGATCGGCCGCTCGACGGAGTAGGGGTTACCGTCGCCGTCCCGGTAGTCGATGACGAGCGGGATCTCCTCCACGCCGGCACCGGCGCGGAACGTAACCTCGAACGTCGAGATGTCGTCGGAATCAAGCGTTCCGACGACGTAGACCCGGAACGGGTCGACGGGCGTCGCGGGCGCACCCGGGGAGATGATGACCGATCGGGCCGGCTCGAGCCCCGCGTTCATGACGTCGCCCGTCGCCCGGTAGATCCCTCCCTCCACGGCGACTTCGACGTTGGTGATGACGGGGTCCGCCTGCCGTTTGTCCTCGCCGAACGTGACCGGCAGCACGAGATCGGCGGCGTGAGTGTTGATCCCGTTGCGCCAGACCACCCGGAACGTGACGTTTGTCTCCGCCGCCGGGGTCAGGTTGAAGGCGACGGTTCCGGACGCGTCGGGTTCCAGGGTCCCGATGAATGCGCTGCCCGGCGTGACGGAGAAGTTCGCACCCTCGGGGATCACCCGGACGCCGGAGGCGGCGTTCGGCCGTGGGTTGCCGACCTGAACGGCGATGGCGGCCTCCCTCCCGGCAGCGAAGGCGTCCGGCCTATCGGCCACCGACGCCTCAAGTGGAGTACCGTCCACCCGGACAGGAACCGGGTGGCTGAGAGTTCCGTTCTCCCGGAGATCGAGGGAGAAACGGGGGTAGTAGGTTCCGTCGGGAGCGTCCGCACGGACGGCGAAGGTGAACGTCCGGTTGAGGCCCGCCCCGAGATCCCCGACCGAGGGATAGGGCTCACCCGCCGGGACGACGCCGTCCTCGTAGAGGCGGGCCCTGCCGAGCAGGAGGGTGGACGGGCCGGTGTTCTGCACGGTGACCGTGACGAAACCCGAGTCGCCCGGCATCAGGACTTCCGGCTCGACCGCAACGGACGTCACCGTCACGTTGCCCTGCGCTCCCGCGGCCGGGGAGACGAGAAGGCATGCCAGGATGAGCAGGACCGGAACAGGCCCGGGGCGATCGGTTCCCACACGGGAGAATGGAGAGAGCCTCTACTTCAACGTTACCCCGCATCACCCGGAGGCCGGGATAAAGCCTTTGACGGCAGAGGGCGATACCTCTGGAGACAACCGTCGCCCCGCCGGGGTTCCGAGGAGAGCATGGGACTGAACAAAATCATCATCATCGGCCACAAACAACCCGACACCGACAGCATCTGCAGCGTCATCGGCTACGCCGAGCTCCGCAACCGCGCCGAACCGGGAAAATATATTCCCGCCCGGTGCGGGGAGGTAAGCCCGGAGGCGAAGTTTGCGCTCGAGACGTTCGGCGTTGAGGCACCGGCCTACGTAGCGAGCGTCGAACCCACCGTATCGGACATACCGCTCGACACCCGGAGCGTCCGCCAGGACGTCCCGACGGTCGACGTCGCCGCCCTGATGGACACCTACGACATGCGGAACATGCCGATCACGGACGGACACGAGACCCTGGTCGGCCTCGTCAGCGAGTACGGCCTCGCCCGGGCATACGTCCGGAAGAATCCCCGGGAGCAACTCTCCCTCATCCCGATGCCGCTCGAGACCCTCGCCCGCATCCTGGACGCCCGGATCGTCGTCCCGGCGCGCGAGACGCTCGGGGAAGGCCGGGTCTACACCGTCATCGACGCCCTGCACGTCACCCTCTCGCGGATGACGCCCGACGATATCGCGATCGTCGGGGACAACGAACCCGCCCAGCTCGCGCTGATATCGGCGGGGGTCGCCGCGCTCATCATCGCCGAAGGGGCGCCGGTGGGCGAGCGGGTGATCGACGCCGCGCGGACGAGGGGCGCCTCGGTGCTCTCGACGACGCTCGACGCGTTCAGCGTCGGCAAGATGATCAGCCTCTCCCTTCCCGCGAGCATGATCATGGAGACCGACGTCCCCACGGTGCGGATGGAGGACTCGCTCGAGTATGCAAAGAGCGTCGTCTCGAACTCCAAGTTCAGGACGGCCTGCGTCGTCGGGGAAGGGGGACGGCATATCGGGCTCGTATCCCGGACGACGCTGATGCAGGAGGTTCAGAAGTCGGTGATCCTCCTCGACCACAACGAGTACTCCCAGGCCGTGGACGGGATCGAGCAGGCGGATATCCTCGAGATCATCGACCACCACCGTCTCGGCGCGATCTCGACCTTAAAACCGGTGCGGTTCCTCAACGATCCCGTGGGGTCGACCTCGACGATCGTGGCGAGCAAGTTCATCGAGGCCTGCATCGAGCCCACGCCGTCGACCGCCGGGCTCCTTCTCTCGGGGATCCTCTCGGATACGATGGTGATGAAACTCTCGACGACCACCCCCGCGGATATCCGGGCGGCCGACTACCTCGCGGGTATCGCCGGGGTCGATCCGGCCGAATACGGGCCGGAACTGATCCGGAAGGGCATGGATCTCGACGCACTCCCGAAGGAAGAACTCCTCACCCGGGACATGAAGCGCTACAACCTCTTCGGGAAGAGCATCATGGTCTCGCAGGTGATGACGTCGTCGTTTGCGTTCGCAGAGACTCACGCCGACGAGATCCGTGCCGAACTGGATCGCCTGCGGACGACGATGGGGATCGACTGCTTCTTCGCCCTCTTCACGAACGTCTTTAGTAACGCAAGCGACCTCTTTGCCGCCGGGGACGAGGCCTGCATCACCAAACTGGATCTCCGGGACCAGCCCGTCCGGCTCGAGGGCGTCATGTCCCGCAAAAAAGATTTCATCCCGAAGTTCGGGCAGATGTTCCGGCAGCTCTAGCCGCCGGGACGAATCACTCTTCCCTCTTCTTGAACATCCCCGCAGCGTAGCGCGCGAGCCCGTAAACGCCGTCGGTCGAGGGATGGACCTCGACGATATCGTCGAAGTCGTCGACGGTGATGCCCTGTTTCATCAGGTAGCCGATGTAGGAGAGGAGGATCGATGCCCCGGGGACGGCGGCGGCGGCCCCGATGAGCCGGCCGGTCGCGGGATCGACCCGGACCTGGGCAAGCCCCGCCCAGCCCCCCGCGACGTCCCAGAACGATCCGGGGCCCGCGGGAGCGGGGGACGAGAGGGTGACGCCTCCGTCGCCGGTCGTGGCGAAAGCGTAGTCGTAGCGGAGGCTCATCGCCTGCGGAATGCCCTCGTAGTCCATGACGGTGTCGCGGCCGAGGATGTTCTCGGCCGCCACCACGCCCTCCCTCCGGGCCGCGGGGGTGAGGTAGGGCGGCCCTATGACGTCGCCGGCGGCGTAGACGCCCGGAACACTCGTGCGCATCCGCCGATCGACGATGACCGCCCCGTCCGGGCCCTTCTCGAGACCCTGGAGCGTCTCCGAGCGGGGGACGAGCCCGGTTGCGAGCAGGACGGCATCGGCCTCGATCTCCTCGCCGTCGGCGAGAAGAACCGAGCGGACCCGCCCGCCGCCTTCTATGCTTGCAACCGGGGTCTCTTCACGGACGCCGATTCCGGCAAGGTCGCGGAGCGCAGCGGACCGCATCTTCTCGTCGAGATCGCGGAGCAGCCCGTGCCGGGCGATTATCTCGACCTCGACCCCGAAGGCGTGGAATATGTGGGCGAACTCCGCCGCCACCACCCCGCCACCGATAACGGCCATGCGGCGGGGGAGATCGGGCATGGCGGGGAGCGTACGGTAGGTGTAGACGCCGGTAAGATCGGTGCCGGGGATCTCGGGGATTGCCGGCCGCGACCCGGTGGCCGCGATGACCGCGTCGGCCCGGACCTCCTCGTCGCCGATGAAGACCCGGCTCCCCTCCAGCCGGCCAACGGCTCCGTAGATCACCTCGACCCCCGCCCGGCGGGTCTCCGCATCGAGAACCGAGGAGAGTTTCTCCTGGACCTCGCAGATACGCTTCCGGATGGCCGGGTACGAGACGGCCGGAACCGAATCGAGGATGCCGAGGTCCTTCTGGGTTCTGGCGCACTCGACGAGCCGGGCGACGTCGTTTAAGGCGCAGATCGTCATGCATCGCTCGTGAAGGCACTGCCCGCCGATGCTGCGCTGCTCGACGAGTCTGACCTCCTCCCCGGCCTGTGCGAGGTGTATCGCCCCGAGCCTTCCCGCGGGCCCGCCGCCGATGACGACGATCATGATCTTACAGCAGTTCGACGCCTTCGTCCATCGGCATCGAGAGAACTTCGCCGGTGAACCCGTTGACTTCGACGATCTTGCTCCCGCCCCGCACCTGCCAGACCGGCACGTAGACGGTCTCGAGATCAACGGTGATGTTGTTCCGGTCGGGTTTGAGGGTCTTCTCCTCATAGAAGATGGCGTCGCCCTTCTCGTAGCGGAATCGGATCCGCTGGGTGAGCCGGTCCACGACCTCCCGCACGAGCTGCTCCTCCACGTCCTCCCGCACGAGCCGGGCGGAGACGATCTCGGAACCGAACGGAACCGGGCCCCGCTCGATCTCGTCGGGATTGATCTCCATCTTCAGGCCGTTGATAGCGTTGACCGCCCCGGCACCCTCGGCATCGAAGGAGACCAGCCGGTCTTTCACCTCGCGCTCGCCGGTGCTCACGTAGCGGTAGTTCCAGTACGGGATGAACCGACACTTCGCCGCTCCGTGTAACCCGGCGATGCCGCAGGCACGCTTCTCGGGCACCTGAACCGGGAGATGAGGCAACTCCGGCCCGTCTTCCGGCTCTTCCTCCACCGCCGCTGGAGCGGCCTCGATCTGCCTCCGCCGGACTGCCCCGGCCGCCGGGGGAAGATCCAGGATCAGGCTCTGCCCGAGCACTTCCGCAAGCGCGGCCCTGCCCGCGTAGCGGACGAACTCGTCAGGTCCCCACAGGATGCAGTCCTCCGTCTGCATCGCCGAATCGAGGGTGAAGAGCAGTTTCCTGCAGACCCAGTCCTCTTCACCGGTGCGCAGGCGATAGGTCATCGAATCGAAGTTCTCAATCGTCTCCGGATCGTCCGAGCAGAGCACCACCAGGGCATCCTCGCTCCCGATCGCGGAGAGATCCAGCGGGTCGCCGACCTCCTCAACGTCGTAGGAGGCCGCGGCAAGGATCCGCTTCAGCACGTTCCGGGCTTTTTCCCGAGTCCCACTCTCCATTCATCTAACAATACCACAGGGAGATAGAACAAGTTTTCCCTTTCGGGGCCGGGCGTGGATAGCGGTGAGGCGGGGCGTTCAACGGGACGAACGGGATAAGCATACCGCCGGCGGGATACGGAAGCGATGAACGGCCGGTGCCGCCCCGGGCCCCTGCCGGAAGAATCCACCGACTGAAGGCAACACTTTTTCACCTGCACGGCAAGAGATCTGATAATGCACGCTCCCCTGAAGTTCACCAACCATCGCATCGAGGAGTACGCGCTCAAGGTGACCTACCGCCCGGAGGATGACACGGGAAAGATCATCTACAACCTCTCGCTCATCGAGAGCCGCGACCTCGAGTTCGCGCTCTCCATTATGAAAGAGGCGCACAAACGGGGCATCACCATCAGCGACCGGCTCCTGGTCGCCGGGCCCGGGGGGCAGGTCGCCGGCTACACCGTCCCGGACGGCCGGCACGCCGTCTGTACGATGTGCAGCATTACGCTCGACGCTCTTCTCCTCCAGCGCGGTATCCCGGCGAGCCCAATCGGAGGCGGGATCGTCGAGGTCGACGGGAGAGTTGCGCAGCGGTTCACGAGCATGATCCTCTACCGCGACACCACGCTCGACCCTCTCGAGGTTCTCATCTCCCAGGAGGCCACGTCGATCCTCGACGTCATGCGCCACGGAAAGGGCAACATCCTCGCAAACATCAGAGAGTGCCACATGGAGGCCGAGCAGCTCCTTGGGACGGTGCTCGACGAACTTTCGGCCATAGGGTTCTCCGGCATCCTCGATGTCGGCGCTCCGAACGTTCCCCTGCTGGGTGTCCCGGTAAGCCCGCAGTACATAGGCGTGGCAATGGTCGGGGGCACGAACGCGATGGCGGCCGTCAGGGAGGCGGGAAAACCGGTGGTGACCCGGGCGCTCAAAGGATTGATCGATATCCGGGAGATGGACTACCTGGACGATTACTGAACCGCAGCCTTCGCCCACTCCGTGACGGTGGTGATATGCCGCCGCACAAACAGGACGAGCCCCTCGGATTCGGAGTAGAGGGCGGACGGCTGCCCGTCGACCGCACCCATCCAGAGCAGCGCACGGGAGTCGTCCACCAGGAAGACGCCCGACCGCTCGTACGGCAGCAGGTTCTCCGTCGGGAGACGGGTCTCGCGCAGCCCGGCGAGGGGAAGGAGGTGGAGCCGGAACCGGGAAGGCTGCTCGCCTTCCCAGCGCTCGGTGACGATATCGACCGGCACGGAGTCGGGAGCGGATTCAAGCAGCGGGAGCACGCCCCCCTGGAGAATGTCCCACGTCGCCAGCACCTCCACGCTCCGCTCCGCGCTCCCGAACATGCCGGCGAGGCGGGTTCTGATGTTCTCTTCGCCGTAGATCGTCCAGACCAGTTCCCGGTCGCCCCGGCCTTCCAGCCCCTTCTCCCGGTAAAAGACGTCGAGGGCCGCCCGGGCGCTCTCAGCGTCGCTCTCGATCCGGCGCATCAGGTTCTCGACGCCCTGGTCGGGGGCAACGGCGTCGAAGCGTTTGGGCGTCGTGTGCGAGACGCTGACCAGCTCCTTCTGGACGAGCCGGTCGAGAACCGGGTAGACGGATGCGCGCGGCACGCCGGAGATCTCGTGAACCTCCGTTGCAGTCGCGCCCGAGGTTCTGAGGAGCCCGATATATACAAGGGCTTCGTACTTCGTAAGTCCCAGTGATTTAAGAGATTCAAGGAGGGCGTTCGGAACGTCCCGGGGAGCCTTCATACCATCATGTATATATACGGTTTAGCAATAAATGTTGTTGCTAATATAACAACAAGGTGAAGAGATGCGTTGGCAACATGTACCTGTACTGATGCTCCTGCTGGCACTCCTGGTTGTCCCGGGGTCGGCGCAAGGCGTCAAGTACCTCTATGGAAGTCCCGATCTATCGGCAACGATTTCCGGCACCAACCAGTTCGCGCCGGGTGCCGAGACCCAGATTGCGGTTATCATATCCAACAGCGGCCTGAATACCCACAAGATCGTCGGCTCGACGCTCCTCACCCCCGACGACCAGCCGAACACCGCAAAACTGGTCACCGTGGGGCTCAAGAGCAGCGATACGCCGTTCACCGTCAAGACGGACCCGCAGTTCTTAAGCGACATTGCGGGCGGCGCCTCCGCAACCGCCGCGTTCGATGTGAAGATCACGGATTCCGCGGAACCGGGCACCTACACGCTGCCGCTCGAGGTGACCTATACCTACCTCGCGGATGCGGAAGAGTACGGGAGTGACGTCCTCCGCTACAACTACCAGCAGAAGACCCAGACCCTGCCCCTCGAGGTGCGGGTCACCCCCGACCTTCAGGTCGAAGTTCTTGACGTGCACACCGGGTCGCTGAACGTCGGCACGGAAGGCTACGTCTACATGACCTTGAAGAACGCCGGGCATGACACGGCGAACAAGGCAATCGCGATGGTCACGAGAAGCGGCGCGAGCCCGCTCATCCCCACCGACGGGAACGCCTACGTCGGAACGTTCGAGCCGGGAGAGACGGTTGACGTGAAGTTCAAGGTCTCGGTCGCCGATACCGCCGAGCCGCAGTCGTACCCGCTGGACGTAGCGGTCACCTACGAGGACTACGAGGGCAAGACGGTGACCTCCCGGCCGGCGACGATCGGCCTTCCCGTCGGCGGCAAGATCGCCTTCGAGGTCGTCTCGCCTCCGTCGACACTTTACCTGGGGCAGAAGAGCATCCTTGAAGTCGTGTACAAGAACTCCGGGGCGGCAACGGTCTACAACGCACAGGCCCGGATCAGCGCCGTCGACCCCTTCACGAGCAGCGACGACACCGCCTTCCTCGGCGACCTCGCCCCGGGCGAGACCGCGACGGCACGGTTCGAGGTGAACGTCGACAATGACGGCACCGAGAAGGAGTACGGGATCGACTCCGAGATCCGCTACCGCGACGACCTCGACAACAGCAAGATATCCGACACCATGAAGGTGCAGGTCGCGCTTGAGCGGAGGCAGGGCACGCTCTTCACCAATCCGGTCTTCCTCGTCGCCGTTCTGGCCGTCATCATCGGTGCAGGGTATTATATATTCGTGTACCGTAAGAAACAGAGATGAACGGGTACTGGGACGGACCCAAACCGGAGCCGCAGGTAAGGACAATCGAGGAGATGCGGGAGGTTCTCGCAGATCCCGGCTGCACCTCCGACCAGCCTCTCTATTTTATGTACCGGGATCTCGCGAAGAGCGAGAGCGACCGGGAGTGGCTCCGGGAGCACCGCATCCGCTACGATATCACCGTCATTCCTGCCCGGACGCTCTGCGGGGAGTACGTCAAGACGAAGGGGCATTACCACACCGAGAACCCGGCAGGAGAACTCTACCCGGAGATCTACGAGGTGCTTGAGGGGACGGGGCACTACCTCCTCCAGACCCGCAATGCCGACGACGTGGTGATGATCGAGGGCACCGCCGGCGACAAGATCCTGATCCCGCCGGGATACGGCCACGTGACGATCAACCCCGGAAAGGAGGATCTCGTGATGGCAAACCTCGTTTCGTCGGAGTTCTCGAGCAACTACGGCCCCTACGCGGAACTGCGGGGCGCCGCCTACTACGAGATGGAGGGCGGGGCGCTCGTGAAGAACCCAGGTTATCCCGACGCCCCGCCGGTGCGCTACTGCGACCCGGTGGAGGTCCCGGACATCGGGATCGAGAAAGAGGTCGGGCTCTACGATCTGGTCGGGCGGCCTCGGTCGGTTGCTTTCCTGAACCACCCCGAGCAGTTCATGGAGATCTTCTCCGACGTTACGGGTGGATGTCTCGTGATGCGGTGAAGGGTAAGGGCAGAGTCTCAGCCGGCACTAAAATCCAGTTCTTTTTGCGACGTTATGCAATCTATACACGAATTTCCACTGGCTTGTGCATCTTCAACCAGTCGTCGGTTCAAGACATTTGGTTTTCTCCTGCTCCTGCCCCCGCACCCAATGGTGCTCAAGCTCCGTTTCTTCGGTATGTCGCACCTTCCGTCTTCTCCAGCGATGTCCCCATGGGACATCGCCTATCGCCACGCACTGCCCGCCCCCATGGGGGCGGGAGGAGCGCGAAGCGCGGGCGGTGGGGGTCAAAGGTAGAGCCCTACGGGGTAGAGACAGGGGAGGGGGGCGAGCCCTCCTCCCCACCTGACGGTGGTCGAGCTCCGTTCCTGCGGAACGTCGCACTCCCCGTCAGCCCCTCCCCCAATGGCGATAACCCACGGTCCACCGTACCAGGCGGTTTCATCGTCTGGACAGTTCCGCTCCATGCCATAGATAAGTGCGTCCAGTCTCTGTCAACCCCCCTTCCGAACCTCATCAAGCACCTGGCACGTCCGGCAGATCTTCCCGCACGGCTTCGCACCTTCGCACCTCCGGTGCTCAAACTCCGTTCCTGAAGGAACGTCGTTCTTCGGTGCTCGTGCTCCCGCCGTTCCGGCAGTCGCATCCCGCACCTCCCGGTGCTCAAGCTCCTGCCGTTCCGGCAGTCGCTCACCACACCTCTCGCAAATTCCGAACCCCATCTTCGTCTCGGGTCTCTCCGTCCCCCGGAGGGCCTCGCCGAGGTTCACGAGCGAGTACTTCGTCGCCGGGTGACGGTAGGTGTAGTCGTCGAGGATGCCGCGGACGTCGCCCCGGAGAGCGTCGCCCGCGTAGGGGCAGCCCGCAAGGTCGAAGCCCTCGACGTGGAGGAAGGCGTAAAGCGCCACCTCGCGCTCCGGGATGTACATGAACGGCTTGATCCGGGGAACCATCCCCTCCGCCTCCCGCATAGGACGGGTGAGCCGTTCCGCATCCCCCCGGAGGGCGTTCATCAGCACCGACTGGGCTTCGTCGTCCAGGTTGAACCCATACGCGAACTTCGTGACGTCGTGTTCGCGGGCAATCCGGTTCATCAGCGCCCGCCGGAGCACGCCGCAGTAGGAGCAGGAGAGCCCCGTCCCTTTCCGCGCCACGATCTCGTCGAGCGTGATCCTGTATTCGTCGGCAAACGTTGCCGTCACCCAGGGGACGCCCATGCTCTCGGCAATCTTCCTGGCCTGGTTCGGGTCGCGGTAGCCGGAGATCCCCTCGTCCACCGTGATCGCCATCAGCCGCACGTCCCGGCGCTCACCGAGGAGCCGGTGGAGGAAGAAGAGGACGGCGCTCGAGTCCTTGCCCCCCGAGAGCGCCACCGCCACCGTGTCCCCCGACTCGATCCAGCGGTGCTCCCGGATCGCCCGCTTCGCCTTCGCCTCGAAATCCCGGTTGAAGTGATGCTCGCAGAGGTGCAGCCCCGAGTATCGCTGGAAAATGACCGCGTCGCGGCGGCACTTGCTGCACTGCATGCGTTCTCGATCATCCTTTTATCACGGCATCACATAAATGGTGTAGAAGATGCCTGTTCCTGCAGAATACGTGCGATCCCTGCACGCCTACGAACTCCGGATCCTGCTCGCCCTCGAACGCCTCATGCGCCGGTACCGGTGGGTGCCGCTCGAGGTGCTCAAGTCGGCCACCAAATTCTCGGAATCCGAGCTCTCCTACCGCCTGGGCAGGCTGATGGCCATGGACATGGTCAGATACGAGAAGACCCCCTACGAGGGTTACGCTCTCGTCTTCAACGGCTACGACAGCCTGGCCCTCCACTCCCTCACCCGCCGGGGCACCATCCAGGCGCTCGGGACGCAGATTGGCGTCGGGAAGGAGTCGGAGGTATACGAGGCGATGGGGCTCGGCGTCGTCGTGCTGAAGTTCCACCGGGTCGGGCAGCGGTCATTTCAGTCCGCCCGCGTAAAGCGCGGCTACATGCCGGAGGCCGGGCACTGCCCCTGGATCTTCGCTTCGAGCAGCTCGGCGAAGATGGAGTACGACGCCCTGAAAACCCTCCATCCCGCCGTCTCGGTGCCGCTCCCCATCGACCAGAACCGGCACGTCGTCGTGATGTCGTTCGTCCCCGGCGTCAACCTCTCGCGGGCGGCCCTCGAGGAGCCCCGGCCGATCCTCGACGAGATCCTCGACAACGTCCGCGAAGCCTACCGCCTCGGGATCGTCCACGGCGACCTGAGCGAGTTCAACGTTATGGTCGACGAAAAGCAATGCTGGCTGATCGACTGGCCGCAGTGGGTGGAGATCGCCCACCCGAACGCCGCCGAGATCCTCAACCGCGACATCGAGAACATCCTCCAGTACTTCAAACGGAAATACGGCATCGATTATGCATTCGACGAAGCACTGGCAAGGGTGGTGGAGTGAAGGTCTTCGGGATCGATATCATCAAAGGTTCGGTTCGTTCCCGTACCCGCCGACCGGTCTACGCGCTCGCCCGGGTGGAGGACGGCGATATCCAGAGCGTCGAGGAGGTCACCGGGTTCCGGCTCCAGCGCCTCCTCGCTGCCGAAGAGCCCGACATCCTCGCGGTGGACAGCCTCCAGGAGATCGCCGCCGACCAGCGCGAACTCCACGCATTCCTGCAGGCGCTCCCGCCCGCAACAAAACTCGTCCAGGTGACCGGCGGCGAGAAGAAGGAGAGTCTCGGGAAGGTCGCCGCCCGCTACAACATCAGTTTCAACAAATTCGACCCCTACGCCGAGGCACGAACCACCGCCCGGGTGGCCGCGCTCGGGGCGGGCGTCGAGGTGATCGCGTTTGAGAACACCACCGACATCGTGGTGAGCAGGCACCGTTCGCCCGGCCGGGGCGGGTGGAGCCAGAACCGCTATGCCCGGAAGATCCACGGCGCCGTGATGCAGAAGGCCCGCGAGATCGAGGGACGGCTCCGTGGCGCCGGCCTCGACTACGAGAAGAAGGAGACGAAGGCCTTCGGCGGATACTCAAGAGTCGCCTTCCGGGTCAGGGCCCCCCGTGAGATGGTTCCGGTCCACTCCTCCCGGGGCGCCGACGTCCAGGTGCGGGTGGCAGGAAGGCAGCTCGACCGGATACGGTTCGAACCGCTCTCCGGCCGCCCCCGCTACCTGATCGTCGGGCTCGACCCCGGGACCACCACCGGCATCGCCGCCGTGGACCTCGACGGAAACCTGGTTCTCCTCTCGAGTTCGCGGCAGATGACGATGTCCGATATCGTCGAGGAACTCTACCGTGCGGGAAAACCGCTCATCGTCGCCTCCGACGTCCGCGAGATGCCCTACTCGGTCGAGAAGATCCGGCGGGCGTTCAACGCCATCCCTTACACCCCGAAGCAGTCGCTCTCGGTGGAGGCGAAGTACGACCTGACCGCCCCGTTCTCCTACACGAACGACCACGAGCGCGACGCCCTCTCGGCGGCGCTGGACGCCTACCGGAGCCTCCAGAACAAGTTTCGGAATATCGTAAAGAGGGTGGGGCCGGGGTTCGACCTCGACGAGGTGCGGGCGCGGGTGCTCCGCGGCCAACCGCTCGACACGGTTCTTGCAGACCTGCAGGGGGTTCCGGCGGCGAAAAAGGAGGCGGAACCGGCGGCGGAGGCCGAGCCGGAGCGGCCGGTCGAGGACGAGCGGGTGATGGCGCTCGACGGGATGGTCAAAAGGCTGCGCAGTTACGTCCAGGAGCTGCAGGACGACCTCCGGGAACGCGGCCGGGAGGTGGAGCGGCTGCGGCAGGACGTGCGCCGGGCCCGTTCCGCGGCCGAGCGAAAGATCCGCCGGGACGCGGAACTGGCGGCGAAGGACGCGGCCATCGAGAGCCTGCGCGAACAGCTCCGGGGCGAGCGGCGGCGGTCCCGGCGGCTGAAGAAGCGCCTGGAGAGGATGCAGAAGGTCGCGAAACTCGAGGTCTCGGAGGATTACACCCCGCTCAAGGTGCTCGAATCCCTCACCCGCGAAGCGGTGCGGGCCCTCCAGGAGGAGATCGGCATCGCCGAAGGGGACGTCCTCTACGTCCCCCGGACTCACGGCTGGGGCCGCGGCGTGGTGAAGGATCTCGCGGGAACGGGGGTGCGGGCGCTGGTCGTCGGCGGGGAGCCGCCCGACCCGCACCTGATCCGGGTCGCCCGCGAGATCGATCTCTCCCTCCTCCCCGCGGAGACCGTCAGTCCGGAGATCCGCGGCAGGACCGGGGCGGCACTGACCGGAGCAGTCGAGGACGCCGTCGCGGAATGGAAGGAGGAGCAGAAGGAGTTCCGGCGCGAGCAGGAAGCCGAGCGGGTCGAGTATCTCGTCAAGGAGTACCGGAGCGAGCGGGAGAAGGAGGTGCGTCGCGGTGGATGAACGGGGTCTGCACCGGCTGATCGGGACGATCATCGACCCGGAGCGGCTCGATGACGACTGCGCCGTCATCCCCTGCGGCGACCGTCTCATGGTCGCGAGCACCGATATGCTCCACGAGACGACCGATTTCCCTGCCGGGATGACCGACTGGCAGATCGGCTGGATGGCAACGGCGGTCACGCTCTCCGACGTCGCGAGCATGGGCGCGGCGCCGGGCGAGGTGCTCCTCGCGGTCGGCCTTGATAGGCCGGAACGGCTCTCCGGGATCATGGAGGGCGCACGGGACTGCTGCACGAGGTTCGGCGCCGAACTCGTGGGCGGCGACCTCGACGCCCACCGGGAACTGACGATCGTGAGCACGGGGCTCGGGCTCGTCGCCCCGGAACACCTCGTCCGGAGACGGGGAGCGCGGCCGGGCGACGTCATCGCGGTCACCGGCCCGCTCGGGGAGGCCGAGGCCGCTCTCGCCGGCTACGACCGGCACAGGAGGGAACTCCTCGAACCACAGCCCCGGGTCCGGGAGGGACAGGCGCTCGGCCGTGCCGGGGTCTCGGCGATGATGGACATATCCGACGGCCTCGTCCTCTCCCTCCACGACCTCCTCGCCGTGAACGACTGCGGGTTTTCCGTCGATACCGCCCGCCTCCCGCTCCCGGCAGGCGTCCCGGAGGACGAGGGGCGGGAGCTTGCCCTCTACGGCGGGGGGGACTTCGAACTCCTCTTTACCGCTCCTCCCGACATCCTTCCGGTTCCGGGGGTCGAGGCCCGTGTCATCGGCGAGGTCATACCGGAGCGGACGGTCCTCGCGGACGGAGAGCCGCTCGAACGCCGGGGCTACCTGCACGAGTGGAAGGGCTAGGTCGCCGCCCTTACCCCCATCCTCCGCCACTCCCAGAGGATATACGCGAGGGCGAGCACCGCAAAGACGAAGATCACCGCCTCGGTCACCAGGATCCCCTGCGTCTGCGCGAGATAAACGGCGGCGGCGTCCACGGCGGCGTGCCAGAGGACGGCAAGCGCGAGGAGGGCCTTTCTGCCGTAGACAACGGCGGCAAGCACCATCAGCGACCAGGCGATGTGCAGGGTGATCGTCATCATCCGCTCGGCGAGACCGGGCAGGATGTCGAGCGGCGTGAGGGCCTGGACGGCCTCGATCTCTGCCTGGATGGCAGGATCGTCGGGCAGGGGGATCGCTCCCCCGTCGCCTGTGAGAAGGATGTAGGAGACCATGCTCGTGAGCACCAGGAGCGCGACGAAGATGCTCTCGATGCCGCCCCACCCGGTCCCGAAGAGGAGGCCGTTCTCGCGGGTGAGGGGGATCTTCTGCCGCCCGAAAAGGTAGCGGTAGACGAGGTAGCGGCCGATCTCCTCGAAGAGCCCGGCCATGAGGCCGAGGTAGACGGCGAGGGCCGCGAGGGCCGTTGTCGTGCCGAACGGGAGGACGGCGAGGTAGAGCGGGGTCTGCGTCACGATGACGAGCGGCGCGTGGACGATCTGCACGATGATGAAGAAGAGGGCACCGAGCCCGAAGACACGCCATGAGAGGCCGAACTTTTTGACGAACCAGTAACCGAGCACGAGCGGAACGGCGATCTCGAGCAGGGCGACGGCGGCGAACGTGGCGACGACGAGCGGATCCATTGGGGAGAATGTTTTGACTAATTATTTAACAGTTGTCACTGTACAGTGAGGAAAGGATCCCGATAGCCATGAAAACAGAGCACCCGGGAGCGGTCACTGAAGCCGGGAGCATTCCGGGAGGCCGGTTCTCCAACAACTTCGACTTCCTGCGGTTCGCGGCGGCGGCGATGATCGTCGTCGCGCACGCCTACGCCCTCAGGCTCGGCTACGTCGGGATAGGGCTGTACGACCCGGTCATGCTCATGGCACAGGCAGGGCTTGCCGCCCTCCTCGTCACCAGCGGATACCTGATAACGGCGAGCTGGGAATCGACCGCGTCGCCGCTCCGGTTCGCCTGGAAACGGTCCCTGCGGGTCATTCCGGCTCTTGTCCTCGTGATCCTCGTCACGCTCTTCGTCATCGGCCCGCTGATGACGTCCCTTTCCCCGGGCGAGTACTTCGCCGCCCTCTTCTCCCCGGCAGGTCTCGCCACCGCCCCGTTTTTCGAAGACGGATCGGCGATAGGCCTCTTCCAGGGCAACCCGTGGACCTACGTCAACGGCTCGCTCTGGACGATACCCGTCGAGGTCATGATGTACGGGGTCGTCGCGGCCCTCGGGATAGCCGGGCTCCTGCACCGGTGGGGCGCCATCCCCGCCCTCGCCGCAGTAAACATCCTGGTCTGGATATACTGGTTCGACGACCCCCGGATGGCGAAGGTCAGGTTCACCCTCTACTTCCTCGCCGGGGCCTACCTCTATCTTCACCGGGAGCGGATCGCCTACCGGCCGGTCGTCGCCGGGGTGCTGCTCCTGCTCCTCGGGCTCTCGGCCATGACCCCCTACCTGACCGTCGCCGCGGTTATCGCCATCCCCTACCTCACCATCTACGCCGCGCACATCCCGGTTCCATCTTTGAGCACCTTCGGGAGACCGGGGGACTTCTCCTACGGCATCTACATCTACCACTACCCGATCCAGCAGGTGCTGATCCAGACCACGGCAAACACGCTCCACCTCGCGGTGCTCTGCGGGGTCTCGTTCCTGGCGACGTTTGTTCTCGCGTTCTTCTCCTGGCACGCCGTCGAGAAGCGCGCGCTCGCGGCAAAGAGCCTCGGCACCGACGATCTGCGGCGGAAACTCAGGCTGCCGTCCCTGCCGGAGTCCCTCACCGCATGGTGGATTGCCCGGAAGTGACGGATGCAAGAACCTCTTCGAGGATCTCGACCGCGTCCCGGACGTAGCGGGGGCAGAGCGTCCGGGTGAGGTTCTGCTCGCGCGACCGGGCAAGCCCTTCGTCGGTCGATATGTCGCACCCAAGGAGTTCGGTGCAGGAGACGGTGCCGTTCTTCCGGACAAACCGCATGATGAACTCTCGCGTGAGGGCGTAGGTCAGATCCTTCGCCTCTTTCTCGTCGACACCGGTGCTCCCGAATAAGAGCCCTATGGCGAGAACCCCGCCCGAAACTGCTCCGCACGTGCCCCCGGCATGCCCCATCCCGCCGCCGAACCCGGTGACCGCACAGAGGACGACCTCTTCGGGCACCCCGGCGTCGCCCGCAAAGACCGAACTGACCGCCTGCGCACAGTTATAACCCTGCATGAAGCGGGAGACCGCCTCTTTTGCCCTGTTACCCATCCGATTCACCTGGAGGTCGGTTGCGCTCCTGACGGCTTCAAGTTTCCGCGACAGGGCACGGTGCAGGAATGGTTTAAGAACCCACCCGAGAAAGTAGACGTATTAGGGGAATCCTTTCCCGAGCAGGGGTTAACCATGAAAAGAACTGCATTGATCATTGCCCTGATCGTCGCTCTGGTTCCGGCGGCTGCCGGGGCGGAGGGGGCCTATCACGGCGTATCGACGGGGGGCATCGTCAACGACGTTGCGATCACCGCCGACGGAAAGTATATGGTCGCGGGGACGGGCGACGGGGAGATCGTCTGCCTGCAGCGGGACGGTACCGTCCCCTGGAACGCGAGCGCCCCAGGTGCGGTGACCGCGGTTGCCGCCGCCGGGGACTACGTTGCCGCCGGAACCGAGGGGGGCGACGTGCTCCTCTTCGATGGGAACGGCGGCCGCTACTGGACGAAGAGCGTCACGGGATCCGTTCGCGACCTTGCTTTCGCAGGTGACGGGCGGGCGATCGCCGTAGCGGGCGATCGCATCGTTCTCTTCACCAACCTCGGGAAGGAGGAATGGAACCGCGCCGTGCAGCCGGGCGCTCGTTCCAGCGACACCAAACCGTACGTCACGTCCGTCGCTTTCACGCAGGACGGCAAATTCATCGTCACCGGGAGCAGCAACGGTGCCATCCTCTTCATGAACCGGGAGGGAAACCTGATCTGGGAGGGGCTTGCCCGTGACGTAGTTACCGCGGTCGACGTCTCACGTGACGGATCGGTCGTCGCCGCCGGAGGCCGGGATCGCGCGCTCCAGGTTTACGGCCGGGCAGGGGGTCTCCCCTGGGCGCTGCCTACCGGAGCGCCGATCCTGGCGCTCGCTCTCTCCGGTGACGGGAAGTTCGCGGTCGTCGGCAAAGAGGGCGGCGACGTGGAGTGTTACCGGCCGAACGACGACCTGCTCTGGAAGAACCGGACGGGAAGCAACGTCATCGCCGTGGACGTCTCCCGGCGGGGCGAGGCCGTCGCGGCAGGGAACGCAGGCGGAACCGTGTACCTCTGGAACGGCAACGGCGACGCACGCTGGTCGTTCGATGCCGGTGCAGCCGTTAGCGCAGTTACCCTCTCGGACAACGGCGACTACCTCGCGGCGGGTGCGGGAGAGCGGGCCTACATCTTCCGGACGGCCGACGATCCGATGACGGCGATGGCGGAAGGGACCGGGAACACCACGCCGGAACCGACCGAGGCCGGAGGGGCGGGCGCGCTCATCGGGCTCCTCGCCGTCGCTGCCGCGGGCGCCGCGGGTCGTCTCCGGCGGCGGTGACCAAGAACGGGGGACTCCCCTGTTCCGCAGATTTTTACGTAGACGTACCCTCGCAACCAGGGGTCTCGAGACACGGCATTACAACTCCATCGGCCACGAATTTCGGCGCAGATGGCCGCTTACCCGGCGCTGCTTCGCCCGTTCTCCCTGCCGAGGAACCTTAATGCCACCTGACGGTATGAATGCGGGCCATGGCAACGGATTCTGCGGGTCGGGCCGTGGCCGGCATGCTCATCGTGCTGTCTCTACTGACCTTCTTCATACCCCCGGCGGGGGGACAGGAGAACACGATCAGTCCGGACACCGGCGTGCAGGACCTGTACCTCTTCATGGGCTGGAAGGATCTCGTCGAGCTGTATACCCGCGAAGAGACGTCCGACGAGCGGCTGGACGGTTACGTGCGGCTCTCTCCGGACGGCGAGGATATCGAACTGGAGGGGGTGCGGTTCCGGGGCTCTTCTTCGCGGGAGTTGCCGAAGAAGTCGTTCAGCATCCGGTTTAACGAATCTCAGGAGTTCCTGTTCGGCAGCGACGACATGAACCTGAAGGCTACGTACACCGATCCCACGATGATGCGGGAGAGGCTGTCGATGGATCTCTTCCACGTTCTCGGGCAGCCGGCACCGAGGACGAAGTACTTCGATCTGTACATCAACGGAGTCTATGAAGGCCTGTACGTCCACGTGGAGCGGGTCGACGGGGATCTGCTCGCAAGCAACGGCCTGAACCCTGCAGGGACACTGGTTGCCGACGATTTCCGGGGAAACTTCGGCCTGCCGGGGGTCGACCGCCTCTCGGTCTTCGGGTATCCCATCGAGGAGCAGGACGATCCGGAAGCATTTCTCGCAGAGACCATGGACAGCCGGGGCGAACCGGACTGGGGAGCGGTCCGCGACCTTGTCGCCTGGGTCTACCGGACTCCTGCCGGCCCGGAGTTCGAAGAAGGCTTCGTCGAGCGGTTCGATGAGGAGAATTTCATCGACTGGCTGGCAATCCATTACCTCATCGGCGATGTCGACTCTTTCGGCGACGACTACTGGCTCTACCTGGACACCGGAGATCCGGATGCGGAGTGGAAGGTCATACCCTGGGACAAGGATCTGACGTTCGGTTCGCATACCCGGAGAAGCGCTACGGTCAACGATTATTTCGGGTACGAGTCGGCGATAGCGAGCGGCTGGGACAACGATCTGGTGGAGAAGTTCCTCGATACTCCCGGGCTCCGCGAAAGGCTCAACCTCCGCATGGCGTTCCTGATGGACGGGGTCTTCACCGAAGACTACTATGCCGGGCAGATTGACGTGCACAAAGAGGCGATCGGGGAGAGGCTGAACATCACGCCGGGGGAGGACGCGTTCGTGCTGCACCCGCAGAACCACCACGGCGATCTCGGCTACCTGGCATACCACACCGAAGCGGTGCTGGATTTCGTGCGGCTCCGGTACCGGTTCATCGAGAGAGCGATCACGCCCGGCTCCGGGGAACCCTATACCGCCTCCGTCGAGATACCGGCGGAGCCGGAGGGGAGCACCGTCTCCTTCACCGACCCCGGCGGGTGGGTGATTGCGACCTTCGAGGTCTCGGAAGTGACGGAGCCGGGCACGATCACCGCTACGGTGAACGGGACGCCGGAGAATCCCGGCATCGACCGGCGCTGGGAGTTCGATGCGGGCGATGCCGACGTCAGCGGCGAACTGACCCTCTACTACCGTAACGACGTCGAATCGTGCTGCTTCCCGATAGAGAACTGGTTCGTCAGTGACGCGGCGGTGAGGGACGACCGTTACTCGCAATGGGACCTGCGGATCGTTTGGGAGAGCGAGTCCGGGAACAGGACAGCGCTCGCCACCTACGTCAACCCGTATTCGAACAAAGCGTCTGCGGACGTCTCGCTGCAGGGAACGACGCGGTTTGAGGTGGTGCTGCCGGATCGGTAAGAGGAGCCGGGGGTTCCCCGCCACCGGCAGACACCGCGGGCAGAGCACGAGGTCTCGAAGAAGGATGAAGAGCGAAGCGAGGGGGCGGGGGTAACCCCGTGCCCCGTGTATTCGGGCTGTTATTTTGTTCCCCGGATGCTCAACCCGAACGGGTTTTCGGAGACCTGCCCGGATTTGAGCGGCGTTCCGGCCAAAATTCCTTCGAGTTCGCGCCGCGTATATGCGGCATCGATCGAGGTCTGCAGTCCCGGCCGCATCTCGACGGGCCTGACGCTGATCTTCATGAACCAGACCACGACACGGTTCATGTCCCTCTTCAGGTCGCTTACGTACCACCTGCCGCCGGGCTTCAGGACGCGGTAGATCTCGTGAAACGCTCTCTGTGGTTCGCTCCATTCGTGCAGGGAGCCGTTGGAGAAGACCGCGTCGAACACTTCATCCCCGAACGGGATCTCCTCGACCCGGCCGAGCGTGTATTCGACCCTCGATGCAAGGCCGTACTCCCGGGCGTTTTTTTGGGCGACAACGATCATGTTCCGGCTGATCTCGACTGCCCTGAGTCTGCTTCCGTCCGTTTTCCGGAGCCACTCAAGACCCAGGTACCCGGGCCCCGGGCCGAGCTCGAGCGCCAGGCCGCCGGCGATCCCGGAACGGACAATCTCGTCGGTTGCAATCAGGCCCTTATCCCGCAGATGCCTCTGCATCCGGTCAAAATATTGGACATCGAGTTCGCCCTGGATTCCCTGATCGGTCTCTTTGATTCTTTCTTTCATGCGCGCCTTCCCTCGTCCCGCTCCATGGTCTGATTCTCTTCTCCTGCTTTGTACGTGGTGATATCAGACTGCCGGAGGTAAAGAATGTGCCGCTATTGCAACGGCCAAAGAAGTGAGCCATTTTATCCCAAAAGAAGGGGCTGCGCCCATTTCGAAACCCCCGGCGACCTGTGGTCGCCTATGGACAGATGAATCTCGCGAAAATAATAATAAAGAACCGATGGACCCGGCGGGATTTGAACCCGCGGCCTCTACGTTGCGAACGTAGCGATCTACCCCTGATCTACGAGCCCGAAGATATGAGATCAGAGTATGATCTCGATATCTAATTTTTCTGCCAGTTCCTTATATCTGTTCCTGATCGTGACCTCGGTCACGCCCGCAACCTCGGCGACTTCGCGCTGGGTGCGCCGCTCTCCGCCGAGGATCGACGAGATGTAAATGGCGGCCGCCGCGACGCCCGTCGGGCCTCTGCCGCTCGTAAGTTCGCGCTCGCCGGCCTGCCGAAGGATCTCGACCGCACGGCTCTGGACCTCACCCTTCAGGTTCAGGCCCGAGCAGAAGCGCGGTACGTAATCGATCGGGGACGTCGGCAGGAGCTTTAACCCGAGCTCGCGGGAGATGAACCGGTAGGTGCGGCCGATCTCCTTACGGGATACACGGGATACCTCGGCGATCTCATCGAGCGTCCTCGGGACGCTGCACTGCCGGCATGCCGCATACAGCGCCGCCGCCGCGACGCCCTCGATACTCCGGCCGCGGATCAGGTTCTTGTCCACCGCGTCGCGGTAGACGACCGCCGCGGTCTCGCGCACGTTCCGGGGCAGGCCGAGCGCAGACGCCATCCGGTCCAGTTCCGAGAGCGCGAACGCCAGGTTCCGCTCGGTCGCATTCGAGACACGGATACGCCGCTGCCACTTCCGGAGACGGTAGAGCTGGGCGCGGTTCTTGCTCGAGATCGCGCGGCCGTAGGAGTCACGGTTCCTCCAGTCGATCATCGTCGAGAGACCCTTGTCGTGGATCGTGAACGTCATCGGTGCGCCGACACGGGAGCGCTTCATGCGCTGGTCGTGGTCGAATGCACGCCACTCGGGGCCGCGGTCGATGAACTCCTCGTCGAGGACGAGACCACAGTTCTGGCATACGAGTTCCGCGCGCTCGTAGTCGTGGACGAGCTGGCGGCTGCCGCACTCAGGGCAGACGGACTGAACGCTCTCCTCGGTGCGCTTCTTCTCCGTCTCCTTGACCTTCTGCTCCCCTCTCTTCTTCAGGGCCTCGCGCTGCAACTGCAGCTGTTTTAGTTTTTCTACTTCAGCCATCGATTATACACCTATCTCGCAAAGATCTTCTCGCCGACCTGCACGGAGCAGCCGTTGTTGCAAAGTACTACGGCGTACGGCGATGATATATTCCCAAATATGTCAACTACCTTCCCTACGGGTTTTAACCGGCGATCCACAGCCTCACCGTAGAGACGGGGCAACTGTGCAGCATCGCATCGCAAGATTAACAAGCGATTGCCGCAAACACTTACAGAACGACCGATTAACCGCAAACTGCAACCTCTAGGGGATACTATATCCGGGCGTATTTAGTAACATATATATATTAACCATTAGAGTATAAAAAGTTTTTGCTAAATTATAAATACCACATCTCACTTCTGAAGAAGCCGATTTATATCCACAGAGAGAGCCTCCCGGGATTCCGCCTCCGTCAGCCCGGCGCCGAGCGCGACCGCCCACCGCCCCTCCTTTGACATCAGATCGGACGGAGCATGCGTATCGGAATCGATCACGAGCAGGCACCCGGCCTCCCGCGCCACCCGCGCCACGTGACCGTTGGTGCGATTATGCCCCGCCCGCGAGGTGATCTCGAGCGCCACCCCATGCTCCGCGGCCGCGCGCGCATCCTCGATCGCTATGAGCCCAGGATGGCCGAGCACGTCCACGTACTCGCACGCGCATGCGGCGCGGTTGGTTCCCGGGGCGACCGGCTCCACCACCGTCTCGCCGTGGACCACGACGATATCGGCGCCGAACTTCTTCGCATCGCGTGCAAACGCCGGGATCAGGGACGGCGGAACGTGGGTGAGTTCCACCCCGACGAGCAGGCCCACACCGTAACACCGCGCCGATTCCCGGACGCTGCTCACCGCTTCCACCAGGTGCCGGAGATTCGAGGCGTCCGCGTGGTCGGTGACGGCGAGGGTCTCGTAGCCGAGCACGGCAGCCCGGCGAACCAGTTCCGTCGGGAGGAGTTCGCCGTCGGAGAGGATGGTATGGGTGTGCAGGTCATACATCGCAGTCACTTCCGGGCGGCAAGGCCACTCGCAACCTTCCGGATCAGGTCTTCCTTGCTCCCCTCCCATTCCGCCACGATCCGGCCTTCGTGCTCGGCCCACCGGGCGGGATGGTGGTGCTCCTCCACCCGGTGCGGGACCTTCATCTTCCGCAGGACCGCCTCGACGGCAGGGATGTCCGGGGACTTCACGCCGATATTTTTAGCAACGCGGCGCCCCTCCCGCCGCTCGAGCGTGGCGTCGAAGTAACAGGGGTACAGGATGCGTTCAGCGCTCATAGTGTATGATCTGGTGGTTAATCTATAAACAGATCATGATCACAGTACATACCATGCATCACATCGACGTCCACGTGGAGAAGGACATCTACGATGTCAACAACCGCCTTGCAGATGCCAACGCAGCCCACCTCAAAGACCACGGCATCCGGGCGTTCGATCTTCTCGGCGCCATCGGGTCGGGGAAGACCGCCACGATCGAGCGGCTGGTGCCGCTTATCCGGAAGCGGGGCCTCCGCGCCGGCGCCATCGCCGGGGACGTCTACGGCGACGACGACTTCAAGCGGATCGTTGCACTCGACGTCCCGGCCTACAACGCGAACACCGGGAAGGAGTGTCACCTCGACGCCCACCTGGTGGAGCACGCCATCGAACACCTCCCGCTCGATGAGATCGATATCCTCTTCATCGAGAACGTCGGCAACATGGTCTGCCCGACCGACTTCCGGCTGGGCGCCGAGAAGAGGATCGTCGTCGTCAGCTCGACAGAAGGGGATGACGTGGTGAACAAGCACCCGATGATGTTTAGAAGCAGCAACATCGGCGTCATCAACAAGGTCGACCTCGCCGGGTTCGTCGGCGCCGACCTCGATCGGATGGAGGCGGATATGCGCCGCTACAACCCGGAGATGAAGATCTTCCGGACGAACATGAAGACCGGAAAAGGGTTGGACGAGCTGCTGGACGCGATCCTCGCGTGATCAGCAGAGTTAAATATCCCGGTCCCGAATAGTTATAGCACTTTAACGAGAGATTGCTACCCCCGAAGGGTATTGCGTCCTCAGCAGAGTATATCGGTGGTCACATGCAGTGGCAAGGAAGATCAGTACGGAAGCCATCGGGCGGACGCTACCACACCTCCCAGGGCAAAAAGAGAACGGAGATCGGAAGAGCTCCGGCAGAGACGCATATCGGTGAAGAACGCAGGAGAATTGTCCGCACCTTCGGCGGCAACCAGAAGGTCCGGGCACTCCGGTTAGAGTACGCAACGGTCTCGAACCCCGCAACCGGCGAGACCAAAAAGACGAAGATCGAGGCGGTCGAGGCAAACAGCGCCGACCCGAACTACGTCCGGCGGAAACTCCTGACGAAGGGCGCCATCATCAAGACCGAGATGGGGCGCGCGCGGATCGTCAGCAGACCGAGCCAGGACGGCGTCGTCAACGCCGTTCTGCTCGCATAAGATACCCTCCTTTTTTACGGCCGAAGATACTGCCAGCCCTCCGCCTGTCTGACGACCAGTTCTACGATCGCGGACGGGACGGTTCCAACGTAACCGGGGAAGTCTTTCTCCGACAGGTTCCGGGAACGAAGGGTGTTCTCGCAGACGACGAACCGGACACCCCGATCCGCAAGTTGCGCCGTCAGCGCCGCCTGCGGGCTTCCGGTGCGGAGCTCCTCCACCCCGTCGGCATGGGCGACCACCTCGACCTCGACACCTGCAAGACCTTCAAGAAGGTTCTTTGTATTTCGGAGCGCCAGAGCCGCCTTCTCGCGCTCGTCCAGGTGGACGGCGACCCGCGGGGAGGGAGTCATACCGCCGTCACGCTCCCGCGGAGTTCGGCGCTGACGGGGCCGCCCGAGAGATAGCGTTCGAGCGCCTCGATCGCCCGGACATCGAGGTTCTGGCGGTTCTTCCCGTACTTCGGCGGCACGCCCTGCCCGGTGACGAACGCCGCGCTGTAGACGGCGTCCGGGTCGAGCCTTTTGCCGGCCGCAAAGAACTCCTGGATCCGCAGCCCGGCCGGATTCTCCATCTTGCAGTAGAGGTTGACCCCCATGCACCGCTTCACGTAGCCACCCATCTGCTCGTATGGGTCGCGCGAAAAAGTCCGTTCCAGGTTCTCCTCCATCATCGCCCGGAGATCCCGGCCGGTGATCTCGACCGTCGAGACCGGGGGGTTGACCGGGATGATATCCCAGAGATCGTTTTGTGTGACCGGGCCGGGCGGCACCGGGGCGCCGTAGCGCCAGCCATTCGAGAACGCCATCTCCGCACCCGTGGCGTCGAGGAGCGCCTGCAGGAGAAGGTTGTCCATCGTGGCCTCGAGAACCGTGTTCCGGTTAAGACCGGTCCGGGTCTCCCCGACGACCCGGGAGAGGTATTCGCGGTGGGGTTCCATGATCCCCTCGACCATCTCCTCGACCTCCGGGTGAGGCCGGATCTCCTCACCGACGACGATGAGTTCGTGGTCGAACTTCTTCACCCGCCGGTTCTCGACCGTAAGGTCGAGCCGCCCGAGGAAGGAGGCGTGACAGCCCGACTGGATGATGACGGTGTCGTTGACGACCGCTGGTTCAAAAAGCCGGTTGTGGGTGTGCCCTGAGAGGAGGACGTCGATCCCGTCCGTCTCGCGGGCGAGTTTCACCTCCTGCGGAAACCCGAGGTGCGATATCACCACGACAAGATCCACCCCCTCCTCTTCGCGGAGCCGGGCGATGTGACCGGGGAGTTCGGCGTTGCCGAGAGAGAAATGGATCCCTTCCGAGAAGGAGTCCGGCATCACCTTGTCGACGATGGTGGCGGCGATGCCGATGACGCCCACCTGCAGACTATCGGTCTCGCAGACCGTATACGGGGGAAAGACCGGGTCGCCGGTCGCATCGTCGTAGCAGTTGTCGGCGAGGACAGGGTAATCGAGCCTCCCGGCAACCTTCCGGAACTGCTCCGGGCCGTAGGCGAACTCCCAGTGAGCGGTCATGGCATCGAAGGCGAGAGCGTTCAGGATCGGGACGAGCGCTTCGCCTTCCGACCGGACGGCAGGGTAGGTCCCGTGGATGGTGTCGCCGCAGTCGAACGCGAGCACAGTTCCCGGCCGCTCTTCACGGGCATCTTCGAGGAGAGCGGCAATCCGGGCATACCCGCCGGCCGTCCGGTACACCGGCGGCCCGGCGGCATAAAAGAGTTCCTGGTGCGGTTCCAGGTAGCCGTGCGAGTCGTTCACCTGGAGGAGCGTGAGGTGGTCGGTCATGGATGCGGGAAGGGAGCGATGTGCAAAAAACGTTTGCGCCTCCGGCGGGATCACATTCTTTTTACGTTCCGCAGACCTCAATTCTAGTGATGCGCAGGATATACCATCGTTTCCCCCAATCCATCGACCTCGACTTCGAACTCGCCCGGCCGTTCCGGGAGGTCCTTGCCTGCATAGCCCGGATGCACGACACCCACACGACCGTACGGGGCGCCGACGGCCTCGTCAAGGAGCGGATGCTCGTTCAGATCGCGGACGGGCGGACGCAGTTCCTCGACCTGAACGACCTCGCGCCGCTCGCCGAGAAGGTCGCCGAGGCGGCTGACTTCCGGATCGACCTGCAGAGGACGCTGCTCACCCCTGAAAAGAGGCTCCCGGTCTCGGAGAACGTCTTCTTCCTCCGGATCGTCGACAAGGGTGCGGTGACCGAGTGCTACGTCGCGAAAGAGGGGCGGCTCGGAGACCTGGACGCGATGGACCTGCGAAAGATGCTCAAGGGTGCCTGCGAGTGAGTGTCAGGATTGCGGTTGCCGCGCCGTTCAAGCACATGCGCAAAGACCGGCTGCAGAGGAGCGAGTTCGTCTTCTACATCGCCATCGACCGGAAGTGGATGAACAAGGAGCAGGCAAACCAGCTCCTGGAGCGGGCGAAGGCGGAGGGGCTCATCGCGGTGGACGGAGGAGCCATCCGGCCGCTCTTCGATGTTGCCGAGGTCTCGATACCGCTCGGGTTCAAACCCACCTCCGACGTCCTCGCAGCGGCGGAGAGCCCCTACGAGGAGCTGATCGGGCGGATCGCCGCCGCGACCGAGAAGCCGCCCCAGGAGGTCGTCGCCGAACTCCACCGGATCGTCGCCGACAACTTCGACGGCAATCTCCGGGTGGAGGCGGCGGTGATCATCCTCGCGAAGAAATACGGGGTGGCGTTCGACGACAAACTCCCCGCCCTGGAAAAGTCTGTCGCGAAGTCGCGATAGGATATCCCTTTTTCTCCCCACGTCCAGGATTCACGCCCGCCGTTCGCCCACTTCGTTCATGAGCCCTTCCATCCACGCGGGGATCCGCACGCCGCCTTTCGGGTACTGGCCCGGGACGTAGGGCTTGATGTCAATGACGGGGCTGCCGTCGACGGCGTCGAGCCCGGTAACCTCGAGAACGTTCCCCCGCCGCGCGTGCAGCCGGACAACGGTCGCGAGCACGGGGTTGGGACGGGCGGGGCTGCAGGTCGAGAAGATCCCCGTCTTCGGGATATCGGTCCTGCCCATCGGGTGCACGTGGTCGACGGAGCGGCTCTCCTCCGGCACCTTGTGCCCCCAGTACAGCACCGTGACGTGGGAGTACTCCTCGATGCCGTCAAGCAGCGCAACGCGGTTCTCGTCGATGACGATCTCCGAGACAGTCTCTTTCACGCTCCTGACATGATCCCTGCTCGCGTCCGGCCCTTCCCGCATCGAGATGCCGTCCCTGCCGGCGACAAGGAAGGGTTCCTGTACGGTGCTCCGGACGAACCCCACGGGCCGCAGGATCATGCCGCCGGATTCGGGCGATGGCGTATGCATGGTCATACGTTGGCACCCGCTCGCGAATAGTTGTACCGGAGGTGACACAGCCCCCGTCGCACCGGTGTCCCAAAGGCTATCGTGCATGCCTGCGCCAGGAACAGGTATGCAAGACCTCGAGTCCTGCCGCCTCTGCGAGTGGAGGTGTGGTGCCGACCGGCTCCGGGGAGAGCGGGGGGTGTGCCGCGTCGGCCGGGCGGAGGTGGCGGCGACGATGCGTTCGGGCACCCTCGCGAGTTACATCGTCACCCTGCTCGGGTGCTGTTACCGCTGCCTCCACTGCAACGCCTACCGGATCTCGCAGTACCCCGATCCCGGCTGGCACTACGTCGGCCACGTGCCTGCGGCGGTGCTGGTTGCCGACGCCCGGGAGCGGATTGCCGCCTACAGGGGCCCCCGTATCCGCACGATCGGGTTTACGGGCGGCGACCCGATCATTCACCTCCCCTACATAGAAGAGGTGGCGGCCGAGGTGGAACGGCAGGGGCTCGATCTCGGGATCGGGATATCGACCGGAGGGTTTGCGACGGAGGCGGCGATGGAGCGGATCGTCGGCCTCTGCCGGACGATCGCCCTCGAGATCAAGGCGTGGTCGGACCCGGTTCACCGCGCCCTCACGGGAGCGCCAGTGGGCCCGGTGCTCAGGAACGCGGAGTACCTCGTCCGCGAGGGGAGAGACCGGATCCGGGTCTTTCGGACGGTGGTGATCCCCGGCATGACCGATAGGGAGGTGGGCAGGATCGCGGCATTCATCGCCTCGCTCGACCCGGGCGTGCCCTACCGCCTCATCGGCTTTCGCCCGAACAACGTCCTCTACTACCACCCGGGGCCGTCGAGGGAGGAGATGGAGCGCCTCTCTGCGGTCTGCCGTAAGGCCGGGCTCGAGGACGTGGCCTGGAGCGGCTACTACCCCGAGACGGTGCCGGACGATGTTGCCGCCCGGGCGGCAGGACTCACCGATGCATACGGAGGAGAGGCCCCGGCGGCGCTCACCGGCGCGTATGCCGCGGCGTGCGGGTGCCCGACCCACCCCCGCGACTGCGGGGCATGCGCCCTCCGCGACCGCTGCCCCGCCACGCTCAGGGAACCCTGGCGCGGCCGGTAGAACGACGGAAATACGGGTAGATTGACCCGGGACAATAACACTTCAGAAAAGATTGGGGCTGATTTATTCAGCCGCCGCCTCGGGCTGGCTGAAGTATTCTGCCAGAGGTTTTGCACCGCTCTGTGTTACGGCGGCGTTGATCTGAACGATATCGGCGCTGATCTCGTTGCCCCGCACCGACTTCCTGCGGCGTTCCCCGTCCATGACCGGGTGGAACCCGACGCCCTTGGAGAGGAGAAGCCTCCTCCGGGACGGGCCGGGAAGGTCGCGGCGCGAGGGAATGCCGGTCTTGTCCGTGGCACCGGTGATCTTGATCGTGTAGCCCGCAAAGCCGAGGACGTCACCGTCGATCTCGTCGCCGATGCGCTTGCCGACGAACCCTCCGGCGGCGGGGCCGGTCGCATCGATCTTATATGAACGTCCGGTCTCCGGGTCTGATAGTATGATTTTGAAATCTGCCATGTTGACGACTCCTTCGAAAGTACCTATACAATTTGAGAATGTGGTATTAAAAGACTACCTCTGCAGGGTTCGAGGGGAGCGGCGGGCGGGAGAAGCCCACACGTTCCCCGAACGGGTCACTTCCCCCAGAAGGGGTCTTCCCGGCGCTTGAGGGTGGTGAACTCCTCCAGGGTCTCGCGCAGGCTCGGGCTTAAGTGATCGATCACCTCCCGCTCGATCACCTTCACGTGCCGCTCCGGGATGTCGACGTAGAGATCGTCGTCGACGTTGATCTGGCGGCCGACCGTCGGCCCTTCGATCGAGATCGCCACTTCCTTGCCCGCCTCCGCCTCCTGGACGGTCTCGTTCTTTGCCTGGATCTGCTTGATGCGGCCGATCTTCTTGCCGTTCGGAAGGGCGAGGTCGACCCCGCTCTGGAGTTTCCCGCCGAGGATCCTGACGCCGACCACCGCCGGGTTGCTCTGCCGGAAGACGCAGTTCGGGAGGATCCGGATCTTCGCGGGCATGATCAGCTTCTCGAACTTCTGCCGCTCGAGTTCCTGTTTCTTCTCGTCGCGCCACTCGACGTAGTCGTCGATGAGCTGGTAGATGACCCCGCCCTCGAATATGCTGACGTGGGACATCGCCGTATCCGCGAGGGCATCGACCGCGTCCGGTAGCACGGGGGTGTTGAAGGCGATGATCGCGCTGTAGAGGGGGTCCTTGATCGTTCCCGCCTCGATGACGTCGTGGCGGGTGACCGGCCCCACGGTCGCCCGCATCACCTGGATCTGGTGACCCTCGAGTTCCTTCGAGAGCGCTTCGAGGGCGCCGATGGTATCCGCCCGGATGATGACGCCGACATCGGAGAGATTCACCTCGATGTCCTGGACTTCACGCCGGACCTGCTCGATCACCTCGTCCCGGTTGCCGCTCCGGACGGCCCGGAGGGGGGAGCCCGCGATGACCCCGTCGAGTTTCGGGGCGGCGACCTTGATGCCCGCAGCGGCGGTGACGGATTTGACCCGTTCGAACCGTTCCTCGATCAGGATCTCGCTCATCGGGCGGGGCTTTAAGAGCGAGCGCACTTTCGTCTCGATGATCTGGTCGTTTCCTGCGACGACGATCTCGTCCCCGACCTTGAGGGTGCCGTCGTAGAGGATCAGATCAAGCGTCATCCCGAGCCCCCGCTCCTCCTTCACCTCGAGCACGGTGCCGGCACCGGGGCCGTCGGCGCTGACCTTGAGGCTCTCGGTCATGTAACGCTGGGCAAGCCCGATCAGCACCATGAGGATGTCGGGAAGGCCTTCCCCGGTGAGGGCGCTCGTCGGGACGATGCAGATGTTCCGCGCGAAGTCCGAGACCCGGTCGAACCGTTCGGAGTTGAACCCGAGGTCGGAGAGTTTGCCGACGAGTTCATATACTTTCGTCTCGACCATACCCTGGACGCGCTCGTTCTGCTGCGCAAACGTCTTCAGGAACGGCTGGTTCTCCTGGACGCGCCAGCCGTGGATGCGGTCGACCTTGTTTGCCGCGATGACGAACGGCGTCTTGTAGTTGCGCAGGATCTGGAGCGCCTCGATCGTCTGGGGGCGGAAGCCCTCGTTGATGTCCACCACGACGATCGCCATGTCGGCAAGCGCCCCGCCGCGCGCACGAAGGGTGGTGAAGGCGTGGTGGCCGGGGGTGTCGATGAAGAGGAGGCCCGGGACGTTGACGCTGACCTTGCTCAGGGCTCCGCCCATGCGGGTGACTGCATCGATAGGAACAAGCGTGGCACCGATGTGCTGTGTAATCTCGCCTTCTTCGGTAGATACCACGGACGAGCCCCGGATCCGGTCCAGGAGCGATGTCTTGCCGTGATCTACGTGGCCCATCACGCAGACGATGGGGGTCCTGATCGTTGATTCCTTTGCCATGATAATCACCTTCCGGTATATACTGGACGAATAAACCCGAAAAATCCCGAGATATTGACCGCTTTTTTCCGAATCACGCCAGAGTCAGGGTGATTCCCCTACCCCCGGGGCGTCGCTCGGCGCCCGGAACACTGGTACGTTATAGAACATGGTGTCTATTAATAATTCACCCCGGCGATTCACACCTCCGGTGCTCAAACCGCATTCCTGCAGGATCCCTGTTCCCACTGCAGATAACGGCGACCGGATCGGGCGGCACGGCAGGCCGGATTCCCGGCTGAATGCAACCGGAGGATGTGCGCCCATGGTTCCGGGGAGGCGTGTAACGCGGACTCGGCGAAGAGATACCTTAATCAAATCCGACTGCCAATTATTATGAGTACCTTGCCAGGGTGGGGTAGTCGGTTATCCTAAGGGACTGTGGATCCCTCGACCCGGGTTCGAATCTCGGCCCTGGCCTTCCTTTTGTTTCGTTCGATCGTCTCGGATTGCTCCTGGATACACTGATCAGGAAGGCGTCTCAAAACACCGATACCGGGGCGAGGAAACCCATTCGAAACGCATCGCGTTTCTCAAACCCCTGCCCGATGGCCGGTCGCCCGCCCTCCATCAGTTCTTTTTGCACACCAGCCATCAGGAGGGAAAAACCGCCGCTCGACAGGCGCAAGACTTCGAAAAACTTCGTCGTTAACGCCAGGTATAATTATCCGGGACACCATACCGCACACCATGAACAGAAGGGTTATCGGCCTGCTGCTGCTTGCAGGCCTCATCGCGCTCGGCTGCATCGGTGCCGGGTGCACCGACATACCGGAAACGACGTCCGGACAGTCGGCTCCTCCCACGGAGGGGGAGACGCCGGGCCCGGCTGCAGAAGGCGCCGGCAACGTCTCGGCGGGGAACAACCGGTTCGCGGCCGACCTCTACCGGCAACTCGCGAGCGACCCGGATTACGCGGGCCAGAACATCTTCTTCTCGCCCTACAGCATCTCCTCGGCCCTCGCGATCACCTACGAGGGCGCCCGGGGCACGACCGCCGACGAGATCGGGTCAGTGCTCCACCTCCCACAGAACGAGACTCTCCGGAGATCCGGGTTTGCCGGGCTCGATGCCGCTCTGAACAGCGGGGACGAGAACTACACCCTCCGCACAGCAAACGCTCTCTGGGCCGAGGAGACTTACCCGTTCCTCCCGGAGTACGTCGATACGGCCGCCCGCTGGTACGGGGCGAACGCGACAAACCTCGACTTCGCCGGCGACTCCGAGGGGTCGCGGCAGACAATCAACCGCTGGGTGGAGGAGAAGACCGAGGATCGGATCCGCGACCTCCTCCCCGCCGGTTCGATCGACTCCATGACCCGGCTCGTGATCACGAACGCGATCTACTTCAAGGGCACCTGGGTCAAGCAGTTCGACCCCGCCGAGACGACCGAGGAGGAGTTCCGGGTCGCTCCGGGAGAGACGGTGCAGGTCCAGATGATGCACCGCACAGACGAGGAGGCAATCTACGGGTATACCGAGACCGGGACCCTCCAGGTGCTCAGGATGCCGTATGCGCACGCCGACGGAACGGAACTCTCGATGCTCGTCCTCCTCCCGCGGGAGGACAACCTGACGGCGGCAGAGGAGGCGCTGGATGCGGAGACGCTCGCGGACCTCCGGGACTCGATGACTGACCGGCGCGTCAGGGTCGTCTTCCCGAAGTTCACGCTTGAGACGGAGTACAGCCTCCCGCGGGCGCTTGCGGCGATGGGGATGCCGACGGCATTCTCTTACGATGCCGACTTCTCGGGGATGGACGGCACGGATATGCTCTTCATCAGCGAGGTCGTTCACAAGGCATTCGTCGACGTAAGCGAGGAGGGCACCGAAGCCGCGGCGGCGACCGGCGTCGTCGTGAACCTGAAGTGCGCGCCCGGCGAGGACACCACGCCCGTATTCCGGGCGGATCACCCGTTCGTCTTCGTCATCGTCGAGGAGGATTCCGGCACGATCCTCTTTGCAGGACGGGTCGTCAATCCCGAAGGGTCGTAAGGAACAGGGACCCGGTGAGGTGGGCCTCTCGCCCCCTCACGCCCCGGCGAGCCGCTCGACGATCGTCTTCTGCATGTAACCGATGAGCGGCATATCCGAGCCGATCACCGCGTGCCGCCCGGATCCCGCGGTGGCGATGACGAAGAAGTCACGGCCGTCGACCAGTATGGAGCACTCATCCTTCCTCAAGCCCATTGCGGACTCGTTCACCGCCGGGCTCTCGAGGAGTTCAAGCACGGTACCCCTGGCCTCGTAGATCGGGAGGTTGATCCCGGCATAATCCTCCTTCTTCCGTACGACCACGTAGAGGTCGATCTTGCGCTTGAGCGGTTTGATGGCCGCATAGTGCTTCCGGAGAAACGCCGGATCGTAGCAGAGGATCACCATGCTCTTCTTTACCCGGCGGAAGAGCGAGGAGAGATGGTTCTCGATCGCCCAGCCGCTCCTGAGGATGAAGAACGAATCGGGAGGGAGACGCGGTTTGACCGAGAGGCTCTTTAACACCTCGCGGGTCTCGTCGAGAGTCCGGACGTAATCTTCTTTGAGCCGGTCGAAGACCACGTCGATCTCGAGCACGTAATAGGAGGTGGGGGATCCTTCTTCAACCGCGATGAAGCCCCGCTGGGCCAGGTCGTTTAAGATCTCGTAGATCCGTCCCCGGGGAACCCCGCTTGCTTCGTGGATGTCTCGTGCGGTTGCCTTCTGCAGCCCGACGAGCGTGGAGTAGACGCTTGCCTCGTATTCGTTCATCCCGAGAGCCCGGAGCCCGGGAACTATTTCGGCAACCATTGCACCTCTATTTGGTTGCAACACACTTATGGTTTGCGGGAGAGACGGATAGATCAGCGAGAGAGAACCCGTCTCCTCGCAAGAACGTCCCCATAGCAGCCGCCCGCAGAGGCATACACCCCGAACCGACCCCCACGCAGAATGGGTCGGATCGCCAGGCCGGGAATACCCACCATCGAAGAAGGCTGTCCTGGTGAGGACGAATTAGAGCAGCACGCAAGAGCGATACCACCTGAACCAACAGATACCCCGGATAGGAATGTCCTCAAAAGACCGAGATAGGTCATCAACATGCCCTGGAACGTATCCGGCGGCGACGGCGGCTGGCCCGGGGTGTGGCTGACCCGCCGCTCGAACCGCTACCTCTCCCGGGGACACTTCTATTCTACGGTATGCCGGGACAGGCGGCACCTGCCGTCAGTAGCCGGCAAGGAGCGTGGCAATGAGCCGTGCCTCCGCCTTTCGCAGGTGCTCTATCGCGGTGGCTTTGCTGATGCCCACCTTCTCCGCCAGCTGCTGGCTGTTGATCTTACGAGGGTACTCGTAGTAGCCATACTGTTTTGCCGCGATCAGCAGGTCCCTCTGCCGGGGAGTGAGCCGTGAGAGGGGATTGTTCCCGGAAAAGGTTGCTTCCTCGAAGATGACGTTCTGGATCTCGCCGTAGGTGGACATGAGAAGGAGAACTTTGTTCAGGTTCTCGGCGTCGCCGATGCAGGTGTAGACATACAGGTCGCGGGACTTGTACATGGGCAACGTCCAGATAATATCCAGGTCGAACTCGCGCATCTTCTCCAGCAGGAACTCGTCCTGGATGACACATCGCAGAAAGCAGGTATACGTCCGGCCGTCGGCCTTGAGCACCTCAAGAGAACCGAGAACTTCCGGGAGCTCAAGGTCGTTCGCGGTGTATCCCGCTTTCATCGTGATCTCGGCAATCACCGTCTCCTCCCCCCGCTCAAAGTTCATCTTGAGCAACTCGACGAGCCTGACAGATTCGACCCTATCCATGAAGTGCTGCACCGCCTGGTTGAGAACCTCTGCGTCGGCGGGCATGCCCATCAACGGATCCTTCAGGCAGACCTCGAGGATCATCTTGCGCATACACCGTGTGGGGCGCCGCACCCTATAATCCCCGTACATATACGGGAGAACCTTGAATCCCCGGGTATTCCAGAGTACTGTATGGGAAGCACACGTGAACCGGCTGCAGGGAATCACACCGGGGAAGCGGAATCCGATATAGGTCCCCGCCCGGGTTGCAGCAGGTTCATATCCTGTCCCTTGAAAATACTACCCTCATCAGATGAGCCACTTATAACGAGGACAGACGTGAACTGCGCAACCACCTGCAACATCGGGTCTCGCCGGGGTTCCGAAGAAACCCGGTGCCGGAGACCGGCCCACCGCAAAGCACTCTACAAAGAACTTTTCTTTGAAGAGACCGGCCAGATCTGGATCGAAGCCGGATTCCTCCCCCCGGCAGACTACCGGCGAGCCGTGGCCCTGCTCCACCGTCTCGCCATGGACGAAGAGCCTACAGCGTCCCTGCTCTCGTCCGTTCTCACGATAACGGCTAAATCCGGGAAGGAAGGCCGCGGCTACCGGATCCTCGACCCCGTAAAACTCCGGCGCACAGCAGAGGAGTACGGGATCGAGCCCGGCAACAGCAGCGACGGCGAGATTGCTCGCGCGGTGACCATGGCGATCATCGGTGAGTACGGGGAAAAGACACAGGAGGCGCGCAGATGAAGAACCCCTACGAGTGGCTCGCTGCCGCCATCAACAACCATACCTGGACCGTCGCCGGGGTCGCCGCGGCTATCTTCATTGTGGCTTGCTTCGGGCTCTCGATGGTCTCGATGGAGACCAGCGACGACGCCTACCTCGACAAGAGCACGCCCCGCGGCGCGCTCCTGAACCACTACGCCGAGACCTACGGCTCCGACGCGATCATGCTCATCTACGAGACGGACAGCGTCCGGAGTCCCGAGATCCTCAGGTATATCGACCATCTCCAGGAAGACCTCAGGAACGAGCGCTACGTCGACGAGGTCTCCGGCGTCGTCGACCTCCTGAAACAGGCGAACGGCGGCACCCTGCCGTCGTCCACAGCGGAGATCGACGCTATCATCGGACAGGCTCCGCCGGAGATGGTGGAGAGGATGCTGCCCTCGGATCTGATGACGATCAGCGTCATCGCCCTCGAGCCCGGCGTCACCATGGAGGCGCAGCAGCAGGTTGTCGGGAACATCAAATCCATCATCGCCATATCGGAGCCCCCGCCGGGGCTCACGGTCACGGTATCCGGCAACCCCGCGTTCTCGCTGGAGATGGGCGAGGCGATGGGATCCGAGACAGGCATGCTGATCCTGGTGGCCATGGTCCTGATGGTCCTCGCGGTGACGCTCCTCTTCTCCCACGTCCGCTACCGCCTGCTCCCGGTCGGGATCGTGGCCGTCGGGCTGATCATGACCTTCGGGTTCATGGGCCTCTTCGGCATTCCCATCAGCATGGTGGTGGTCGGAGCGTTCCCGGTGCTGATCGGGATCGGAATCGATTACGCGATCCAGCTCCACGCCCGGTTCGACGAGGAGATCCGGCACGGCACGATCCCGGAGGCCGTATGGGCCACCGTCACGCAGATGGGGCCGTCGATCCTGATCGCGATGTCGGCGACGGCGCTCGGGTTCATCGCGATGTTCTTTGCCCCGGTGCCGATGGTGGCCGACTTCGGGATGGTCTGCACCATCGGAGTCGTCTCCTGCTATGTCGCGGCGCTCATCATCGTCCCGGTCTTTGCAATCGTCACCCGCTACCGGCCGATGAAGGAGGCCGCAGCCGCCGGAACCGAACCGGCGGGCGGGGAATCCATCATCGAGCGGTATGACCGCCTCCTCGGCAGGCTCGCCTACACCGTCGCGAAATACCCGATTCCCGTCATCCTGATCTTTGCGACGGTCGCGGCAGGGGGCTTTTACCTCGACCAGAGCGTGCCCGTCAGTGCGGACGAGAAGACCTTCGTCCCCGGCGATATGCCCGCCCTTCTCTCCCTCGAGAAACTTACCCGGGTCATGGGCTCGACGAGCACCATCCCGGTCGTCGTGCTCGCAGACGACGTCCTCTCCCCGGAGACGCTTGCCTGGATAGATCAGTTCGGGGTCTACGAGCAGGAGCATAACGACAAGATCACGGGCGTCACGAGTGTCGCGACCCTGATCCGGGAGCATAACGGCGGCGTGCTCCCCTCGACCGAAAGGGAGGTCAACAATATTATTGCCCGGATCCCGGAGGAGACCCTCTCCCGTTACCTCAACGGGAACCTGGAGGCGGTGCTCGAGTTCTCGACGGTCGACATGGAGATGAGTGCCGCCCGCGACCTCGTCGGGAGGATACAGGACGACGTTGCGTGGAACAACCCGCCGGCCGGGGTGACGGTGAAGATCACCGGCCAGATGGAGATGTTTGCCGCCGTCATGGACGATATCAGCGAGTCCAGGGTGTATATGACCGTGCTCGGGTTTGCCTTCATCCTCGGGTTCCTGATCCTCGTCTACCGGAAGTTCGGCGCCGTCTCGCCGGTCATCCCGATCGTCTTCATCGTGGGCTGGAACGGCGCGATCATGTATCTCCTCGGTCTCGACTACACGCCGCTGACCGCCGTCCTCGGGTCGATGACGATCGGCGTCGCGTCCGAGTACACCATCCTGATCATGGAGCGGTGCGAGGAGGAACTCAGCCGGGGCACGGAGTTCCTCGACGCCGTCCAGACCGCCGTCCAGAAGATCGGGACGGCTATCACGGTCTCCGGGCTGACGACGGTCTTCGGGTTCTCGGCGCTCACCTTCTCGACGTTCAACATCATCAGCAACTTCGGGATCGTGACGGTCATATCGGTAGGGTTCTCGCTCGTGGGCGCAATCGTCGTCATGCCGGCGATCCTCGCGCTGATGTACCGCCTCAGCGGCCGTTCCCGGGCCATAGCGGCGGCCGGGGTGACGGAGTAACCCTCTATACGCCCCCTTTTTTTGAGAAGTTCCTGTCCGGTTCACTTGACGGTGCTCCAGCTCCGTTCCGTTGGAACGTCGCACCCTGCGGCCCGTCGCAGTCCGCACCTAGCGGTGCTCACGCTCCTGCCCCGAAAACGCTTCGCGTTTTCTCATGCTCCTGCCGTTCCGGCAGTCGCACCCTGCGGCCCGTCGCAGTCCGCACCTAGCGGTGCTCACGCTCCTGCCCCGAAAACGCTTCGCGTTTTCTCATGCTCCTGCCGTTCCGGCAGTCGCACCCTGCGGCCCGTCGCAGTCCGCACCTAGCGGTGCTCACGCTCCTGCCCCGAAAACGCTTCGCGTTTTCTCATGCTCCTGCCGTTCCGGCAGTCGCACCCTGCGGCCCGTCGCAGTCCGCACCTAGCGGTGCTCACGCTCCTGCCCCGAAAACGCTTCGCGTTTTCTCATGCTCCTGCCGTTCCGGCAGTCGCACCTCGCACCTATCGGGTGCTCGAGCTCCCCTGCAGCGGTCTTCCCGCGCCCCCCGGGCGGCCGGGGCATCAAGATTTATATAGTACCTCCCATATCCTTCCCCCGGTGATATACCGTGACAAATGGAGACCTCTCGGCTCAGGTGTTTGAGCCGGTTCAAGAACTGGCCCGTAACGTCATCCTATTTCTGCCAAACCTCATTGCAGCGATCGTCATCCTGATCATCGGCTGGATCCTCGGGCGTATCCTCGGGAAGGTCGTTTCCGAAGTCCTCGACCGGGTCGGCGTCGACGACGCGCTCCGGAAGACATCGGTCGGCCAGCAGATCGAACGTTCCACGATGAACATAAGCCACCTCTTCGACCTCATCGTCCGCTGGTTCATCTACCTCATCGCAATCCTCACGGCGGTCAGCGTCCTGCAAATCCCTGCCCTGACGGCAGCGGTTGCGGCCATCGTGGCTTACATCCCGAACGTCGTCGCGTTCCTCGTCATCCTGATCGCCGGGTTCATCCTGATCGACTGGCTGATCGACTTCCTCCAGAACATGGGGGAGACACAGCAGATCCAGGGCTTCGGATTGATCGCGATGCTGCTACGGGCGTTCCTCTACTTCGTCGTCGCCATCCTCGCACTCCAGCAGCTCCTGCTCGACCTCTCGATCATCTACGTCTTCGTCGTCCCGATCGCCTGGGGAGTCGGGATCGGCATCGGTGCGGCAATCGCCATCATCATCGGGCTCGGCATGCGCGACCGGGCGCCGGAGATGATGGACCAGTTGATGGGTAAAATGAGAAAAGAATAATCCTTTTTTGGCGGGCTTACAACCCGCCGTATCTCTGCACATGCTCCCTGGCCCGGCGGTAGCGTGGATCCCGGTCAGCGGCGGGAGCGTCCCGGCCGTAGTGCCGCCGGTCCTCTCCAACCGGGCAGACTTTTATGCAGATCCCGCAGGGCGAGATGTGGCGCCGGGCGAGTTCGGCGCTGTTCTCCGCGCAGGCCGCCTTGTCGGTGAGACCCTCGGGGTAATCCCGCTCGTCCAGCGCGGCCGCGGGGCAGGCGTGGACGCAGAGCATGCACCGGGTGCAGAGGTTCTCCGCGAGCAGCGGATCGGGCGGGAGGTTCGCAGCGGTGATGACCGAGCCGAACCTGACCCGGGGGCCGTACTCCGGCGTGAGGAGCGTGTTGTTCACCCCGAACGTCCCGAGCCCCGCGAGGAGGGCGGCGTGACGGTGCGAGAAGAAGGCGACGGGGTTTTCCCGGAGCACCTCGATGCTCCCGTAGCCGTCCCGGGGAACGAAGACCGAGGGGTAACCCTCGTCATTGAGGAAGGAGGCGAGCCGGTAGGTGTACTGGTCGAGCAGGGTGTTGACGGTCTTATAGAGTTCGTGGTAGTAGATGGAGGGAGAGGTCTCGAGCACCGGGAGGTGAACCGGGAGGCCGATGACGACCACCGATCGGCCCTCGGGAAAGATCGACTGCGGGTAGAACTCCTCGGGCATCCAGGGCTGGAACGGGGGTTTCTCCCACCGCTCCGTCCCCGCGACCCCGACGAGCGGGATCTCCATCTTCCGGCACCGCTCGAGGACGGCTGCCTTCAGGTCGTCGTTCATGGTTACCGGATCTCTTGCGTGCGGCAGGAAAAAAGGTTCACCCCTGAAACGGCACGGTCCTGACACCCGAAGGCCGGAGCATTGCCGAAGTCATCAAGTACCGGCACGAGCCGCTCCGGGCCTTGAAAGCTTTTGCAGGGCAAAGCTGGCGCAGGCGCCGGTGCACCGGGATCATTGCGGTCGGGGAACCCCGCGGCCTCAGGCGGGGCCGGTTGACGGATCACGAGCCTCCGTGACGACTCCGGGCAGGCCGGCGGTCAGGGGCCGTTCTCTCCAGTGGGGCCATAGCGGTCCCGGACCTCTCCCCGGCAGGGGTATCCGGATTTCAGGATCACCTGAGAACATCCCTCTGGCCAAAGAACCTGTCCCAGTCCCATGGCTCGTCGAACACCCGGATCTCGACGTCCCGGACGCCGCTCACGTCGAGCACCCGGCGCCGGACCCGGTCGGTAAGGTAGTCGACGAGCGGACAGGTGGCGGTGGTCAGGACCATCTCCACGAGCACCGAGGAGTCCTGAACGGTGATCCCCTTGATCAGGCCGAGGTCGACGACGTCGATCCCGACCTCCGGATCGATCACCTCTTTAAGCGCCGACCGGATACTCTCCTCGAGCGCGATCTCCTCCTGCCGTTTACCGCCGACCAGGCCCGACCGCTCCATCGCCCGGAGCCGCTCCTCGATCCGGTTCTGTCTATCGAGCATGCGGCTGACCACCCGGAGCATCGGGTCGGGGAGGTCACCGCGGTCGAGTCTCTCCTGGCCCTTCCGGCACTTCGGGCCGGCGAGCCTGCCCGGAACCCCCACGACCGTCGCACCGGCGGGGACGGGGTGGACGACGACCGAACCCGCCCCGATCTTCGCTCCGCGTCCGACGGTGATGGGGCCGAGGACGCTCGCCCCCGACCCGATGACGACGCCGTCCTCGATGGTCGGGTGCCGTTTCGTCTGCTCGAGTGCGGTGCCGCCGAGCACCACGCCCATGTAGATCAGGACGTCATCGCCGACCTCCGCCGTCTCGCCGATCACGACGCCCGAACCGTGGTCGATGAAGACGCGGCGGCCGATCTTCGCACCGGGGTGGATCTCGATCCCGGTCAGCGCCCGGGCGATATGAGAGACCAGACGGGCCGGGAAGTAGAGCCGACGGCGATAGAAGGCATGCGCTATCCGGTGCGCCCAGATCGCGTGGAGGCCGGGGTAGCAGCAGATCACCTCAATCGCCGACCGGGCCGCCGGGTCTTTGTCAAAGGCCGTCCGGATATCCTCCCTGATCCCCAACCTTGCACCTCTGTTCAGTCGAAGAGGCCGGTGGAGAGGTAACGCTCGCCGGTATCCGGGAGGACCACGACGATCAGTTTCCCCTCGAACTCCGGCCGGCGTGCGACCTCGCAGGCAGCGTGTGTCGCCGCACCGGAGGATATCCCGGCGAGGATGCCCTCCTCGCGGGCAAGCCTGCGTGTCATGGCGAACGCCTCCTCCGATGTGACCCGGACGACCTCGTCGACCAGATCCGCCCGGTAGATCCGCGGCACGAACCCGGCCCCGATCCCCTGGATCCGGTGCGGGCCGGGATTCCCCCCGGAGAGGACCGGGGACTCGGCAGGCTCGACCGCCACCGCCCGAAACGACGGCCTCCGGGGTTTCAGCGTCCCGGCTATCCCCGTGATCGTCCCCCCGGTCCCGACACCCGCGACCAGGACGTCCACCTCCCCGTCGGTGTCCCACCAGATCTCTTCGGCGGTCGTCCGCTGGTGTATGGCGGGGTTGGACGGGTTCTCAAACTGCTGGGGGACGAAATAGGCGTCCGGCTCTTCGGCCGCGATCTCTGCCGCCCGGCGGATCGCCCCGGCCATCCCCCCGGCGCCCGGGGTCAGGACCAGTTCGGCCCCGAGGGCCCGGAGCACCTTCTGGCGCTCGACGCTCATCGTCTCGGGCATCACAAGCCTGAGGCGGTAGCCGCGGGCGGCGCAGACGAACGCGAGGCCGATCCCGGTGTTCCCGCTGGTAGGCTCGACGATCACCGTCCCTTCCCGGACTTTGCCTTCCCGCTCTGCGGCCTCGATCATCGCCACGCCGATCCGGTCTTTTACACTCCCCATCGGGTTGAACGACTCGAGCTTGACCACGACAGTTGCCGGAATACCCTCTGTGATCCGGTTCAGCCTGACGAGCGGGGTGCTCCCGATCGTCAAGGACAGATCACGATAGATTCGCCCCACAGGATCAGATCCCTCTCTGCGCCGCGGGTCGACCTCACCCGGGCGCTCTGCCTTCATCGGCACACCGGCGATAAAATCCTTCCCCCCAACTCGTGGGGGCAGGCCATGGCTCAGAACGCCAGGCGGACGAGCCCCATCGTCGCCGCCATGACCACGACGATCGCGATCGCCCACCCGGCGAGCATGCAGAGGAGAGAGACCGCCCGCGGGTACTGGAAGACCCACGCGACGACGGGGGTTCCGTAGAGGGCAATCCCGGGGATCCAGATGACCGGGATCAGCATCAGGGCGCCGTAGCGCTTCAGGTAATCGATACTCCCCGTCTTTGCATCGATCTTCGATAAAAGTCCCTGGATCATCCGGGAACGCCCGGCAAAGAGGTCGCAGATCTCGAGGATGCCGACCAGGACGGCAGCGGCTACCGACGTCAGGAAGACCAGGACGGCCGCCGGGTGCATCCCGAGCGAGAGGCCGACGACGGCCGCGGCCGCCTGGAGGAGGAGGGTCGATCCGATAAGGGCCAGGACCGCCGCGGGGGAAACACCGAAGGCGGAGCCGAGGAGGAGCGGAACAGCCAGGAGGAAGAGGAGCACGAACGCAACGGCTCGTGCAACCCGGAACCGGCAGGTGTCCGGGGAGAGAGACCGCCCGCATGCCTCGATAGCGGCAACCCTGACCATATCGTATCCTCTGTAGTCCTCCGGGTAGATGAACCTGCGCATCCACCCGGCGGGAGGGGGGCGGTGTAAAAAAGCCAGGTTTTTATCCCAAAGAGATCTACACCCACGCATATGAGCGAGACTGAAGGTCGCTTTGAACAGGGGCGGTGGGTCGTCGATCCCGCCCCCGCACCGGAGGAGGAACCGGCACCGGAGGCTGAGCCGGCACCGGACGCCCCTACCGTCGAGGAGCGTGTGCAGGGGGCATCGGAGTCGGTCCGGAAGGCGGTCAACGACGTGGTGAACGCAGGCCAGCACCTCTTCGGAACGCCCGAGGGGCACGAGCATATCCAGCAGGCGGCACGGAAGACCGGCGAGGATCTCGAACGGGCGATCAGCGCCTGGGCGGATTCCGCACGCCGGGCCCTGAAGAGACAGCAAGGTAATCCCTGACGCGGGCGACGACCTCGGGGTTTCTCGGCAGCATGGTGTGGCAGTAGAACTCCGGGTGCCGGGTAAGGTTCGCGGGATCCGCAGGGAGGACGTCCACCTGTGCACCCGGGAGGTGCGAGTCGGAGTGGGGAACGATCCCGTCGCCGGCATACGTCGTCCGCCACCCGCCGTCCGGGCCGAACTCCCAGGTTCTGCCCCCGAAGGCCGGGAAGAACGCCGGGTTCGCGGTGAGGTTCACACCGAGGGCGATCCGGTAGGCGATGTCGTCGCGGGTTCCGGCACGGCGGAGCGCCGCCACGGTCCTGCTCCGGGGGCGGAACTCCTGGACGATGGTGTCCTCCCGGGGGTCGTAGTCTTCCGGCACGAATACGCCGATAAGCCGCCGGATCACCTCCGGGCCGTGTTCGGGGTCGTTGAAGAGTTCGGCCATGGCCGAACCGTTGTTCGGGGGGCCGATCCCGACGAGCTGCCGGACGTCCTCCTCCTGTGCATCGCCGTCGAGGACTTCGAGGAGGTAGCGGGCGATGCACGTCCCCATCGAGTGGCAGACGATGTCGACCGGGCCGCCGTACCCGGTCTCCTTCCTTTTTGCGTGGATGTAGTCCCGGAGAGCGAGGGCGATCGTCTCCGTCCCGGCGCCCTGCATCGCGGTGTGATCGAAGTTCCAGAAGGGCACCGCGGCGTCCGAGAGCGCGGGAGCAAGGCGGTTCCAGATGCCGGGGTGGCTCCGCCAGCCGTGGACCAGGACGGCCGGGCACCGGTGGTTCATCGGGATGCTACCACGTCTCCTCCGGGCAAGCAGGGGTTCATTCATTCATGATCCGACGCCGGCCGCGATGTAGGTTTCGGCGGGCCGTTATCCAACCACCATCTTATTCGCTTTCAGGAAGAAGCCCGGCGGCATCGGGTCATCGAGTTCCCAGGTAATGCTCATCGGCCGGCTCCCCTCGTGGGAGACGTACCGGGCGGTGCCGAGGAAGAGATACGGTTGCGTGACGCCGTCGACCCTGTTGTACTCGCGGACGAAGAGAAGGACCCTGCTCCCCCGCCGTTCATGCTCGATATAGCGCCGGCCGGTTGGTGAAGATGCCGAAGTGGTGCTCTGGGACTGCCAGTGGAAGAGGTCCTCGTTGACCGCGTAGTCCTTGTACATCGTTGTGGGCGAGTAGTGCTCCTCGGTCTTATTCAGGGTGACCAGGAACACGTCGGCCTTCTTATCCTCCAGGTACACAACCCCCTCCCGGCTGCCCCCCGCCGGTTTCCGGGTCAGGGTATAGTGGCCGAGTGCTGCAAAAGCCTGGGCCCGGGTGTACGTAGAGTGGAGTTCGAGGGCGTTCTCGAAACCAAGATCGACAGGTTTTGGGAGGAACTCGATATGTGCCCCGTTATACTCAAGGAGGTCGCAGATCTCACGCCGGATCTCATCATATGCGAAGAGATCGGAGAAGATCTCTTCAATACCCATATTCTCGTCACGAAGAAATCCATCGTTGAGCGAGTAGTAGAAGAGCGCCAGCATGTTCTTCTCGCGGTCCGAGAGGGCCGCCGGCGAGTGATGGCGAGGGTCGGAGAGCACGGCCCTGATGAAGCGGATTGCTTCCGGGGAATTCAGTGTCGCCAGCCTGAGTGCAGCCGCCCTGGGGAAGAGGCGTTCATCCTCGTAAACTTCAGGGTATACGCTCGCCTCTGCAGCCAACGAACAGAACGTGCCCCTCCGGTAAATATCAAGAGGCTGCAGGCTGTAACGCTGGAGGAATTTCTTGAAAGTGAGAGGTTCGCCGGTCTCATCTTCAAACGAACGGATCTTGCGGATGAGCGTGGCCCGATTCGTTATGTTTGCCCTGATGTTTGCAAGAACCCTCTCCCGGGCCTTCTCCTCGAAGTGGATATAACAGCCCTTCGGAAGCGAATAAGAGTCACGAGAGACCTGTTCTACCAGGGTTTTCCCGCCAGGAGAGAGAAGCGCTGCAATCCTCTCACCGAACGGGAAGTTTTTGTTGTGATTGCCAACAAAGTCAAGGACCGTCAGGCACTCTTTCCCGTCCGAGAGGCGGAGCCCTCGTCCAAATTGTTGGATAAAAACTGTGAGGCTCTCGGTGGGACGGAGGAAGAGGATGGTGTTCACCTCGGGGATATCAACGCCTTCGTTGTAGAGGTCGACGACGAAGATGAAGTGGATCTTCCGATCGACCAGCCGCTTCTGGATGGTGGAACGTTCTTCCCGTGAACTTCCGGCGTGAAGACAGGCCGCAGGGACACCCGCCGCCCGGAACGCTGCAGCCATGTATTCAGCGTGCTCAACAGAGACGCAGAACCCGAGCCCGATGATCTCGTGGAGATCGGTCGTGTAGTCCTGCACAGCCCTGATGATCAGGTCTGCCCGCTGCTGGTTCCCGGTGTAGAGCCTGGAGATCTCAGCGGGATCATAGGTTCCTCGCTTCCAGGGCACGGTATCGAGGTCGACGACATCGGTGACACCGAAGTAATGAAATGGGGCGAGCAGTTTTCGGTTGATTGCCTCAGGAAGCCGGATCTCAGCAGAGATCTTTTCGTTGAAATACTCGAGGATGTCAAGATTGTCCGTGCGTTCCGGTGTTGCGGTGAGTCCGAGGAGGACTCCCGGGGTGTAGTAAGAGAGCAGCCTCTGGTACGAGGGCGCAGCGGCGTGATGGAACTCGTCGACGATGACCATGTCGTAATAGTCCGGAGGCGTGATCTCCGGGAGGTTTCTGCTGTTCAGACTCTGGATTGAGGTGAAGAGATGCTCGATCTGCGCAGGTTCGCTCCCTCCGACGAGGAGATCCCCGAAGTTCTGGTCTTTGAGAACCCCCCGGAAGACCTGGATGCTCTGTTTCAGGATCTCCTCACGGTGAGCAACGAAGAGCAGACGGGGATATTCCCCCGGCCTCTGAAAGAGGCTTTTGTAATCAAACGCAGATATAACTGTCTTCCCCGTCCCGGTGGCGGCGACTATGAGATTCTTGTAGTTGTTGTGCAGTTCCCGCTCCGCCTTCAGCCGCTCGAGGATCTCTTTCTGGTAATAGTAGGGCCTGATATCGAAGATCGGGCGGAGATCAATCTCGCTCCGCCTCTCCTTTGAGAGGGCACGCTGCAACCGCTCCCGGCTCTCCGGCGTGTATTCGATGAACTCCGGGTCTTTCCAGTAGGTCTCAAACGTCTTCTCGATCCTCTGGATGATATCATATGAGTCCTGCTCGGTGACCTTCACATTCCACTCAAGGCCGCTCGTTATCGCGGGGTTCGAGAGGTTAGATGACCCGATATAGGATGTGGAGAAGCCGTTGTTCCTGTGGAATGTGTAGGTCTTCGCGTGAAGCCGGGTTCTGTCGGTATCGTAGGATATCCGGACAGTGGTGTTCCGAAGGGCTGCAAGGGCCTCGACCGCCTTGATATCGGTTGCCCCGGTGTACGAGGTCGTGATCACCCGAAGATTGCCATGCCTGACAAATTCTTTTAAATCGTCGAGAATCAGGCGGAGCCCGCTCCACTTGATGAACGATACGAGGAGGTCGACACGATCGGCGGTCCGGATCTCCTTCCTGAGTTCATCCACGAGCCCGGGCTCTCCGGGAGACCCGGTGAAGAGGCTACTCTGCGCGATAGAAGTCTCGGGGCGGGTGGGTGCAGTAATATTAAGCGCAGAGAGGGGATTGCGCTCCACAAGGGCGAGCAAGACCTCTGCTTCGGGCGTGATCTTACACTGTTCAAGAGTCTTATCCCGTAGTTCGGTACCGAGGTGTTCGATGAGGCGGTTGCAGATCAGAATCTGCTCTTCAAGCGAGGCTCCTGCCTCATCGGCAGACTGGAGGGCCGTTCTGAGGATCTTCGCGAGATATCGCGAGAGGACTGTCTGGGGATCGAAACGCGCAAGAGGGTCTTTAAAGACTCTCCCTTCTTTTTCCGGACCGGAGAGTTTCGATGCAAGGTATTCGCTGATGACCTGCTCGTAGATCCCCGGGGACGGTTCCATACATCCCATTTGGGGGAGGGGTAAAAAAATGACTCTGTTATGTTTCGGCCTCATCGTATCGGGTCGGAGAGGGGGCCTGAACCCCCGCAATCAGGGCTGGAAGCCCGATCCAGAAACGCCCTCCGTCTAACTCACCTCAACACTGTACCGGTACGTCCTGCCGAGGTCCCCGTCCAGCGTGAGGCTGACCTTCTTTGTCTCCCCTGAGGTGATGGAGACCACCGTCGAGACCTCGTCACGGACAAAACCCTTCTCCTCGTCGATCAGTTTCATCGTCACGGTGACGTCGCCGTCGCCCCCGTCGTTCTGTATCACCGCGTTCACGTTATATCCGAGCCCTTTGGATAGGCTGATATCCGTGACCATGGAGTCCTCCACGACCCTGGGGCTCGGGCCGCCAAGCCCCATGCAACCGGCTGTCAGGACGAGCGCCGCAGCCAGACCGAGAATAAGGATTCGCTTATTCATGGTATGCGTTGCTCAGCGCGATATAAAAATACGTAGGAACCATCGGGTTATATCCACGGGTTCTAAACAGAATTTTCGGGCAAATACAGCGATAATGGGCAGATGAAACCCCACTTCAACCGCCGGCCACGGGGGTTCACCACCCCCGGTACCTCGACCGGACTCTTTCGGGGAGGATGCTCCGCTGGAAGGCCCATTCGAAGTAGCGATCGGTCATCCCGGCGATGAAATCCCTCGCGAGTTCCTCCGGCGCTGCGGTGGCGATGTACCGCGGAGATGCCCACGGTGCGTTGATGAGATCCTCATAGACCGGTGAAGCCTCGCGCTCTTCTGCGATATCCTCGAGGGTGCGGTCGAAGAGGTACCGGAACATGAACCGGATCTTCTTCTGGTTCGCGAGGAGCCTTGGGTTATCGTAGATGTGCTGCATGTTGAACTCTTTGAAGGCCGCGACGCACGCCGACGCTTCGGCGGAGAAGGCGATGCAGTCGGCATCGTAACTCCCGGCGATGATGTCGCGGATCAGGACGTCGAGCACTCTTCGGTTAACTTCCGAGAAATCTTCCTTCTTTCGCCCGGCGATACCGAAGAAGTTCATGCAGTTCTCCGGGAAGTCATCGAGATCCCGTTCATCGATGACTTCGACCTCGAGGGCGTCCGCAAGGTCGCGACCGAGGTAGGAGACGCTGTCGGCGCACCGGACGACGCATCCCTCGGTGGTGAGCGGGAGGGCGTCGGCACCGGCCTCGATCCGCGCCAGTTTCTCCGCAAACGAGTCCCAGCGGGCCTCGCCCTCGACCGTGAGGCTCTGGGCGTGGACTTCGCCGTTGTGGCAGAGGATCCCGTCCAGCACCTGCAGCGTGAGGTCGCAGTCCTCGACGACGTCGAGGAACCGGACGCTCTGGACGTTGTGCCGGAACCCCCCGAGCCCGTGCTCGGTGCAGAGCTCGTCGAGGAACTTCTCGCCGAGGTGGCCGTAGGGCACGTGGCCGATGTCGTGGCCGAGGGCGATCGCCTCGATCAGGTCCTCGTTCAGGCAAAGAGCTCTTCCGATCGTCCGTGCAATCTTCGAGACGAGCTGGACGTGAAGGACGCGGTGGGTGATGTGGTCGTTCTCGACCAGGTAGAAGGCCTGGGTCTTGTCGATGTAGCGCGAGTAGGCCTTCGAGTGGACGATCCGGTCGGCGTCCCGGAAGAACGGCGGCCGGATGACCGGGTCCTCGGGTTTGCAGCCGGACCGCCTGAGGTAATCGGCGTTCCGGGTCGCCCGGCGCGAGAGGAGCGATTCGCGATCGGCCATGCTCCGTTCCATGCGGTCAAAGATACTCTGCGGGATCTCCATCGGGCGCCCTCCGGCAAGGAGTTCTCGGCCGGGAGAGGGATAGGGTTTTCTCTTCCGGTCAGGGCAGGGCCGCCGGAGAACCGGTCAGGGCATGGCCGACGGAACCCGGTCAGGCCAGGGCCGACGGAGAACCGGGCAGGCCAGGGCCGACGGGAAGGATTCGTGTGGGCTATATCCCGAGCAGACGTATCTCCCCGCATGTATCCTGAAGTCATCATCCACAACACCGTGAGCCTCGACCACGCGGTACGGGGCTTCGAGATCGATCTCGGGCTGCACTACGGCGCGCTCCTGGCCCTCGAACCGGGGGCGGTGCTCGCGGGTTCGGCCACCGCAAGGTCCGGGATCGAACTCTTCACGGACGTCAACGAGACTGAAACGGAGGCGGACCGGCACCGGCCCGAAGTCCGGCCGGACGATCCGCGCCCCGTCTGCGTCATCGTCGACAGCAAGGGCATACTAAAAGATCTGCTCCACTTCTACCGGAACATGGAGCACACGAAAGACGTCATTGTCCTCGTCTCGGAGGCGACGCCGGAAGACTACCTCGACTACCTCCGCGAGCGGGAGTACCCGTTCATCCGGCGCGGCAAGGACCGGGTTGACCTCAAGGGCGCCATACGGGAACTCGGGGAGCGGTTCGGGATCTCGCGGGTGGTCTCCGATACCGGCCCGGACTTGAACGACGTCCTGATCCGGGAGGGGATCGCGGATACGATCAGCCTGATCGTCCATCCGGTCGTCGTCGGCGAGGGGGAGAAGAAACTCTTCGGCCGGGCCGGGGGGCGGACGGCGCTCGAACTCCGGAAGGCCGTACCGCTGGAGCAGGGGACGGTGCACCTCGTCTACGCGGTGAAGAAATGAGAGGATAGTTCAGAGAGACCGAATACCCCTCTTCTCTGCGCACCAGGTCTTTCCGTCCGGTAACAATCCCGGCTCCGGCCCGCGAACCAACCATGTCATACGGAACGTACCTGAATGAGCCCGTGCGGGCACGGGAAAAGACTACCGTGGCCTCTACCGATGCACCACCGAGCCGGGGTTTAATCGTAGGATAACCGGGTTTTTTCATCGGTGAGGGTGGGGGCGATCAGGTCTTTCCAGAGTGCCGAGTCCCAGGAGCCGAGATTCGTGTGCGTGGTGAAGTACTTCTCCGGGATAGGGTGGGTCCCCACGACCACGTCCATGTCGTATTTTTCCCTGATGAACCGGGAAAAGTACGAGATCCGCGGACAGGGGGGATACCCGACAACCATGCCGGTGGCGAGGTGCACGACCTCGGCACCGTTGTTCTTCATCTCCTGCGGGACGTACTCGATGTTCCCGCCGGGACAGCCGTTGCAGGTTGCAAACCCGACAAGCTCAACGTCTTTTCCTTTGTAGCGCTCAAAAGCGCCTTCGCGGTCGCGCAGTGCCCGCAGGCACTTGCCCCCGGCACAGGTCCGGTAGCGGTCGCAGATGATGATTCCCAGTCTGATCGGATCTCCCATGGGTATCTCTCCGGGATGCAGGATATTCAGATAGCAACTCTGTGTTCATGAGAGAAATATGCTGTGAAGAGTGTCTGTATGGTGCGGGTGGTGCGATTGTCGTATCAATGGGCAAACGTATACCGGTAACGTTGGGATAAAGCAATGGACACGCCCCTTTGAACCGCTCACGTGCATCTTCATGCAGTGCGCTGCCCGTCAATCCCCGCGAGGACGATGGCGTTCAGGATTCGAAGTTCCATTTTCGGCTCCCGTGCTTCATTCTACCTGCTCTCGGTTTGAACTTCATGCAGGTATCGGGCCGTCCAGAGGAGGGAGCGGCGTTTCTGTTCACGCTCCGGGAGGCCGCGGGGGGTAAGACGCAGGCCGGGGTCTCCCGGCATGAAGCGTATACGTTTATATACCGCCGGCGCACCCGACGCATGGTGCTCTTATGGCCAACGATATTGAATCCGGCGCCGGCTCCCTGGATACGGGCGGCGCTGCTGGCTCGGCACGCTGGTTCGTGCTGTTCCTCGGGATCATCGCGATCCTCTTCGGCGTCCTCTTCTTCGTCTACCCCATCCCGACACTGACGCTCCTCGCCACCATCCTCGGCATCTACTGGCTGGCGAACGGCGTCGTCGTGCTCCTCAGCCTCTCCCGCCATAAAACCGGATGGGGCTGGAAGATGCTGGTCGGCATCCTCGGCATCCTCGCGGGAGTGATCGTGCTCATCTATCCACTCTACAGTGCCGTCCTCGTCCCGACGATCTACGCCATCATCATCGGGGTGGAGGGTCTCGTCATCGGGGCAATCTACCTGGTGCAGGGGTTCTCCGGCGAGGGCTGGGGGACGGCGGTCCTCGGCATCTTAAGCATCATCTTCGGGCTGATCCTGATCGCGCACCCGCTCATCGCGGCGCTGGCCTTCGTGCTGCTCATTGCGGTGCTTGCCATCATCGGCGGAATCGCGGCCGTCATCCTTGCTCTGCGGATGCCGGGGTGACCGGGGGCACTGCCCCCCCTTCTCTAACAGGTATCACTCCTGCTTCGCGGCCGCAAACCCGGCGAGAAGCCCCCGACGACGCAGGGGAGCAGGCCGGGGGCCGGTGCCGGGCCCCGTCGGCGGGGAGCCAGGTAGTAGGGTGCTGCCGGGAAGTGCAGGACGAACACGATGCCGGGGAGGGAGATGGTGATTCCCGGGATGCCAGTTGTCGCTTGCCATGGTTTCGGAAGAGAGGGGCGATGGTGGGGTTATTCGTTTTTTGGATTGCCTGTTGGTTGAGGATGAACTCTTTCTGACCTGATGCAACAGATAATCACTTTCGGGACGATCTGGAACGAAAGAAGTTTCGAAACGAATATATCCAATCAATTAATTTCTTTAAATGGTTCAACAATGTCAACACGGTGCCTGCTTCTCTACAGCGGAGGTATTGCTTCCACTGCTTGTTTGCACCATCTTTTGTCGGCAGGCTTTGCCGTTACGCCCCTTTACGTCGATCCAGGACAGAGTGAACTCAAAAACGAACTGGAACGTATTTCGTGAATTGTTACTTGTGAGGAACTCCAATGGGTGTGAAAACTGTAGAGGACTGTGTTTACGAGATTAACAGGTTAGCGGACAAGGCCGGGCTGATCAGGGAGATCTGCTCATACCAGTGCAGGAAATACAAATGGATCTCCAGCGGCCTATCGCTCTCCATTCTCTTCTTCTCGGCATCGATTGCGTTTTTGAGTATTGCAGACCCCACAATCCTGCAATCATTGTCGCTTCCCTTTCACGCTCAGCAGGACACGAGGAACGTGATTGCATTTCTGGGTTTCCTGATATTTGTCATCTCATTCTCCGACAGGATCCTGAACCTGACCGAGACGTTGAATAGGAACGAGCAGGGAGTGAAGATCCTTACGGACTTCATACGGGATTGCCATACGTTCACGGATACGGGAGCAAGAGATTGCGACGAGATTACGGCCGCCATGAAACTGGAATCGATAAAGGAGCAGTACGGCTACCTCAACCAGGTGATGTCCCCCAACACGTTATTCAGCAAAACGTTCTTAAAAATCAAAAAGGGCTATAAGATGAAGGTGAGGGTGAGCAAGATGCTCGACGGCGATCCCAATATCAGCATAAGTAAGCATTACAGGATGAGAATCTGGAACTGGCTTTTTTGATTGAGGCAGTTGCAGCACAATCATCTCTTTTCGCCACGGCGGGCAGGGTGCCAATTATGAGGGGTTCTGCGGGCACAAGGCCTCCTTCTTCGCAATCGCAAATCAGGAAACCTACCAATGGAGAGAAAGCAATGCAAACATTATCTTCTACTATCCCCAGTGTAAATTATGGAGGATGAGTTCTTCTTACATCCAATAGCCATCGAGGAAACCCTCGATGAAATAAAAACAGCAGTTGAAGAGAGGGCAAGGGCTCTGCCCGAAGAACGCAATGTGCGGAAAAAACTGGATGGCTGGGTTTTGGGTATTACAGAACTTCAAACAAAAGCTGCCCACATACAGCAACACATCATTCCTCAGGTGCGCAGAGATCTACAGTTCGACTTCGAGGATTCCAATCTGATCCTCCGGGTAATGGTCGATGGAACCGCGAAAGACATGTTTTCTGATATGCTAAAAGAATTTCCAGAAACACGGCATCCAGAGCTGAGAAAATCAATATATGAATTTTCCAAGTTGCCCGGAAAAGTTGAATCCCTTGCTTATCTTGGAAATGCCGCCCTACTTCTGGCTGCAGTGCACCATCTATGGGCATCCGACACCACCCCCTCAAAGGCTATGCTGGACCAGAAGGGCCAACCTTTCAAAGACAAGAAATATCAGGCCCAGCTTGAAAGAAAATGGATGCTTTACGAGAACACCATCGGCTTCGATCACAAACCTCGATCGAATATTGACAAGGAAAACCACGATAGATCGACGCTGGTCGAGGCAGTCTTCGGATTACTGTACATAAAGGGGGGTCTTGATGCGGTGATCAAGGCAATGCCGCTCTTTCTGGAAGAGCCAGATATAAAGAGAGAACTTGGGTCATCCCGTACATAACAGATTATATCAAACGATCAGTGTAGGAAACTTCAGGAGATAGTGATAATACTGGAACAAAATTGCAACCATACCTATCTGCCGACTACATGAATGCATTGAAACAGATCCGAACCCCTTTATAAGAAGACAAGATATATCCACCTTCTAATGCCGCTAACCGACCGGTACATCGGCTCTGAACTATCGGTTGTTGAGAGAGAACTCATTTTCAATGACAAGTACGCAAACGTGGGTTTCGTAAAATACGATACTAAAGACGGAGAGTATTTTTTCCTCAATCCATCGCCCTTCTTAAAGACGTCCAAAAATGAAATATACCACGTATCTGGGCATCCACCTCCTGAAAATCAATTCATTGAAGCCAATGTCATAGATGAGAAGACCGTGATCTTACCTCGAACTGTCAGGAAAAGTATCAACGTAAAGGAAGTCGACTCGTGGAAGTTATTTGACCCGACCCCTCTGGCGCAAAGAAGGAAGATCCTTGATTTTGAAGAGATTGTCGAGTACTTCGCATATCCATTGACCGGAGAAGATGAGGTTGTAGAGGAAATTGCGGGCTGTTCATCCCTCTTTGCATTCTCTTCTCCTCCGATTGAAGATGACACTGGAGGCATTAAATCAGCCATCTTCGGTAAAAACTATCAATGGGATCTATTCCGAAAGCCTTTGAAAGTGATTCCAGATGATTTCAGAAAGACATCATCGGACTATTACTATTATATTTCAAAATTAGAACGAAATTTGAGTAAAACGGAAGGGGAGGTCAATTTAGCGATTTTACAACCAGAGAAACTCGTATCGGACATACCCATTTATTTTGAAGGCGTGAAGGAACGAAAACACTCAAAAGACTACTATTCCTTGTTAGACCAAGAATCTGGAGTTATTACTGCTTATATACTCGATTCTTTGCTTCTAAAACCCCAATATACTGGTAAAGTTGAGGCTATGATGCACGATGCAATCTATGAACTGCGTGAGGAATATTACTCATCAGGTCAGAGGCCATATCACCAAAACGTTGGAGATGCCTTACCGAAACTAGCCTCTTCGTATGCTCGATTACGAGCAAGCCCGGACATTGAACCCCCAGATGTAAAGTACGCTACAGATCTTTGGTTTTCAATGTTTAGGAAGGCTGAAAAGATTACTTCCAATCCCGCGAAAATCTCAGATTTGTTCCTGATAACAGGGGATGCACGCAAAGTCTATTACAAACTTTACGATATCTTCGGAGCGGACTATTGGATTCCAGTAATTGAAGCAGTAGAAGTAATGGCCATGGATCCGGAAGATGTTGAAATATCTGTAGACGCGCTGGTTGAGAAGGGATATTGCGTGCGAAAAGAAGGACACATAATGCTTTTAGAACCATTCAAGTGAAGTCAATTCTTTTCCAACTGTGAATTACATAAGCATGCATCGTATTCTGCCCGAAAGGGGGTTTGAATCGAGCGCTCTGCATAGGCAAGCTTGACACAATGAAACCCCAAGCGGCTTGGACGGACTCGCGAGTTGTCCTTGAGATTGAAAGGTCACAGAATAAGAATAACCGTTGTCCAGGGGATTTAAACCTTCAATAAAAACAAAGCCGCTGGGGGGAATCGAACCCCCGACCTGCTGATTACGAATCAGCCGCTATACCGCTAAGCCACAGCGGCAACTGCCCTAGAATATTACACGTCCGGAATTAAAAAGGTATCACCTGCCGGGAGCCCGTCGGTCCGGTCCCGTTCAGGAGTACCCCCGGATGGTGACGTTGCTCTCCTGCTGCGCGGCGGCCTCCGGGGCGGTTATCTTGCCGAACTTCTGCTCGTAGTCGGCGACGCTCTTCGCCAGCACCTCCACCAGGTTCTTCGCGTGCCGGGGGCTGATCGAGACGATTGCCTTCCCCCGCGCCTGGTTCATGCCGGGGATCTCGTGCAGGAAGAGGAACGTGAACTCGTCCTCCTTGTAGGCGATCTGGATGCGGTTCGAGTAGACCGGGTCGAGATTGCCGGGGATGTTGACCGATATCTCGCGGTTTGCCATACCCATCTTCTGTGACCCGCTCCGGCATAAGAGTTGGTCTTGGCCGGCTCGCCGTCGGTGCGGAGCGTAAGGCGCTAAATAGCGGGAGGACATACCTCCCATCAAACGGGAACCCGCTATCCATGACAGACTACATCCCGGTATCCGGCGTCGTCGCCTGCCACATCTGTCCCCGGCGCTACTACTTCGAGCGCTCGGAAGAGCACCCGGAGTCTCCGCGCTACACCGTCTGCAAACAGGTCTCGACGCACCTCGGCGAACTCCTCGAGGCGGAGCAGATCTGGCAGGAGATCCTCTGCGTCCTCCCCGAAGCAGCGGAAGACGTCCGGGAACTCTTCGATGAATGCGTCGCCGCCTGCAGCGAGACCAAATGGGAGCGGCCCGTCCAGGTCGACCTCGCCGTCGAGTCCGACACCCTCGGCATCCGCGGAAGAGTCGATAAAATCTTCGAGGACGGCACGTTCGCCGTCACCCGGTCGAGCGCCGCGCCGAAGGCCGGGGTCTACAACACCGACCGGCTCCGGATCGCCTGCTACGTTGCCTGCCTCAAGGAGACCCTCGGCCGCCCCGTCGCCGGCGGCTACGTCGAGTACGTCGCAAGCGGCGTCTGCCGCTACGTCGAGCCGCAGCCCCGCGACCGGCGGGAGATGATCAAAGCGATCCGGGCGGCAAAACGGGTCGTCGCGGGCGAACTCCCGCCCCGGCCCCTCCGGGCGCCCTGCGAGGGCTGCCCGCACCTCGAACGGTGCACCGCCGGCCCCCGCCGGCTCTCCGACCTCTTCTAAACGCTCTCGAGCAGCGTCTTCGAGACGATGTACTCGCCCTTCGCCTCGCGGGTCGTCCCGACGATCAGCCACCGCTCGTCGCCGTGCTCCTCCACGACGCCCTTCGCCTCGATGACCTCCCCCGCGAGCGCCTGGCCCGAGTAGGTGTGGGTAAAAGAGAGGATCCGGGAGATCTCATCGTGATCCACCGCGTAGACCGCCGGGCTGTCGAAGGAGAGCGACGCGCCGGTGACCGTCGCCTCGATCGTCGCCCGGCCGAGAACCCTCCCCGCGCCGGCCGGGATCGCGTCCAGATTCCCGTAGTCCCGGGTGTAGAGGAGATCGAAGTAGGTTCCCTCGAACTCCCCCCGGTTCCACTTCCGCTGCTCATGCAGGACGAAGGCGTCGAAGGATATCTCGGGCACCCGCTTGTCGTAGACCTTCCGCCACATCGCGGTGCTCATCCCCGGGATCGCCCCCCTCTCCACGAGGTCGCGAAGCCGGCGCTGCGCGACGAACCAGGCGTCGCCGTAGACCACCAGGTCGATGTCGGAAGCGCCGTTCTCGAGGCCGCAGAGGAGCGAACCCGTGCACCCGAACGAGCCCGCCGGGAGATCCAGGTGAGCGAGGAGCCTTGCCACCCGCCTGTTCCGGGCCGCCACGCCGGCGATCTCCTCCTCGGGCTTGTAGACCCGGGCCACATCGCAGTAGGGCACCCGGTGGACGCTGTCCAGGTACTCCGGCTTGTGCGCCCTGATCCAGTCGAAAGACTCGGCAAAATCGTATTTATGGTATCGCCGACCGGCGAGGTTCGTCCGCTCCCCGTCCGGATCGGGGACGTAGCGGAGGATGCACCCGATCCGTTCGGCGTTGTCGTAGTTCGAGACCGCATAGAGGCAGCCCTCGCGATCCTCGATGAAGTCACGGAGCCGTATCGAACTCATTTCAAGCTCTCCAGGAACGCCTCCACCGCTTCCCATCCCGCGCCCTTGCGCAGGACGCGCCGGGCGGGGAGATCCACCACCGTGCTCGGCGTCCCGGGGAGTTCCCCCCCGTCGACCAGGTAATCGTGGGGAACGGAGACCTCGTCGGGACGGGTCGGCGGGATATCGTCCGAGATGTTCGCGCTGGTGGACGTGATCGGCGCATCGAGCCGGGCGATGATCGCGGCGGCGATCTCGTGGTCGGGCCACCTGACCCCGATGAGACCTGTCCCGCCCGTCAGCACCGCCGGAAGGCAGGACTTCGCCGGGAGGAGCACCGTCACCGGGCCGGGCAGGAACCGCTCGATGAACGCCCGCGCAGCATCGTCCACCACCGCGACGGCGGCAAGCATCTCCATATCCGAGACCGCGATCGATATCGGTTTACCCAGCGGCCGGTTTTTGGCCTCGTACACCCGCATCACGGCATCCTCGGAGAGTGCGTCCGCACCGAGGCCGTAGACCGTCTCGGTAGGGTAGACGACGAGCCCGTCACGCGAGAGCACCCGGACGGCCATATCGATCGGGTCCATCAGAACTCACGCCCCCGCACGCGATTGATATCGAAGACCGCCTTGCCGCTGACGTGCATCACGGCAAAGACCCCCGCCTGGATCGGATCGGTCACCACCAGGTCGGCGTGCGAAGGAACGCTGCCGGCCATCTTGAGGGCGATCACCGGGATGCCCGCCGCCCGGACACGTTCCACCGCCCGCGAGACCTCACCTCCCATCAGCGACCCGGCGAGCACCAGGATCGACGCCCGGGGGAGCCGCGCCACCGCGTCCACGGCGAGCGCCAGATCCTGCTCGCCGACGAGAGGGATCGTGTCCACCGATATCCGCTCGCCGCGGATGTTGTGGCGGTCCGCCTCGTTCACGGCGCCGAGCGCCACCTGCGCCACCTGCGCACCGCCGCCGATGATGATCACCCGTGACCCGAATATCCGGGAGAACGGCGGGTAGATGGTGACGTCGACGACGGACGGCACCCGTGCCAGGTCGGCGATGAGTTCGCCATGATTCCCGCACTCCTCGAACTCGAAGTAGAGGTAAGCCTTCCCGGTGTTCGGGCCGGAGGCGATGATCGACTGCTGGATCATCTGGATGTTCGCCAGGTAATCCGCCATCACCGTGGCCACGTCGCGCAGCACGCCGGCCCGGTTCTCGGTGATGATCGAGAGGGCGTACATTTCAGTATCGGTGGTCATGACCCTCTCCGGCAGGAGATCGAAACGTCCTCCGATCGATTCACGAACAGGGTATTTCTCGTCATATCCGCGTTAAAAGATAGATTTGGGTCTCATAGGGGTTATAGGTTTTCGGTGCCCAGGCGATCCGCCCCCTCACCGCCGCTCCTCTCCCTCGCCGCAAGAGCCGCCGCGAGGAGGCCGAGCGGGATGTTGAGGAAGTAGAGGATCAGCCGCCAGAGAACGACGAAGAGGCCGAGGAGGTAGGTGGGCACGATCCGGCTATACAGCGTGGCGGCGCCGATCTCCGCGATCCCCGCCGCGCCGGGGATGAGCGGGACGGCCGCGATCATCTGGAGGATGCCCTGGAAGAGGAACGACTCGGGAAAGGACGGCGGGAGATCGAGAGCAACGAGCAGCGCCGACGCCGTGGAAAAGAGCAAGACCCAGTCGAGGATGCTGATCAGGATCGCGCCGCCGAGCGCCCGGGGATCGGCCCTCACAAACCGGGAAGAACTCGCGGCAAAGATCTCGGTCTCGCGGGCAATCCGCTCCGCGAGCCCCTCCGCACCATCCGAGCCCGGACAGAACCGGAGCCAGCGCCGGCTCCGGCCGCACCGGTCGAGCACCCGGACGGCAGCGCCGCCGATAACCCGGTTCGCGAGAGACGGGCGGCGGACCAGGAGGACGAGCGCGAGCAGGAGGGAGAGGACGAGGACGAGGAAGGCCGCCACCGGATAGAGGACGGTCGCGGCGAGGTAGTCCCAGAGATGCTGGACGGCGAGAAGGGCCGCAACGGTGAGGGAGGCAAAAACCGCGAGGTCGAGCACCCGCTCCGCGACGACGACGGTGACGGCGTCCCCGACGGCGAGCCCGGAACGCGAGAGCCGGTGAATCCGGACGGGTTCGCCGCCCACCTGGCCGGGGGTGATCGAGCCGGCGAAGAGCGAGAGGCTCTGGGTGATCGCGAGGCTCGATAACGGCACGGTATAGCCGAGGCCGCGGCAGATGACCCCGATCCGAACCACCCGGCAGAGGATCGATCCGGCCCGGAGCGCGAAGGCGAGGAGGAGGGCGGCGACGCCGACCTCCCCGAGGTAGGCCCGTGTTGCCGGGGTGAAGGTCGCCGCGAGCAGCCCGATGAGGGCCGCGCCGCTGAGGAGGAGCGAGAGCGCGATCCAGCGCAAGTTCTTCATGCCGGTCCCCCTCCCCGGCGGCTCCTTATCCAGTGGTGCACCACAAGAGAGGGTAGGTGGCGGGAGGCCGTGATTATGGTTCCCCCGGGGTATTGGATCCGGCAGCTCCTCCTCCGGGCCGGTAACAGTCGGGGGCGAGAGGAGGACACCTCAGGCCGTCAGAGAGGGTTTATGGGCGATAAACGACAGATTACCATCAATGGACGGCAAACACCGTGCAGCCTACACCGTGATCGTCCTCTTCGGCATCGTAAGCCTCTTTGGGGATATCATCTACGAAGGGGCACGGAGCGTCTCCGGCCCCTACCTCTACATCCTCGGTGCCAGCGCTCTCGCCGTCGGGGTGGTCGCGGGGCTCGGTGAGTTCCTTGGCTACGCCCTGCGCCTGGCCTCCGGGTACCTGGCCGATACCACGCGGCACTACTGGGCGATCACGTTCATTGGCTACGGGATGCTCGCCGCGGTCCCGCTCCTCGCGCTTGCCGGGTCCTGGGAGGCCGCCGCGCTTCTTCTCATCCTCGAACGGGCGGGGAAGGGTATCAGGGTGCCGGCACGGGACGCCATCCTTGCGAATGCCACGACGACGGTCGGCCGGGGTTGGGGATTTGCCGTGCATGAGGCCCTCGATCAGGTCGGGGCGGTCATTGGGCCCCTGATCTTTACCGCCATCTTCCTTGCGCAGGGAGACTACCGGAGCGGGTTTGCCCTTCTCGCCGTCCCGTTCGTGCTGATGATCCTCGCCCTCCTCTTCGCCCGGCGTCGGGCGCCTGAACCGGTTTCGCTTGAGGCTGGCGGCTCCGATTCCCGTGGGACCAGCCTCCCGGGGCCCCTGCTCCCCTACGGCGTCTTCACCGCGCTCACCATGGCCGGATTTGCGGCGTTCCCGATCATCGCCTACCACTTCGCCGTCACCGGCACGGTCTCAGAAGCAGAGATCCCGCTCTTCTACGCCGTCGCCATGGGCGTCGATGCCATCGCAGCCCTCACAATCGGGCGGGCATACGACCGGTTCGGGCTTGTCACCCTCCTCTCCGTGCCGCTCCTTGCCATCGGCATCCCCTTCCTCGCCTTCGGGACGAGTTACGCCCTCGCGCTCGCCGCCGTGGTGCTCTGGGGCGCGGCGATGGGTGCGCAGGAGACGATCCTCAGGGCCGCCGTCGCCGACTACACCCATATCAGCAAGCGCGGGACGGCATACGGGATATTCAACACCGTCTACGGGGCTGCCTGGTTTGCCGGGAGCGCCGTCATCGGGTGGGCCTACACAGTCGCCGTCCCGCTCGTCGTCGGGTTCCTGGTCGTGATGCAGATCGGGGCGCTCGCAGCATTCGCCTGGATGAGACGCGGGTCTGCCGCACCGGCGAGCTGAAAAAAGGAGGTAGCGGGACGATCTGTCCGGCATAATGTTGCTGGGGGATGGCGCGCGAACCCTGGCACTACCGGGCGCGGATCTCCCGCGCCACCCTCCGCCCGAGTTCGTAAGCCCGGGCAATCTCGTCACCGTCCGGGCGGTAGTTCACGTGGAACCCGCCGTCGATCACCTCGATCCCGGCCGCCTTCAGGGCCGCCTCCGCCTGAGCAACCGCGCCCCCCATACCGCCGTGGGACCCGAACGCGCACCCGATCTTCTTTGCGGTAAGGCGGCCCGGCCGTAACCCGCGGAGGTAACTGAGGAACCCGGCCACCGTGGGGAGGACCTCGTCCTGGAGCGTCGGCGACCCGACGAGAACCGCCTTCGAGTCGAGCACCTCCGTGACGATGTCGCTCCGGTGCGTTCCCTCGTAGCGCCCGTCCCGGAGCAGGCAGACCCGGACGTCGGCGCCTTCGGCCATGACGCCCTCGGCGATCGCCTTCGCCAGCATCGTGGTCGAGCCGTGCATGGTGTCGTAGACGATCGTGACCTTGTCTTTCGCGACGCCCCGGCTCCAGTCGGTGTAGGCCTCGAGGATATCGCCGGCGTGCGACCGCCAGATGACACCGTGACTCGGCGCGATCATCCTGATATCGATGCCGAGGCCCCCAACCTCGTTGAGTTTCTTCAAGACCTTCGGCGCCAGCGGTATGATCAGGTTCGCGAAGAACTTCTGCGCGTGGGTCATTGCCGCGTCGCGCCCGAGTTCGTCGTCGAACCGGGCGGCACTCGCGACGTGCTGCCCGAAGGCGTCGTTCGGGAAGAGGATGGCGTCCTCGGCGAGGTAGGTGAACATCGAGTCGGGCCAGTGGAGCATCGGCGCCTCGAGGAAGACGAGCGTCTTCCCCCCGAGGTCGAGGGTGTCGCCGGACTTGACGACCCGGATGTTCCAGCCCGTCGTGTCGTAGTGGCGGGCAAGCCCGGCGCGAGCCCGCTCCGTACAGTAGATCGGGACGGCGGGCATCCGCCGCACGAACGCGGGCAGCGTGCCGGAATGGTCCATCTCGATGTGGTTCACGACGATGTAATCGATCGCGCCCGGGTCGCAGACGGATCCGATACGGCCGAGGACTTCACCCTCGAATCCGGCGTAAGCGCCGTCGATCAGCGCTGTCTTCTCACCCTGGACGAGATAGGCGTTGTATGTCGTTCCCGGGAGGGTGTAGCCGTGGTACTCCCTCAGGTTCCAGTCGATCGCCCCGACCCAGTGGACGCCGGGGGCAAGTTTCGTAGGCATCATTGTCATCACATTTTGTTCGATACATTACGAACATTCCAGCATATCCGAACAATTGATATATCACCCTTTCGATTTTACTCTATGGAGCAGGGGACGAACAGCCGGGGGAGACCCGGGAGGCCGAAGGCGAACCTGGAGATAGACCTCTACTCGACTCCTGCGGGTGCGCGGGCGGTCGAGAATCCGGTGCGGCGCACGATCCTCGCGGCCCTCCGGGAGCGCGAGTGTACGTTCGAGGAGATCGTCTCTCTCGCGGGCCGGGCGAAGTCGACGGTCTCGGTGCACCTCCAGGACCTCGCGGCGGCGGGCGTGATCGGGTCGCGGCCCGACCCGGAGGACTCCCGGAGAAAGATCTTCTTCCTCACCGGCGATCTCGTCGCAAGCGTCTTACCTGAGACGCGGGTGGCCGATGACCTCGCCGCCTATGCAGGGATGTATCGACCCGGGTCAGGTGACCCCTTCGCATTCTACCGGCTCGCGTTCCGGACGATCCGGGTCTCGCTCATGCAGGAGGGAGTCCTCCTCGACCCGCTCCTCACCCGGGCCGGGGAATGGCTGGGCGAAGAACTCTACCCGGCGGTGGCCGCCCCGGAGACCGGAGCATTCTGCGCGAACATCGCCCGGTTCTGGGAGGAGCACCGCCTCGGTCGGATCGAGGTCGCGGAGACGGAACCGCTCGTCCTCCTCATCTACGACTGCTTCGAGTGCGTCGATCTCCCGGTCACCGGGAAGCCCGCGTGCGCGTTCGACTCAGGCATCCTCCGGGCGCTCTTCTCCCGCCACTACGGGCGGCCGGCGGAGGCGGTCGAGACCCGGTGCTACTCAATGGGGTTCGATCACTGCCGGTTCGAGATCGCCGTGGAAGGCGGCGGAAGAGAGGAGTGTCGGACCCCGGAATAACACGCAAAAAACGAGAGAAAACGCCATGCGATAGCCGGGGATCGAACCCGGACTAGAGGCTTGGGAAGCCCCTGTCCTACCATTAGACTACTATCGCACCGGTACCAGTACATGTTGGCCCGGGAGAACATAAACATTCGGCTCATCTCCCGCCGCCGGAAGGGAGCGCAGCCCCCCCTCCAGCCGACCTTCCTTCACCCGGGGGGCGCCGCTACAGATCACGGAAACCTCCGTACAACGTATTTCGCTCCCCGGTACGCGCGCCTGTCCGATACCCTTAAGATTCCTCCCGGAGAATATGTTGCAGCACGATCACGTGCTGACTGTGGTAAGTCCGACGTGCTCCCGGAAGCACTGCCCGCAAGGGCTCGGGATTACAGAGATTAGTCAGTTAAAGGACTCTTTTCTGGACTTAACATAGTATATCTATCGGAGGTGCATGAATGGCAAGAATGTACGCTCGGCGTCGCGGAACCAGCAGTTCCGTCCGACCCTACCGAAAGGAGGCACCCGAGTGGTCCAATACGGACGCAACAGAGATCGAGAAGATCGTCGTCGATCTTCGCAAAGACGGCATGTCGACCAGCCAGATCGGCCTTGTGCTACGTGACAGGTACGCCGTCCCCGACGTCAAGCTCGCCACCGGCAAGCGCATAGGCGAGATCCTCCGCGAGAAGGGGCTTGAATCCGAGATCCCCGAAGATCTCCGGAACCTGATGGAGAAAGCGCTCGGGATCAGGAAACACCTTGCGGAGAACAACAAAGACGTTCACAACAAGCGGCAGCTGCAGATCGCCGAGTCCAAGGTGCGCAGGCTGGTCAAGTACTACGTCAGGTCCGGACGGATGCCGAAAGGCTGGACCTACAAACCGGAGACCGCAGAGATCCTGCTCACCCGCTGATGATCCATGTCGCTTGACGCCGCTGCTGCAAGCCTGGCCGACCACCTGCTCGAGCAGGAGTTCGTGGAGGTGCTGGCGCACCACGATGCCGACGGTATAGCCGCCGCATCCATCCTCTGCCACGCCATGTTCCGCGAGGGCGGACGGTTCCGGCTGAGGATCCGCCCGGGCATCTCCACGGCCGACCTCCCCGGCGACGGCAGCGTGCTTCTCTGCGACTTCGGATCGGCACTCACGGACCTCCCCGGCGACGTCATGGTGGTGGATCACCACCTGCCCCGTTTCGAGGGGGACTATCACGTCAACCCGCACCTCGCCGGGATCGACGGCGACCGGGACATCTCGGCGGCCGGCGCGGCCTACCTCGTCGCCCAGCGCATGGGCGACAACCGTGATCTCGCGGGGCTCGCGCTCCTCGGGATCATCGGGGACGACCAGGCACTCGACGGTCCGAACAGGGAGATCGTGAACGAAGGCATCGCAAACGGGTTCATAGCACCCCGCCGCGGCCTCCGTCTCCCGGGAAGAGGGCTTGTCGAGCAGCTCGCGCTTGCCGTCGACCCCTACCTTCCCGGGTTCTCCGGCGTTCCCGACAGAGCGAGGACGCTCGTTGCAGAGGTCACCGACGAGGACGACATGGACATCGAGTCGCTCCTCACCCGGATCGTCCTCGCAGCCGCCCCGAACGCCTCGGTCTCCGCACTCTGCGGGATCTGGGGCACCACCTACAGCCTCGGCCGGGAGGTGATCGATGAGGCCCTGAATCTCGCTGCCGTCGTCGACGCCTGCGGCAAGGCAGGGAACGGGGACATCGGCGCATCGCTCTGTCTCCGCTCGAGCCACGCGATCCAGGAAGCCTGGGAGATCACCGCCCGCTACCGGCAGGCGGTCGTCACCGGCATCCACGGGGCGCGCCGCCTCGACGAGCGCGTCGCCCTCTTTGCAGTGGACGACGGGTCGGTCGCAAGCGACGTCGCAGACGCGCTCGCAAACGACTTCGTCCGGAGCGGCCCGGTCTTCGTCATCGGCAGGATCGGCGACCACTGCTCCGTCTCGGCACGCTGTCCTCCGGGGATCGACCTCGACCTCGAAGCGGTGATGCGAACGATCGCGGAGGCATGCGGCGGCCAGGGCGGCGGACACCGCCTGAGGGCCGGAGCCCGGATTGCCGCCGACCAGGCGGACCAGTTCAGGCACGAACTCCTGGAGGCGATCCCCGCATGATCCGGATCGAGGGCGCCATCGAGACGCCGCACAGCCACCCCGGCTGCGTGGCCGCGGCACTCGAACCCGACAACCTCACCCTGATCAGGACATTCCCGATCGAGGGTGGGGTGCGGGCCGAGATCGACGGAACCAGACTTCGGTCGATCACCGCCTCGGTGGACGACTACCTCATGAACCTGGCGATAGCGGAGGACGTATGCACCGCCGCATCAAAGCGGCGGCAGGGCGGCTCAGAGAGTTCCGGAGTGGAATCAGGATCAAATGGGCTGAAAATCCATAATAACAGAGAGAAGTGATACTATGGCAAGGAAGAAACAGGTTGGAAGAAGGTTGGAAGGCTGGAAGGCCAAGAAGTGGTACCGTGTCTACGTACCCGACGCCTTCGGCAAAGCCGAGATCGGCGACGCCATCTCGGCCGATCCCGAGAATATGGTCGGCCGCATCATGACCGCGACGCTCGGCGAAGTTGTGCAGGACTACTCCAAGTCCCACATCAAGATGAGGTTCAAGATCAACAACGTGGCAGGCGACGCCGCATACACCGAGTTCGTCGGGCACGAAGTGACCCGGGACTACCTCCGGTCGATGGTCAAGCGGCGGGCATCCCGCATCGACACCATCCACCCGGTCGTCAGCAAGGACAAGAAACTCCTGCGGGTGACGGTCGTCTGTCTCACCCTCTCGCGGGCAGACCAGAGCCAGGTCCACGCCGTACGGCAGGCAATCTCGCAGGCCCTCTCCGCCAGGGCGGCCGAGAGCGACTTCGAAACCCTGGTCAAGGATATCGTCTCCGGCGACATGGCACGGGACATCTTCAAGGCCGTCAAGACGATCTACCCGATCCGCCGGGTCGAGATCACCAAGTCCAAACTCGAGCAGGTTGCGGCCGTATAAGGCCCGCCGCTCACTTTTTTTTACAATCCCCGTGCCTTCGCATCCCATCGCGTACCCGACGGGAACGGCACGAAGGGTATATGCCCTATGACGGGATATACCCCGCCGGAATACGAGAGGGAGGTGACGGCGGTGATGGTCGAAGGGCAACATACAAAGGGCCGGCGGACAACCCGGGTCGTGCTCAATCATCGGGGCCTCGACGAACGGCAGACGATGGCCCGGGGGATCATCAGGAGGATGCTCATCCAGTTCCACCGGGAGTGGGACGAACTCCGGGAGAGGGAGAGCGGTAGCGCCCGGGTCCTCGCCTTGAACATGATGCTCGATCGGTACTCGCACCAGATCTACAACAGCGCGTGCGACATGCGAACAGTCCTCGGCGAGGAACTCGCCGGAGAACTCCGGTGTCTCTCGGCCGACGTAATCATGACGACCAACATCCTCATCATGCTCGGGTGCGGGGAGGAGTGCCGCGAGGAGAGCGAAACCCTCGCGAAAGAGGCCCTTCTCCGGATCGAGCATTGCCTGGCACTCGTCCAGAAGGGAAAGGGCTGCCCGCCGACCTGGATCTCCGCCGCCCACCGGGAAGAGTAATGACGTTCTGGATCTCACCTGTTCTCGATGATTGCTGAGAAGGTTCTCTTCCTGGTACTGGACGGGATCTCCGACCGCCCCTGCGAAGCGCTGGACGGATTGACCCCGCTCGCCGCCGCACGGACCCCGGTTCTCGACAGGCTCGCCGCCGAGGGCGTATGCGGGATCATGGACTCCGTCGCGCCCGGGATACGGCCCGGGTCCGACACCTCCCACCTCGCCCTGCTCGGCTACCCGCCGCAGGAGTTCTACACCGGCCGGGGCCCGCTCGAGGCCGAAGGGACCGGCATCCACATGACCGCCGGGATGATCGGGTTTCGGTGCAATTTCGCCACCGTGGACGCGGACGGCCTCGTCACCGATCGCCGGGCCGGCCGGATCTCCGGGACGGAACCACTTGCAGAAGCCATCCGGGAGGGTGTCGACCTCTCGGGGCTCGGTCTTGAGTTCCGGTTCGAGGCGGGCGCCGGTCACCGGGCGGCCCTCGCCCTAATCGGGGAAGGACTCGGCGATAAGGTCTCCTCGAACGACCCAAAGAAAGAGGGAGTACAGCCGCTCACGATCCGGCCCGGATCCGACGATCCGGCGGACGCAAAGACCGCCCGCGCCTGCAACGAGTTCATCCGCCAGTCCAGAGAGATCCTCGACGGCCACCCGGTGAACGTCCGGCGGATGGAAGAGGGGCTCCCGCCAGGAAATCTCCTCCTGATCCGGGGCGCCGGGAAGATGGGCGCGCTCCCGCAGTTCCCCGAGCGGTACGGGCTCTCCGGGAGCGTCATCTCGGCGGCCACCCTCATCTCCGGGATCGGGATGGTCGTGGGGCTCGAGCACATCCCGGTGCCGGGAACGACCGGTTCGGTCGACTCCGATCTCGACGCCAAGGTGAGGGCGGCGATAGGGGAACTCGGCCGGAAAGACTTCGTGCTGATGAACATCAAGGGTGCGGACGAGGCCGGCCACGACGGCAAAAGCATCCAGAAACGCGACTTCATCGAAGTGATCGACAAGGCGCTCGCGCCGCTGCTCGATCTCAAGAACACCCTGATCCTCGTCTGCGCCGACCACAGCACGCCCTGCTCGGTCAAAGATCACAGCGCCGACCCGGTTCCGGTCGTCATCAGGGGCCCGGGTGTCCGGATCGACCGGACGAACCGGTTCGACGAGGTCTCGTGCGCGGAGGGCGGGCTCCACCGTATCCGCGGTCGCGATCTCATGCCGATTATCCTGGATCTAATTAATAAGAGTCATAAGTATGGCGCATGAAGATTATATCAGGTAAATGGAAACGACAGGCGACCACGACTGGATCAGGAGCTGCGCCCTCCCGGACCATACCGAGCTCCAGGAGAGGACGCTCAAGACCGATCAGGACATCGTCATCGGCGAGCGGTGCCGGATCGATTACGGCCTCTTCGGCAACGACGTCGTGGTCTGTGAATTCAGCAAGATCAACGGCAACATCGTTGCGAGCGGCGACGCCAGAATAGACAACTGGTGCGAGATCAACGGGGACGTCGTCGTCGAGGAGGACGCCTATCTCGGCGAAGGGGTGAAGATCCAGGGCAAGCTGGTCGTCAAGGGCGACCTCGATATCGGGGACAACGTCCAGATCGAGCGCGGGTTCGAAGCGAAGGGCTGGATCTCCATAAGGAACCCGATGCCGGTCATCATCTACATCATGATGTACCTCGTGGCCGTCCTCGGGATCGAGAAGGAGGAAGACCTGAGCTCCGTCCTCGAAAAGATCTTCGGCGACGACGACGAAACCACCCCCAGTGCCACGCCGCTGATGATCCCGGGCGGCGCCGTCCTCAACATGCAGACGTTCTCCGTCCCGGAGAAGATGGCCGTCGGGTCAGGGTGCCGGCTGCACGGAAACATCCGTGCCGGCTCGATCGCCGTCCGGGAGGAGACGACGATCTTCGGGAGCCTCCATGCGCGCGAAGATGCAAGCGTCGCCAGAGGTACGGCCATTCACGGCGACGTCCAGAGCGACGGCGACGTGATGATCGAGCAGGATGTACATATCCTCGGGAACGTCTCCTGCAAGCGCCTCACCCTGCACGAGGACGCACGCGTGGACGGGGTCATCCGCGCGCCGGGCGGCATGAAGATCGAGAGGCGGACTGCGTGAAGGTTGCGGAGATCCTTGAGATCGATGGGTGCCGGCTGGTCGAACCGTCGTTCGCGGACCTGACGGTAGATCCGTACACGGACCTGCTGCTCCGGACCGTGCCGGACGAGGCCCGTCTCCTGGTCGACGAGAAGGAGGAGCCGATCGCGCTCGCCCTCCACGACGACGAGGGATGGCATGCCGCCTCGTTCCTCTTCCGGGAGCCGACGCTCGCCGCCATCGAGTGCTTCGAGGCGGTCGGCGGCGACATCTACCAGGAGAGCCGGGAGGCATGGCTCTCGGCGATCCGTGAGTATTACAGCGCGGAACTGCTGGAGACCACGTTCCCCGCCCTCGAAGACCTGCGGCCCGACCGGGAGGGGAAGATCCGCGACCTCCTCGACGAGGTCTGGGGCGACCGTACGGGAACCCCCTGCCTCGACTGCTGCTGCGGGTCAGGGGTCGGCACCGCGGCTCTCCGGGCGGGAGGGGTGCGGGCGCTCGCCTACGACAACGACCCGGCGCTCCTCGCGCTCGGCCTCTCGAAGGGCCGTCTCGTGCCCTCCGACACCATGTGCATCGACGCGCAGAAGGCGCCCCGCTACATCGCACCGGTGCCCCTCGGTGCGGCCTTCATGGTCGGGGAGATCTACTCCTACAACACGGCCCTCTGGAGATCGATCGTCGCGAACCTCCTCGCCCTCACCGATGAAGCGCTGATCACCGTCGGCACGGAGGAGGAGGCGGCGAGAGTGCAGGAATGGTGCGCCGGACAGGGCCGGGAGACCGAGATCTTCGAGAACCGGCGCGATCCGCTCTACGACCGGTGGTGCTGCGTCGCGCGGCGGGCATGATTCCAGCCTGCGACCCAATATATATGCCGCAGTACCACCAACTCTTTTCTTCGCAACCGTAGAACAACCCCCACAGACCCGATTCATGGGCCTGATCCTTATTCGAGTGTAACCTGCATGAATACCGCCAAACGCATCTATAATGTCTTATTCATCTCCGTCTTCGCCACCATGCTCGGGCTCGGCATCGTCAGCCCGCTGCTGCCCATCTACGCGGAGAACCTTGGCGCGACCGGCATCTGGCTCGGCATCATCTTCTCAGCCTTCGCGCTCTCCCGGTCGGTCTTCATGCCCGTCATCGGACGGATATCGGATCGCCGGGGGAGGAAATGGATCATCCTCATCGGCATGTTCGCGTACGCGGTCCTGTCGCTTGCGTACATCATCGTCGACAGCGTTTACTCGCTCACGGCAGTCCGCTTCGCCCACGGCCTCGCATCGGCCATGGTCGTCCCGATAGCCATGGCCTACGTCGCCGACCTCTCGGAGAAGGGAAGAGAGGGGAGCCATATGGGGAACTTCTCCATCTCGATGTTCCTCGGCATGGGGATGGGGCCGCTGCTCGGAGGGTTCCTGAACGATGCATTCGGATTGGACTCAGTCTTCTACGTCATGGCCGGTCTCTCGGCGTTCGCCACGATCCTCGTCGGCATCTCCCTCCCGGAGGCAAAACGTGGCACGTTTACGGTTCAGGAAGGGAACCCTGTCCCGATGCGGAAGATCCTCACGCTCCCGGTCATGCGGGGAGTCATGGTCTTCGCCTTCATCAGCGCCCTCGGGCGCGGAGGCATGATGGTCTTCATCCCGGTCTTCGGCCCGTTGATCGCGATCAGTCCCACCGAGGTGGGCATCGTCCTCTCCGCGAACACCTTCCTGATGGCGCTCCTCCAGGTGCCGATGGGGAGGATAACCGACACCGGCAACAAGGTCGTCCTGATCGTCGCGGGGTCGGCAATAACAGCGTTGGCGATCGGTGCGATTCCTTTCTCGGGGTCGTTCGGGCCCCTGCTCGCGATCACCTCCCTCGTCGGCATCGGGGGCGCCATCCAGCAGCCGGCCATCATGGCCCTGACGGTCGATGCTGGCCGGACAATAGGAATGGGAACTTCGATGGGTGCCTACAACACGGTCTTCGGGATCGGCATGATCATCGCACCGCTGATGGGGGGCGTCTTCATGGACTATATCGGCATCGACGCCGTCTTCTACGTGGGCGGCGCGATAAGCCTCCTCGGAACCGGGATCTTTGCGGTGATGATGCAGAGGAATGCCCGCGCAGCCGATAGGAAAGATATTCCCGGGTCCGGATAGGTCCCGGCGTCGTCAGACAAAAGACCGACATACGTCTCCTGATGTCGCGCAATGCCCACTCAGCCGGGATAAAAAATGGAATTTACGCTGTAAACTTCTCCCCCGCATAGGGAATATTTATATAATAGACTCACCATCATGGGATACGACGACGCGCGGATTAGAAAACGCGCCGGAACCGCCAAGGTAGATACCTGCAGGGCGACCGGACGACCTCCCGGGTCCGCCCCGCAGGCCACGGGCATGAACCTGCCCGGCGTATGCGACTCGGTACAACGTCATGGCCTCCCGCAACGATCAACCTCCGTTCCCGGCTTTTCCCCCTGCGGCTCACTGTATCTCCCGGGCCCCCAACCAGGCACCCCTCACGCTCGTTCTCCCGTTCGGCTTTTCCAGGGAGTTCCTGACCTCTCCCGCCGTTCTGCTCATCGAGCTCCTCCTCGTATGCATCGCCTTCGGGCTGCTCGGCATCTGGCTCAAGGAGCGGGAAGTGGCCACCCGCATCGCCGGCATGGATGCAAGCATCGAAGGTATCAGGACAACAGGCAGTATCCCGCCCCGCCTCCCTGCAGCCGGGGGCGATCCGATCTCGCGGTTTGTCGAAGAGGTCAACCTGGTGCTCGTGGAGCTGGAGCGCTCCCGGCGGGATCTCCAGGAGAGCAGGGACCGCTACCGTCTCCTCTTCGAGAGCGGGAACGATTTTCTGCTGGTATGCGCCGTCGGGAGGGAAGGAACGCCCTACCGGATACTGGATGCGAACGCGCTCGCCTGCCGGTGCCTCGGGTACACCCGGGATGAACTCTTCGCCCTCACTCCCGGATCGGTCATCCTCGTCCGGAGCGACTTCAAGAAGGGCGGCCAACGTCTCCATTCCGCCGACCTGATCCCCCGGGAAGGCGAACGGATCCCGGTCGAGGCAAGCATCCACCGCATCACCCTCGGGGGCACGCCGGCCATCCTCATCATCGCCCGGGACGTGACGGAGAGGCGGCGGGCCGAGAAGGAACTGATGGACTACCGCTATCGGCTCGAGGAACTGGTGACGCAACGGACAGAAGAACTCCGGGCGGCAAACGAGAGCCTCAAACGCGAGATGAGAGAGCGGGAGAGGATCGAGCGGGAAAGAATGGAGGCATACCGGCAGATCGAGAGGAACATCGAGCAGTTCGCCGTCCTGACCGACCACATCCGAAACCCTCTCCAGGTCGTCCAGGGGATGGCCGACCTCATCGATGATCCGCGAGCGGAGAAGATCCGGGAGCAGGTCAGGCAGATCAAGGCAATCCTCAGGCAGCTCGACGAAGGATGGGTGGAGTCGGAGAAGGTGCGGGAGTACCTGGAGCGGTACCGGTAGGGAGAGGGTTTTGGGCTGTACCCGGCCGGGGTTTGAGGAGCCAGTGAACCTACAGTGATGGTTGAGAATACTGCAGTGCTGTTGATCGCCAATAGACCTGTTGAGACAAGAGAGTCCCAATACAGTGGACCGTGGTGGCTATCGCCACGTGGGGGTGGGGCTGACGGGGAGGGGGGAGCATCCCCCCTCCCCTGTCTCCACGTCGGAATGAATGTCTGTAACCCCCACCCCACCCGCGCTTCGCGCTCCTCCTCCGCACCTTCGGTGCTCATGCTCCGGCCCTACAGCCCGTCGCACCCCGCCCCGGGGGCGGGGGCAGTGCGTGGCGATAAGCGACGTTCCGGCAGGAACGGAGCTGGAGCACCGAAGGTGCGATGTCCGGTGGAAATCCGTACATGGGCTTTGCGATGTCACGAAACGTGAAACCAGGGGACAAGGACTCTTGAAGAACACAAATAAATGTGGTTTTTTGGAGGGGGGTTTCCAGGCGGGTTCCCCGGAAACCCTGAGAAAAAAACCCTACGGCGTCTTCTCCTCGGCGCACTCGAGTTCCGCGACGACTTCGGCCGCATCGTCCATGCGTCGGACGAGATCCATGATCTCCATCAACCGCTCGGCGCCGATGAAATGTTCGGCCATCACCCGGGCCATATCGGTGAGTTCGATACGCCCACCCCGCCGCCGGACCAGCCCGTAGTCGAGGAGCGTGGGGAGGGCGGGCTCCAGCGTCCCGACCATCGTCCGGTTCATCTTGATGACCTGCTGCTCGTCGCCGTTCGAGACCACGGCGTTCGCGACGAACTCCTCCGTACTCTGCTCCATGTCGTACTCGGGCGCGACCTCCTCCATCTCGCCTCGCAGGAGGCCGACGGCGACCTCTTCCTCGGTCTTGCCGGACGTCCGGGAATAGGATCCGCCGGGCTCCGCCAGGATGACCACCCGGCCGAGGTCGTGGAAATCCGGCCGCCCCGCCCGGCCCATCATCTGGTGGAACTCCTGGACGGTGAGCCACTGAATGCCCATCGCAAGCGCATCGAAGATCACCTGGGACGCCGGGAAATCGACGCCTGCGGCAAGCGCCGCCGTGGTCACGACAGCAGAGATCTCCCCGTTCGTGAACCGCCGCTCCACGTCCCGGCGTTCCTGGGAGGTCAGCCCCGCGTGATAGGGAGCGGCCTTGGTTCCAAGGGCGTCGGCAATGACATGACAGCGGGCCCGGGAGTTCGTGAAGACGATCGTCTGGCCCCGGTAGCCCTTCGACGACCGTACTTTGTATTCCTCGGCGGCCATCTGCTTGATGAACCCGATCTTCTTGTTTCGCTCGATGAAGATGAGGTGGCGTTCGAGCGGAACCGGCCGGTCCGCGTAGCGGACAAGGTTTGCCCGGAGTTTCTCCGCGAGCAGTCCCGGAGCCCCGATCGTGGCCGAGAGGTAGAGGAACTGCGCCTCGGGCGCGATGTGCTTGAGCCGGGCGATCAGCCCGTCGAGACGGTGGCCGCGTTCCGGATCCTCGAGCATCTGCACCTCGTCGATGACGACGGTGCCGATGTCTTTTACGGATCGCCCGGTCCGGAGAGCGTGGTCGATCCCCTCGTAAGTCCCCACCACCACGGGAGCGTTGACGTCCCGGTCGCCCGCCGGACGGGTCTCGGGGAGGTTGAGACGGCTCACCCCGGTCTGCAGGGTGACCCGGACCAGGTGACCGTAGCGGTCGCGGAACCGCTGGTACTTCTGGTTCGCGAGCGCGACCAGCGGAACCAGGAAGAGCGTCCTCCCCCGGCCTTCGAGGAAATTCTTCATCCCGGCCATCTCCCCGATGAAGGTCTTGCCGCTCGCGGTCGCCGAGACGACCAGGAGGTGCTGCCCCTCGAGGAGGCCGTTCTGAACGGCGAGCTGCTGGACGGGCATCAGGTACTCGACCCCGGCTGCCTTTGCAAACGCGGGAGGGAGCGGAAGATCGGTGATATGGGCGGTTTTCTGAACCTCGTGCGCCTCGAGCCGGTCAAAGAGCGTTCGCTTCCGGTCGGGGTGATCGGGCCCCACCGACGCCAGCACCCGGTCGAGGTCCCGGATCTGGGCGAGGAGTTTCTCAAGATGAACAAGCACCGAGCCGCCGAACTTCCCCAGGTAACCGAGCTCGCGGCGCATCTCGCGCTTTGCGCACTCCATGCAGATCCACTCCCCGCCGTACCGGACGCCGGTCGCCTTGTCGACCGGCGCGAACCGGTCCTCGAGCTGGCAGAACCGGCAGATGTCGATCCTCGATGACGGGATCTGAAGATCGGCAAGGAACGACTCGAACTCAGGGCTCTTCGCCGCAAGGAGAACAGATGACCGGCGCAACAGCGTGATCAGGTCCCGGGTCGGGGTTGGCTTGAGCTGTTTGCCGCGCCGGCGCATCTTGAAGTTCTTCGGCCGCCGGCCCTTCGGGGTCGCAGCCAGGTCGACGAACCCCGAACCTTCGACACGGCCGCCTTCAACGAACAACAGTTTATACGTGCCCTTCTGGGGCTGGACGATGACTTTCATGACGGGATCAGGTCGTGGATCGTGTAGGCGAGCCCCACCGTCTCCAGACGCTTGAGGAAATCGGTAAACTCCTCATCGACGATAAGAATTGCGCACTCCCGACCGTGGAACGCCGCTTCGACGACCCCTTCCCGCGCACCGAAGAACATATCCGGCTCGATGCCCGCCTTCCTGAGGGCCACGTAGGACTCGAGGCCGACGGCACCCACCATCTCGGCGTCCCGGACGGCCTCCCGGAGAAGATCCGGGCTGACCTGCCGGGACCCGCCCCGCTCCACTCTCGGCACCTTGCAGACGTGAATAAGCCCTTCTTCGTGCTGGATGATGCCGTTCAGCTGGGCGACGCCGAGGTCTTCTCCCGGTGCCGCGTCCATGGTCGCGAGGCCGGTGGCGCTCTGTTCTTCTCCCGTCGCATAGAGCCACCCGTCCCGCATGAAGACACCGACCGTATCTCCCTTGCGGATATCGTCCCGGGCGATAGCCGTCCAGACCGCCACCTGCTGGATGACATCCCGGTTGATATGGCGGGCATAAGCCTCGAGCGCCTCGGCGTGACGCAGGACCCACTCGATCCCGCTCTTTGTCACCTCGTAGCGGCCCCGGCCGTGAGCGGTGACCAGCCCTTCGTCCACCAGCTCCCGGATGTACTCGGAGACGGCCTGAGGCGTCACGCCGAGTTTCGCGGCGATCTCCTGCTGGCGGACGGCCGGCTGGTGTTCGGCGATCTCTACGAGAATCTGGAACCGGGTGGCCTCCCGTTTGCTGCGCAGGATGACGTAAAGAGGATCGTCAGTGAAGTCGGTCAAGCAGCACCATTCCCTGCCCTTTCACGTCGAGACCGGGGATCCTCTTCGCCAGCCCCTTGATGAAGGTGGGGCTGACCCCGTATTTTCGGGATATATCGCCGATAGAGGTGGTCCCGGCCACGATCTCCTGCTCGACCGAGTCCACAATCGTGCGGAGACCCTCGTCGTTCGAGACGGCGATGTGCAGCAGATCTCCGATATCGCCCATGGAACACTGGAAACTTGCCCGGAACTTGCTGTATGTCGCCCGGTACTCCTTCGTCGGCTTCTCTCCGGGCTTCGGCATCCGCCACTGCTCTTCGATTAGGTTTCCCTTCTTGAGGATAGAGAGGCACTCGGTCACCGTCGAGGAGCCGGCGTACGTCGCCAGATCCTCCTCGGTCAGCCAGGCCTTGTTCAGGAGTTCGTAGATCTTTTTATAATCGGCATTATTGAACGTTATGAGAAGAGGAACCAGTTCAACCGGATCGTTAAGAATTTTAATATGTCCCGTCACTGCGATACCCTATTGTTATATGGTGGTATAACTCCATAAATTTTTGCTGAAATCTCAATGCGTACCAGTGGCACAATAATCATACGGGGCATCGTCCAGGGAGTCGGGTTTCGTCCCTTTGTCTACGCAAAAGCCCGGGAATTCGGGATCACGGGGACCGTCAAAAACCTCGGGAGCGAGGTCGAGATCCATGCATCCGGCGACCGCTTCGAGGAATTTTTTGAGGCCGTTTCCAGAGGGACGCCATTATCTCAAATAGATTCCGTAGATGTCCAGAATTTGCGCGGTAGCCCGACCGAAGGGTTTACCATCCTCGAGAGTAATTCCGGGAGCCTCTCGGGGTTCATCCCGACCGACGTCGCCACCTGCGACGACTGCATCGCCGATATTTTTACGCGGGACGGGCGATACGAAGGTTACTGGGCCACCTCCTGCGTCAACTGTGGGCCCCGGTACAGCATCATCAGTACCATCCCCTACGACCGGGAGCGGACGTCGATGGCGGAGTTCCCCGTCTGCCCCGCCTGCGAGGGCGAGTACACCAACCCGTCGTGCCGCCGCCACCACGCCCAGACGATCGCCTGTGCGGCCTGCGGACCGCACCTCGCTCTCCTCCGGGCCGACGGAACGCCGGCGGCGGGCGACCCCATCCGGGAAACGGCGGCCCTCCTGGACGCTGGCTCGATCGTCGCCATCCGGGGAATCGGGGGGTTCCATATCGCCTGCACCGAGGAGGCGGCAGGGGTTCTGAAACGCCGCCTCGGACGGACAGAGCAGCCGCTCGCGGTGATGGCAACCGCAGAGGAGGTAGAACGGATCGCGATCGTCTCGGACGAGGAACGGCGGATCCTCCACTCCCGGGAACGGCCGATCGCGGTGCTCGAAAAACGCGATCCCGCGTCCCACCCGACGATCTCGAGCCTCCACACCATCGGGTGCATGCTCCCCTACACCGGGCTGCACCACCTCCTCTTCGCGAACCTCGCCCACCCGCTCCTCGTCATGACGAGCGCGAACCTGCCGGGTTACCCGATGATCACCGATCTCGATACCGCGCTTGAACGGCTCCCGGGGCAGGTTGACTACATCCTCACCCACGACCGCCGGATCGTCAACCGGTGCGACGACTCCGTCGTCCGGGACGGCTACATCATCCGGCTCTCCCGCGGCCTCGCCCCGAAGCGGAAGGCGATCGACCTCGGTGGGGGATCCATCCTCGGCGTCGGCCCGGAGTTGAACGCGAACATCTCCATCTACAAGAGCGGTTTCTGCATCACCTCCCCCCACGTCGGGAATGTCAGGAACCCCCAGACCCTCGCTTACCTGCAGGAGACGGCTGAACGGCTCGGCGGGCTCACCGGCGCCCGGTACGACCGGATCGTTCACGACCTCCACCCGCAGTTCCTCTCGACCCGCTACGCGAGGGAGGTTGCCGAAGCGGTCGGGGCGGAGCTCCTCGCCGTCCAGCACCACCGGGCGCACATCGCCGCCACGACCCGGGAGGAGTGCGTCGGGATCGCGATCGACGGCGTGGGCTACGGCGACGACGGAACAATCTGGGGCGGCGAGGTGTTTGCGGGAGAGGTCCCCCACCTCGACCGGGTCGCTCACCTCGAGGTCGTCCCGATGCCGGGCGGCGATCTCGCCACCCGGTTCCCGGAGCGGATGCTCTACGGCATCCTCCCCACCTCCGAAGTCCGGGACATGCTCGCGTCACGGGGCTGGAGCGATATCGAACTCGCCGTCCTCGTCAGGCAGGTGGAGCGGGGCCTGAACGTCGCCGCGACATCGAGCACCGGCAGGGTGCTGGACGCCGGCGCGGCCCTCCTCGGGATCTGCCGGGAGCGTACCTACGACGGGGAGCCGGCGATGAAACTCGAGACGGCGGCGCACGCCGGGAAGCCCTCGGCCTGGGAGAACGAATACCAGCGGGACGGCGGCTGCGAGGTTCTCTCGACCCGGTCGCTCCTCGCGGAGGCCCACCGGCGGTCCGCCGCCGGAGAACGGGCAAACGACATCGCCGCATCGATCCAGTACAACCTCGCCCGGGGCGTCGCCGCGATGGCCGTCCGGGCGGCCGAAGAGCGGGGGATCCCCCGGGTGGCGCTCTCGGGCGGGGTGGCCTACAACCGGGCGATCCGCGAGACGATCCGGACTGAGGTACTCGCCGCTGGGCTCGAGTTCATCATGAATAAGGACTATCCGCTCGGCGACGGGTGCATCAGCTTCGGGCAGGTTGTCTACGGGGGGAGCACGGAGAAGTGAAGGGGGAATCCGGGGATGCCTGAAGGATGGATACGGACTGAGATGGATAGGATGAAGGCCCTGAGCGTCACTGATTTTGCAGAAATTTAACACTCCCTTTGTCCACATCTTTCGGTTAGGAGTAATTCTGGTGCAATTTTTTGTCACTTTGCCGTCTGGTGCAATGTGCGTAATCAGATGTAATTTGATATAATTTGATGCAATTTGATACAATCTGATGCAACCGCAGTTAAAAATAACACAAGATCCAGCCTCAATCTAACAAAAAATGGCAGGACATCTGAGATCATTTCTACAATCATCTACAATCCATTCAACAATCATGCATCATGCACCTGATCAGGGACAAGAACCCACTTTGCAGCTTTAGTCCTCCCAATAGGCATTATTGTCCCATCTTTGCGCATCTCCTGAAGTAGATCCCTGATGAAATGATGTTTCTGTTCCTCGTTCAGCGCATCTGAGACCTTGTCCAGCAGCAGGTCTTCAATCTCCGCTCTGTTTGCCTCATGGTAGGCCTTCAGGTACGCAACCACCAGACTCTTGAAATGCGCCCTGTCAAACGACCGCTTCCTGATATAATCGGCGCGTGTGTCGGTTTCGGCCGCAACACTCTCCGAAACATAGAGATTCGGATGCCGCCCTTCAATGAGTTTCTTCGTCCGGAGAATGGTTCTTTCTTCAGGCGTGATGGAGTAGCCCTTCTGTATTTTATCGAGAGTAATCACATCCATCAGCGTCAGATCCTTCCGTTTGATGAGCATCCGCGTGTATCTCTCATCAATCACCCGGCCGGGAATCGTGACCTTCACCACCCCTGCTTCACCAAGGTCATAATCAGGCATCGGAAAATTACGATCCCGCTGTATCCGGAACATCCTTTTGATCCCACTGCCGATGGTGTCGATCATCTTCAACTCTACCATCGCGCCAGCAAGAAAGGGATTCCGATACTGGTCCGGCGGCACATCACGCTCGATTACGCTCTGGACAGTTCCCGGAATAAAATCGCCACGATTCGTGAACACCAGGGAATCCGGCCTCTCAGTCACGGTAATGCGGGCAGATTGTTGGTAATCCTGATGGGCGATACAATTGTGTAGCGCCTCACGGACGACCCAGGGATCGTACTGTGTTACCTCAAGTGGGAACAGCGTCTCCCCCGAAATATGGCGGACAGTAAGGTTTCTGATCTTGCTAAAAATCTTATCGACGGCGAGTATCAGTGGCAGCCCGAAATGGGCGTAGTCAATCTCCACCTCGTCCTTATCCCTGAGAACCCAAGTAATGTGCGCAATTGCAGGTGAAAGAAGATGTGCGGCCTCACTCTTTCCCAGGAGAACGATTGCAGCATTCGTAATCCGACCCTGACGACAGACATGCGCCCTAGCAAGGAACGAAACGTCGTCCCACTCATCCACTTCGCTTGCAAATACCTGATGCTTCTCTTTGTATTTTTCCCGCGCAAAGGCAATTGCCTCAGGATCGAGATCCGCAAGTGTGGCTCCCACACACACCTTTGCCGACCAGTCATCCAGAGGAGCCTGCCTGCGTATCACTTCAATCTCATGGAGACCAAGAGGTCCGAGTGACTCATGGATACGACCATATGCAACACTTTTCCATGTTGTCGGGATGCCGCGTGCGGCCGGAGGGGTTTCAAACATAATCACTCGCTTTCCATCGATCATGAGTTCATGAATGCCAGCAAATGTCATTTCGTGGTTCGTATGCCGCGCAATCTCCTCTTTGAGGCGGTCAAGGCCAGGCGGAGTGAGCCGATAGTTTGAGCCGATAATCTCTCTGGGCAGTTTGTCGGTGACACCAAAGATAAGCCAGCCTGCAGGCTTTTCGTTCAGGTTGGCTTCATTGCTCAATGCTGAGAAATATTTTCCAATTTTATCGAAATCATAGTTATTTTTTGCTTCCTTGAACTCGATCCACTCGGTCTCGGCCGGAAGACGCATTATCTCCCGCAATTGAACATCCATATCTCCAGACATTGCCCCTATCTCGTCGATCACGTTACGCTGCAAAGTTCCAACCTGCGTTGTGGGTTGTCAGGGATATATTCGGTAAGGAGGTTCTGTTCAGTCGATAATTTCTCATTAACGCTCTTATCCGCAATTCATCCCGGCAAGGTTGGTGAATACCAATAAGTAGCCTCTGACCGAAATAAAATCTTGGATCGGCATTTCTGAGGGGCTGCCCGGACGAAGGTGCAACGATCAATGCAGGAAAAATCAGCCCGACATCTCAACCAATATCACCCGTATAAACCTCTTTCCCAACTCATTTTCGGAACAGGCCGCCTAAACGAGCCATCCCCTGTAGCCTGCGATTACCGGGTAATCTGCTAAAGGAGATACCGCTCAACGAGTGACTACAGTGAAACAAAGTTCGATAAAACACCGGCCAACTACCGGCGAAAGAAAAAAGGTTTAGCCGAAGAGGGCGCCGAGACCGGCCATGCCGCTCTCTTCTTCCTCTTCCTTCTTGCCCTCTTCCTCGGCCTCTTCCTCGGCTGCGGGCGCGGCGGCTGCAGGTGCAGCGGCTGCGGCGGGTGCAGCGGCGACGGGCGCGACGGCGGCCTTGCTGATGGCCTCCTCGATGTTCACGTCCTCGAGTGCGGCGACGAGCGCCTTCACGCGGGCGTCCTGGACCTCGACACCGGCCGCGTTCAGGACAGCAGTCACATTCTCTTCAGTTACATCTTTGCCTGCGTTGTGCAGGAGCAGTGCAGCGTAGATATACTCCATAGTTCATTCACCTCTTTTTGAAATGATATTAGCCGAAGAGGGCGCCGAGACCGGCCATGCCGCCCTCTTCATCCTCTTCCTTCTTCTCCTCTTCCGTCTCTTCTTCCTCGGCCTTATCCTCGGCCTTATCCTCGGCTGCCGCCGGGGCTGCTGCCGCGGGTGCCGCAGCGGTCGCAGCCGATGCGGCTTTCAGGGTCGCCTCATCGAGCTCGAACCCACGGCCCTGCGCCGCGAGCGCGACGGCCAGCATCTCGCGCTGTGCCCGCCCGATGATCAGATCGACGATATCCTTCTCGTAGATGCTCGCTTCGACGCCCACGTTCCGGGCCTCGCTCACCGCCTTGCCGATGATGGCCGCGACGGTAAGTCTGGTCGGAATGACGGCGTTGACCGAGAGGTTGAACGCCTGCTGAGCCGCGAGCACGATGTTGTTCGCGTAGACTTCCTCATCGATAGCGAGCAGGTCCGGCGTGAAGATGGTCTCGCGATAGTATGCGGCCTGCAGGATGAGGCCGACATCCATCGGCTTGACGCCGAGTTTCACGAGAGCTTCGGCAACCTTCTTGTTGATGACCTCGCCCTTCTTCACGACCGTCTTCGTCTCGCGAATCTTGACCTTTCCGCCCTCAATGGCTGCAGGAATGCCCACCTGCTGGAGCTCGCCCACGATCGGGCCGGGCTTGAAGCTGGTCGGACCCTTCGGGATGACGATATCCTCGGGAGCGGTCTCGCCGGGCTTCGCCGCCATCTTCGTCTTGGTCTTCTCGAGCAGCTTGAAGAGCTTGAAAGGATTCTCGTTCGTGAAGATCAGGGCGCTCTGGCCTTCGGCGTGGTCGTTCAAGGTCGCGACGCTGCCGCCGAGCTCGTTTAAGGCGTGCTCGATCAGCGTGTTGCGGGCCATCTTCACCCTCGCCGTGCCGCGGAGGTTCCGCCGGATCTGCTGGACCTGCGAGGCGGGAATGCCGTACATGTCCACGACGCCGACGAGCGTGTGCTCCTCGATACCGCGCTTGATCTCCTCTACTTCGTCCTTCTTCCACCGGGGCAGGTGGTGCGTATAGAGTGCCATCAGATCACCCTCACTGCCGGCCCCATGGTCGTCTTCACGTACACCGAGTGGATGTTCATCGTTCCGCTCTCCAGGACGGACTCGACCCTGTGAAGGACGGCGTCGATGTTCTCGGCGATCTGCTCGGGCTCCATGCCGGAGGTTCCGACCTTCGTGTGGAAGACCTTCTTGTCCTTCGTCCGGATCTTCACGGAGCTCCTCAGACGCTGAACGATGGGCCGGATATCCATTCCCTGCGGAACCGGCATCGGCATCCGTCCGCGCGGACCGAGCCTGACACCGAGATAACGCCCGACGAGAGGCATCATTGCCGTCTCGGCAAGGAAGAACCGGTACTCACCCGCCACCTTGCGCGCTTCGCGGGGCTCTCCCCCGAGCCGCTCGATCTCCTCAGGTCCGATGATGAGGTCCACATTCACCTCTTTTGCCTGGGTGACAATGTCGCCCTTCCCGAGAACTGCGATCTTGACGTTGTCAAAACCGTTCGGGAGATGAATCGTCTCATCAATACGATTCTTGGGCTGGGACATATCGATATTCCTGAGGTTGACGGTGATATCCACGCTCTCCTTGAACTTCCGTTCCGGAGCCTTTGAGAGGGCCGTCTTCACGGCTTCCTGTATACTGGTTTTATCAACCATCCTTTGCCTCCATAGTACACGACCTCACGATCTTCTATGGTTGTCTGACATCTATGCGACGAGTACGCCGTCGTACTCCCCGTTGTTGACGGCCTGGATCATCTCGCGGGGCTTCTTCCCCTCGACGGTGACACCGACGCTCACGCACGTTCCGAGGACCTCTTTGACCGCGGACTTCAGATCGTACGAGAGCATGCCATCAAACTTCATACGGGCAATACGAACGGCGGCCTCCAGCGGCAGATCTCCTGCCACCAAAGCGCCCGGCTCTGTAGACCCCTTCGTGATGCCGGCCTCTTTCATGACGAGCGCCGTCGTGGGCGGAATGCCCACCTCAATCGTGAAGTTCTTCTTATCGTCGACCGTTACCGTCACCGGCACCTGCATGCCGTTGAATTCGGCTGTTTTCTTGTTGATGTCGTCGACGACAGCCTTCACGTTGATACCAAGAGGTCCGAGCGCGGGCCCCAGAGGCGGGCCTGCTGTTGCCTTGCCACCGGGTACCAATACCTCGACCGTTTCTGCCATACAAGTTCACCAGCTTATTATTCCTCAGGGGAATAGTTGCCTGGGTTATCTAAGGTCAACGTGAGAGGATTTAAAGTACAGTACCCGCGCGGCATGCGAGCTGTGCATGAACTGCATGCCCGGCAGTCGGGAACCGTATCGCCGTCGGTATAGCAGGACGCGGCAGGACAAAAAAGAAATTAGCGTTGTATTCTTCAGGAAGCGTCTTCCGAGCGCTCCACGACGCGAACAGAGTCGCCGCGGACCGTGATCGGGATCGGAACCATACTCTCGTAGAGTTCGACCGTAATCTCTTCCTTTCCGGTATCGATACGCTTGACAACCGCTTTCTCACCCTTGAACGGGCCGGCGATGATCTCGACGATGGTGCCCTCGGTGATGCCGCTGACCACCGGTTTCGGCACCAGGAAATGCTCCACCTCGGAGAGAGCCGTCGAGCCCTGCACCACCGCGCGCGCATGAGGGATCAGCTCCACCAACTGCTCTATGCGGGCGATGGAGTCCGGGCTCTCCACGAGGACGTAGCCTTTCAGTTCCTCGGGAACCATGACGGCCATCACGTGGATGTCTTTCTGCTCGCGGCTCACCTTCTCGATGTTATCGGCTACCGTCCGCTCCTGCTTTGCGGTCGTCTTTATCGCGTATATCCTGTTTGGGCTCTCAACCATATCCATCATTTGGGCAGTACCAGCATGATCTCGTATATGATAAAGCCGACAAGGCCGATAAGCATGATTCCGGCCGCAGCCACGATGGCGATCTTGGAGAACTCGTCGCGGGTCGGCGTCCGTGCCAGTTTCAGCACGCGCCAGTACTTCTTGAAGAGTTCCTCCTCGATCTTGAACGACTTTACTTCCTCCAACGTCTCTTTATAATCCATCATACCGGCTCACTTCAGGAAGTCGATCTCAAACTGTTTCATCATGCGCGGCATACTCTTCTCGTTTCTCCCATATATTTGTGGTGACCGGACGCCGGTGACCACGAGCAGCGTACGCATCTTGCCCTGCATATCGGGATCGACCTGAGCACCCCAGATGATGCGGGCATCGGGATCGATGCGGTCGTAGACCTCCTGGATGACGCCTTCGGCCTCGGACATCGTCATGTCGGGTCCGCCGACCACGTTGACGAGCGCCGCGGTCGCACCGGAGATATCGACATCGAGCAGCGGGGAGCGCAGCGCCTTCTTGACCGAGTCGGCGGCTTTGTCCTCACTGTCGCTCTCGCCCATACCGATCATCGCGACGCCTCCCCGCTCCATGACGGTTCGGACATCGGCGAAGTCGAGGTTGACGAGACCGGGCATCGTGATGAGTTCGGTGATGCCCTTGACCGCCCGCATCAGCACCTCGTCCGAGACCTTGAACGCGGCGTGGAGCGGAAGCCGGGGCACGACCTCAAGCAGACGGTCGTTGGGGACGACGATGACGGTATCCGCCACCTCGCGGAGCCGCTCGAGGCCGGCCTCCGCGTTCTGCCCCCGGATAGCGCCTTCCACCGTGAACGGCAGGGTGACCACCGCAATGGTCAGTGCGCCCTCCTCCCTCGCTGCCTTCGCGACCACGGGTGCGGAGCCGGTGCCGGTGCCGCCACCGAGCCCGGTGGTGATGAAGACCATGTCGCATCCCTGAACGGCCAGCTTGATGTCGTCCTCGTTCTCGAGGGCCGCTTCTTCGCCGACCTGAGGGATCGAGCCCGCACCAAGACCGCGGGTCCTCTGCCTTCCGATGAGGATCCGGGTATCCGAACGGGTTCTGACGAGGTGCTGCGCGTCGGTGTTGAGAGCGATCAGCCGCGCCCCGTTGATGCCTTCATCCGCCATCCGGGTCACCGTGTTCGAACCGCCGCCCCCGCACCCGACGACTGCGATCTCAGTCCGGAGTTCCATGAGGAGATCTTCAAGATCCTTGTCGACCTCCGTGGGCTCAGCAAAACGCTGCTCCTCTCGCGCCCGTGAAAGTGCCTCTTCTACGATGGATTTCATATGTATCTCTCCAATCCCGGGATATGTATCCGCTTCACGCTGGTTGTCTGCACTGCATCGGGTGTGACCATCCTCCCCTCGATCTCGACCGCCTTTCCGCCGGCAAGCATGGCAAAGAGCGGCCCTTTGGGGATCCCGTGTCTGCGCGCCTTTTCGGGGTCGAACCGCACCTTCCGGAGGACAAGGTGATCACCGTCGATAACAGCATTTTCACAGATAAGTAAGAGTTTTACACACAGGGTAGTTATATCACTTGCGAGTCGGGACGATTCGTTTTCGAAGCAGATGAACGTCGATAACACTTCATTCGAGCCTTTCGAGAGATGAGCGACCGGCAATTCATCGAGACCCTTGAGAAAACCCGATCTATCCGATTTTATCGTTTCTTCAATCAACCCGGGGCCTATCCGCACCACGGCGGGAGTGCCTTCTCCCCTGAGATCGTGGATGCGGACGCGTGACCCGGGAGCGATCTCCTCGGCAAGTTCCCTGACCCGGAGATAGGCCGCCCACGCAAGGCCGGACGCCTCCTGGATCTCCGACTCGGAGAGGAGGGGGAGGGCGGCGTCGCCGAGCATCCGCTCGATCCGCCCGGCGTCATCTTTAGTGAGGGATTTTCGGTCGATGTAGCCCGCCACGGCGCCGCTCGCCTCCTGCATCGTCCGGAGGAGAACGGGATCTACGGCACCGATCTGCCGCGTCGGGACCATGTGCCCGAAGGCGCCCCGGGAGGAGAGGGCGATCTCGGTCTGCCGCACGGCGTAATGGGTGCCGCCGAAGCCGAGGAGGTCGATCGTCTCCTGCGGCTCCGCGGCGAGGATGCTCTCCGCCACCGCCCTTCCGGCGGCCGGATCGGCCCATTCGGTCGCGGTCGACCCGATCTCGACGAAGAGCGAGGGCGTCGAGAGCGCCGTCGGCCCGTGATGCGTCACCTCGTAGGAGACCCGGTAGCCCTCCGGGGCGCGGGCGGCGAGGTTGCCGAGGATTGCGTGCATCCAGGCAGGGGCTGCCGGAGCGAGTCTTCCCGGCTCCCCGCCGAGGTCGGCGCCCTCGTAGTTGCCGGTGACGTGTACGGTCAGGGCGGGCGTCGGGTGCACGCTCGCGTGCCGGGATATGAAAAGAATGAGATCGGCATCGACCTCCTCGTCGATCCGGTCCTGGTGGATCAGCCTTCCTGCGACCTCATAGAACGTCAGTTCGTGCTGTTCCGCAAGCGGCCACCGCCCGCCCGCCGCGAGCAGGGTCTGGAGGTGGTTTTTGATGTTTACTCCTCCAACGTCCTGTTGTGAATTGATCAGCGCGATCCGCATCGGGTACAACATGGGTCGCGGGGCTGCTAAATGGTAGTGCTTGACCGGCGCGATAGTAAATCCTATCTCCCTTCAGGCAGACCATGTGGGTACTATGGACGAGGATAAGATACGAAAAGCCTTCGAGGCATCCGGCATAGAAGACGAGATTACCTGCCCGCAGGCCTTCGAGATATCGGAGAAGTACAGCATCCCGAAGATGGATATCGCCCGGTACTGCAACCAGCGCGAACCGAGAATAAAGATCCGCGGCTGTCAGCTGGGCTGCTTCAGATGAGCCTGTTCCTCGAGGTCGTATCCGTCGTCGAGGCCGTAAAGGCGGTGCAAAAGATCGCCCCGCCGCCCGGGTGCGAGGACGTCCCGCTGGAAGACGCCCTGTACCGGGTTCTCGCGAAGGACGTCCTCGCCGATATCGACATCCCGGGGTTCGACCGTTCGACGGTCGACGGCTACGCGGTCGCCGCGGCCGAGACCACCGGGGCGTCCGAGGCCATCCCGGCGATGCTCCAGTGCCGGGGCAGGATCGGGATGGGAAGCGCGGACGCCGGGAGCATCTCTCCCGGATCGTGCCGGTACGTCCCCACCGGCGGCGCTCTCCCCACGGGCGCGGACGCGGTGGTGATGATCGAGCACGCCGAGCAGATAGGAGACGACATCCTGGTGCACCGCCCGGTAGCCCCCGGCGAGAACGTGGTCTTTCGCGGCGAGGATTTCGGGGCGGGGAAGGTGGTTCTGGAACGGGGGCGCGTACTCTCGCCCCGCGAGATCGGCGTTGCCGCGGCGGTCGGCGCCGACCGGGTCAGCGTGGTGAAGATGCCCCGGATCGGGATCATATCCACGGGAAACGAACTCGTCCCCGTCGCCGAGACCCCCGGTGCGGGCGAGGTGCGGGACGCGAACTCCTATCTTGCGGGCGCTTTCGTGACGGAACGGGGCTGCCACCCGGTCTACTTCGGGATCGTCAGGGACGAACGGCCGGTGCTGAAGCGGGCGGTCTCTTCGGCGCTTGACCGGTGCGACGCGGTCCTGGTCTCGGGAGGCTCGTCGAAAGACGAGCGGGACAACACCGCGGCGGTCCTCGCGGAACTCGGCAAGGTGCTGGTGCACGGGATCGCCATCGCCCCCGGAAAACCCACCATCATCGGGACTGCACGGGGTAAACCGGTCATCGGGCTCCCCGGACACCCGGCCTCGGCCTTCGTCGTGCTCGTCGCCGTCGTCGATCACCTACTCGCGACGATGCGGCAGACCGCCGTCTCCCGGCGAACCGTCCGCGCACGGCTGACCCAGAACATTCCCTCCACCCGCGGGCGGGAGGACTATGTCCGGGTCAGCACGAGCGGCGGGGAGGCGACACCGGTCTTCGGCAAGTCGGGACTCCTCAACACCCTGGTGCAGAGCGAAGGGGTGGTGCGGATCCCGGCATCGAGCGAGGGGTTCGAGGTCGGCGAAGAGGTCGAGGTGATCCTGTGGTGAAGCGCTACCTCTCGGTGATATCGCTCGCGGAGGCGCGGGCGCTTGTTGAGACCGCTTTTTCGGCGGTTCCGGGGATCGTCCGCATCCCGGTGAATCCCGGGGCGGTTGGGAAGATCACCGCGGAGTCCATATTCGCCCGGTTCTCGGTTCCCGCCATCCACCTCTCGGCGATGGACGGGATCGCGGTCAGGAGTGCCGATACCGTCGGCGCGAGCGAGCAGCGGCCGGTGACTCTCCCGGACGCGGCGCGGGTCAATACGGGGAACATCGTCCCGCCCGGCTACGACGCGGTGGTGATGATCGAGGACGTCTGGGTCGGGTCGAAGTCTGACGACGTCTCCGGCTCCGCTCCCGTGGAACGTCGCGACGGCGAGACCTATACCGTCCGAAAGCCGGTCAGCCCCTGGCAGCACATCCGCCCGGTCGGCGAGGACATCGGGGAGTCGGAGATGATCCTCCCGAGGGGGCACCGGATCCGGCCGCACGATCTGGGGGCGCTTGCAAACTACGGCGTCACGGAGGTTGCGGTCATGAACCTCCGCGCCGGCCTGATCCCTACCGGGAGCGAACTCGTGCCGGCGGGCGAGATGCCCCCGCCCGGGAAGGTGGTGGAGAGCAACACCCTGATGGCCGCGGCGGTCCTCGCGGAGGCGGGCGTGGAGGCGCACCGCTACGGGATCGTCCCGGACGACTACGGGATGATCCGGGACGCCATCCGGCGCGGCGTCGCGGAGAACGATATCCTGTTCGTCTCGGCGGGGTCGTCCGCCGGGACCCGGGACTACACCGCCGATGTCATCGCAGATCTCGGCGAGGTGCTGGCGCACGGGGTCGCCATCAAACCCGGAAAGCCGGTGATCATCGGCAGGATCGAGGGAAAGCCGGTTATCGGGCTCCCGGGCTACCCTCTTGCCGCGGCGACGGTGCTCCGCGAGATCGTGATGCCGCTCGTCGCCCGCTACGGCATGCCCGTCCGCGACCCCGATCACGTCGAGGCCCGGCTGACGACGAGCCTCCACTCCGATATCGGGACCGACGAGTTCGTCCTCCTCTCGACAGGAAGGATTGGCGGCCGCTGGGTGGCGGTCCCGCAATCACGGGGCGCAGGCGTCCAGATGAGCGCAGTGCGGGCGAACGGCTACATGCAGATACCATCGCAGAAGGAGGGGGCCGAGGCGGGGGAGGCCGTGGACGTCCGGCTCACCGTCCCCCACGCAGAGGCGGAGGAGGCGGTGCTCGTCACCGGCAGCCACGACCCTGCCCTCGACTACCTGGCCGACCTGGTGCGGCCGCGCGGGGTAGACATCCACTCCACCCACGTCGGGAGCATGGGGGGAGTGATCGCGTTAAAAAAGCAGGAGTGCCACGCAGCCCCGATGCACCTCCTCGCCCCCGACGGCACCTACAACATCCATTACCTGGAGCGCTACATGCCGGGCGCCGACCTCGTCCTCCTCTGTGTCGCGGAGCGCCAGCAGGGCATCATCTCGCGCGACGGCCTCGGATTTGAGGAACTGCCCGGCCGGACGTTCGTCAACCGGCAGAGGGGGTCGGGGACCAGGATGCTCCTCGACCACCACCTCGCGGAGCACGGCATCGACCCAGGCCTCATCCCCGGCTACGAGCGCGAGGTGACGACGCACCTTGCAGTGGCGCTTGCGGTTCGGACCGGGGAGGTCGACGCGGGGATGGGGGTCTACAGCGCCGCGAAAGCGCTCGACCTCGCGTTCGTCCCGGTGGCTACGGAGCGCTACGAGCTCGCGATGCACCGCGAGATGCTCGACGACCCGCGGATCGCGGCTCTCATCGAGACCGTCTCCTCGGAGGCGTTCAGGAAGATTCTCCGGGACCTCGGGGGCTACGAGACGGCCGGGACAGGCGTCCTGCGCGAACTGCGAGAATGACCGCCTCCTCGGGCGTGGCGCAGACAAACACCCCCTCTATCTTCCAGGTCAGAAGGCCGAAGACCGGCTTTCCCGTCTTGAGCGCAACGGCAATCTCCGAGAGCGTGCCGTAGCCTCCCCCGACGGCGATCACCGCGTCGGCCGAGTTGACCAGGACGACGTTCCTCGCGTGGCCCAGCCCGGTACGGATGACGATATCGAGAAAGGCGTTCCCTTCCCCGGTGTCCGGGAGGATGCCCATGGTCGTCCCGCCGGCCTCTTTTGCACCCCTGCAGGCGGCCTCCATCACCCCGCCGAGTCCGCCGCAGCAGACGGTCTCGCGGTTCCCGGCGATGAGGTAGCCGATGGTCTCCGCCGCTTCGTACTCCTCAACGGAACAGTCCCCCCGCCCGATGACTGCAATCTGCATGGGGGAGATGTCGGGGGGTTGGGAGATAAAAGAAGGGGTGGGTTAAGGTGCAATGAACGTCGCACTTCGCGTGAGTCTGCACCACTCCCTATAGTACAAAACGCTTTGTCTCCCAACAACAAACGGTACACCAGAGTGCTGAATATGAGGGATATGAGGTGAAAGAGGTCACCGGCAGTTATAACCCGCGCGAACTTGAGGCGGGGGTCCAGGATACCTGGAAACGGGAGAACACCTATGCACGCGTTCAGGAGGTGCGAAAGGATGGGAAAGCGTTCTTTTTCGTAGACGGGCCGCCGTACACCACCGGCCACATCCATCTCGGCACCGCCTGGAACAAGATCATAAAAGACACCATCCTCCGCTACCACCGGATGGGGGGCAGGAACATCATCGAGCGGGCCGGCTACGATATGCACGGCCTCCCTATCGAGGTGAAGGTGGAGCACCAGCTCGGGTTCACCTCCAAGAAGGATATCGAGGATTACGGAATCGCCGCATTCATCGAGCAGTGCCGGACGTTCGCCGTGACGCACATGGAGATTATGAGCGAGCAGTTCCGGCAGCTCGGCATCTGGCTCGACTTCGACGACCCCTACCAGACGATCAAGGCGGAGTACATCGAGTCCGCGTGGTGGGCGGTCCAGCGGGCCGAAGAGCGCGGGCTCCTCGAACGCGGCCACCGTGTCGTGAACTGGTGCCCCCGGTGCGAGACGGCGATCGCCGACTCGGAGGTGGAGTACTGGGACGAGACCGATCCTTCCATCTTCGTCAAATTCCCGGTCACCGGGCGCGAGAACGAGTACCTGGTGATCTGGACGACCACGCCCTGGACGCTTCCTGCGAACGTCGCGGTGGCGGTCAGCCCCGCATTCACCTACGCGCGGGTGGCGGCGAAGAAGGACGGCAGCGAGGAGATTCTCTGGATCGCCGACGAACTCGTCGAGTCCGTCCTGAAGATGGGCCGCTACCAGGACTACACCGTCCTCGAGAGAGTCAACGGCAGCGACCTCGTCGGAACGGAGTACGAATCACCGCTCGCCGGCCAGGTCCCCCACCAGGCGGAGATCCGGCACCGGGTCGTCGCGGCCGACTACGTGGCGCTCGAGAACACCGGTCTCGTCCACATCGCTCCCGGGCACGGGTGGGACGACTACCTGATCGGCATCCAGGAGGGGCTCGAGGCGTTCTGCCCGGTCGACGCCGGCGGGTGCTTCACCCGGGAGGCCGGGGCGTTTGCGGACATGTACGTCCGGGACGCAAACGATCTCGTCATCGACGCGCTCGGCGATTACCTCCTCGCCCGGCGGACAATCACCCACCGCTACGGCCACTGCTGGCGGTGCAAGACCTCCATCATCTACCGCGCGACCGCACAGTGGTTCCTGAAGGCCACCGAGATCCGCGAACCGATGCTACAGGAGATCGCGAAGGTGAAGTGGTACCCCGAGTGGGCGGGGAGCGCCCGGTTCCACGACTTCGTCAGGGACTCCCGCGACTGGTGCATCTCCCGGCAGCGCTACTGGGGCATCCCCATCCCTATCTGGCAGTGCGAGCAGTGCGGCGAGCGAACCGTCATCGGCACCATCGCCGAACTCGAGGAGCGATCGGGTGCGAGGGTTCCCGACCCGCACCGCCCCTACGTGGACGAGGTCGTCATCCCGTGCTCCTGCGGCGGGGAGATGCACCGGGTCGCCGACATCTTCGACGTCTGGTTCGACTCGGCGGTCGCATCGTGGGCAACCCTCGGGTTCCCGCGGGAGCGCGAGGCCTTCGACCGCCTCTGGCCGGCGGACTTCATCACCGAAGGCCAGGATCAGACCCGGGGCTGGTTCTACTCCCAGCTCGGGGCGAGCACCGTGGCGTTCGGCCGCGCCCCCTACAAGAGCGTCCTGATGCATGGGTTCGCTCTCGACGCCGACGGGCGCAAGATGAGCAAGAGTTTCGGCAACGTGGTGACGCCTGAAGAGGTGATGAACCAGTTCGGCGTGGATGTCCTGCGGTTCTACGTCCTCTGGGCGAACGCACCCTGGGACGACCTGAAGTTCAACTGGGACAGCGTCAAGACCATCCACCGGACGCTCAACATCCTCTGGAACGTCTACCGGTTCCCGCTCCCGTACATGGTTCTCGACTCGTTCGAGCCCGCCGCAGGCGACGGCGGCCTCTGGGACGGATCGTTTGTCCGGGGCAATATCAACGATATGCCGGAGGAGGATCGGTGGATCATCTCCCGGGTAAACTCACTCGCCCGGACTACGGCCGGGGACATGCAGGAATACCATCTTCATAGGGTGACGCGGGCGCTCGCCGCCTTCATCCTCGAGGACCTCTCCCGCTGGTACGTGCAGCTCGTCCGGCCGAGGATGTGGCTCGAGGAGGATTCGCCGGAGAAGCGGTACGCCTACGAGACGGTATACTACGTCATGCGCCGCCTGGTCGCGCTCCTTGCGCCGTTCACCCCCCATATCGCCGAGGAGATTTACGGCAACCTGCGCCTTGCGGGCGACCCGGAGAGCGTCCACATGCTCGACTGGCCGGAAGCGGACGACCTGCTGATTGCGCCGGACCTCGAGAGCGCCATGGAGGTTGTCCGGTCGTTCGACGACGCGGTCGCCACCGCCCGGCAGAACGGGAGGCGGAAACTCCGCTGGCCGGTTGCGGAAACCGTCGTGGTCACCGGGAGCGACGGGGTGAAGACGGCTCTCGAGGACTTAAACGACCTCGCCCTGAACCGGGCGAACTCCCGGACGGTCAGGGTCGTTACCGGAAGATGGGACCGGATCCTCTGGCAGGCCGAGCCGGTGATGCGGGCGATCGGCCCGGAGTTCGGCAAGGAGGGCCCGAAGGTCAAGGCGCTGATAGAGGGCGCGGACGGCACCGCCCTGAAGGCCGCCATCGAGCGGGACGGGAAGGCCGAACTCGGCGGCTACGAGATCGCCGAACGCCACGTCACCTTCGCAGAAGCCCTCCCCGAGGGCGTCTTTGCCGCGCCCATGAAGGACGCGACGGTCTACGTCGACGTCACCCTCACGCCGGCGCTGGAGGCCGAGGGATACGCACGCGAGGTGATCCGGCGGATCCAGGAGATGCGCCGCCAGCTCGACCTGAACGTCGACGACTTCATCGTCGCGGCCGTGGACGTCGCCGACGATCGGGTGGCCTCGCTCATCGCAGAAGAGGAATGGCAGAAGGAGATTGCCGGGGAGGTGCGGGCGGCAGCCCTCACCGTCCGCCGCACCGACGGAGAGCGGCCCACGGAGACCTTTGCCCTCGAGAAGGACTGGGACGTTGAAGGCGTGCAGATGCAGATCGGCATCTCACGCGCCGGTGAGTGACCGGATCAGCGCCTCACCTTCCGGGGTTGAGAAGAGAGGCGTCTCTTCCGGCTCCCTGATGCAGGTTCGCACGGCCTCGACGGTCTCCCCCGTCAGGGGGTTATACCCCTCTTTTATGCACTCGTCCCGGTAGAGGAGCGTTCCCCGCCGCTGCCAGGCCGGCGTCGCCGCCAGGTTGACGCCCCGCTCGAACATCATCTCGTGCATGGCTTCAGACTGCATCCCCCGGAGCATCGCGGCGGCCTCCCGGGCGGTCATCCCCTCCTCGACGAGCGCGTTCTGGCAGTAGGCGTTGATGTGGTTCCGCCACGCCTCGTTCTGGCGCGAGACGAGATACTCGACCGCAAACTCTCCCGCCGCGGGGATAGTCCGGGCGTCGAACGCAAGGGGCTCCGTGCACCCGAGTTCGATCGTGAGCTTGCTCGCCGCAACCGCGGCGGTCACGGAGTCGAGCTTCTCCACCCGCCCGGAGAACGGCAGTGCGTTGAAGTAGAGGCTGATCTCGTCGGAGAAGGTGTAGGCAAACGCGGGAGAGAGACCGCTCCCGGTGAGGAGGTAGCGGCAGACCGCCCGCATGCTCTCGTTGAAGGCTGGATCGAACGGCTTTTTGAGATTACGCGCACGCGCCAGGCGGTGAAAGGCACGGCCGTCGAGCCGGACAAAAACAGGGGGGAATATCGTGAGGGTCGAGAATATCTCACGGTCTTTCGTATCCATATTCTATCGCCAGGGAGCCCCGGACAGAGCGGGCATCGCACTCAGTCTTCTTTTGCCGGGGATTTAAAGAGCCCGGGGATGTGGCGGACGATGATGATATCTCCGACGCTCTTTACGATGCGGAAGGGGATCTGCAGCCCGTTGTAGCCTTTCACTTCTCCGATCTCGGGGTTGAGCTCGCCGACCGCAAGGGCGTCGACCTTTTTCTGGTCCACATCAAGCACGACATCGTCAACGTTCCCGATAAAGACAGCTCTGTCGGTATAGACGCGTAATCCGAACATCTCTGTGATCTGTGTTCTCATCGGTATCCTCTGAAGGTATATTACTATAAATGATAAAAAGATACTCCTTTTCATGGAAGCGTCGCTACAGATCGGAACCCTGGCCGGGATTCCGGTCAAACTGCACTGGAGTTTCCTCCTGGTGATCCCCCTCTTTGCATGGATCATCGGAAGCCAGATCCAGCTCACGACCGGATTGATCGAGGCTCTCTTCGGCGTTCCAATCGACCCGACGCTGATTACGGAGGGGTTCAACCCCTACATCCTCGGGATCGTCGTCGCGCTCGGCCTCTTCTTCGGTGTCTTCATCCACGAGATGGCCCACTCGCTCATCGCGAAAGCGAAGGGGATCGAGATCCACAGCATCACGCTCCTCATCCTCGGAGGGGTCTCCCAGATGGAGGAGACGATGCCGGACCCGAAGATCGAACTGCCCATGGCGCTCGCGGGGCCGCTGACGAGCCTCGCGGTCGGCATCATCTCCGCCGCCCTCGTCTATGTCGTTGCGGCGATCGATATGGATCCGGGTGTCGCCGGTGTCCTGATCTTCACCTTCGGCTACCTCGGGCTCCTGAACGTCCTGCTCTTCGGATTCAACCTCCTCCCGGCGTTTCCCATGGACGGGGGGCGCGTGCTGCGGGCATGGCTCGCCCGGCGGATGCCGCTCTCCCGGGCGACCCGGATCGCCGCCGACGTCGGGAAAGGGTTCGCCGTCCTCTTCGGGATCGTCGGGCTCCTGCTCCTGAACCCCATCCTGATCATCATTGCCTTCTTCATCTACATCGGGGCGAACCAGGAGGCCACGTTCCTCCGCTACAACATCCTGCTGCAGGACGTCACGGTGGCGGACGCGATGAGCAGCCCCGTCGTCACCGTGGAGCCGACGCTGCCGCTACCCCGTGTGGTGGACATGATGTACGAGACGAAGCACCTCGGCTTTCCGGTGGTGGATAGGGGATCGCTCGCGGGGATCGTCGCTCTCGCCGACGTCCACAAGATCTCGCCGATCGACCGGGAGGCGATGCAGGTCCGGGACGTCATGACCCGGGATCCGACCGTTCTCCCGCCGTCGGCACCGCTCATCGACGCGCTCCGGATCATAACCGGCCAGGAGATCGGGAGGATTCCCGTCGTCGAGGACGACACCCTGGTCGGGATCGTGACCCGGACGGACGTTCTGCGGGTGATGGAACTGCGGGAGGAGGAGTAGTCAGGCGATTCTGGAAGGTGCAACGGACAGAACGGCAGGGGTTTGAGATGCGCCCAAACTCCTCGAATTCCTGCCCAGCGGGCCATTGCATCCTACGGAAAGTCGTTCCGTTGGAACATCGCATAACCCCATGCACGGATTTCGAGGGGATATCGCCATTGGGGGAGTGCGACTGGCTGAAGGGCAGGAGCACGAGCACCGTTAGGTGCGAGGGGCTGACGGGGAGGGGGGAGCATCCCCCCTCCCCTGTCATCTCACACCAGATGCCTCTCCTCAAATAGCCCCCCACCGCCCGCGCTTCGCGCTCCTCATTCGCACCTGACGGTGCTCAAACTCCTTCCCCTGCGGGGAAGTCGTTCCGCCCCCTTCGGGGGCGGGCAGTGTGTGGCGATATCCGGTGGAAAGCCGTGTAAAGTCATGCAATGCTCGGAAGGACAGCGTTCACACACCGAGAGGACAATGTACCAAAACGCGACAAGCAGGACATTTAGCAGCTGAAATCCAAACAGGTGTGAGTGCCAGTGTGACGGAAAGTGTTCCTCGCCATCCCCCCTAAAACCTCATCACACCCTCGATACCCGTCTCCCCGGCGACCTCCCGGAACTCTTCGAGGCTGCTAAAAGGCCGGCGGGCGGCGATGGTCGCGGCCCTCTTCTTGCCCACCCCCGGAATCCACCGGAGGGCCGCGACCGGCAGGGTGTTGATCTCCACCGGGCAGGGGAAGGCCGTCACCGACCGCATCCCCCAGTCGACCACGACGGCGTCGAGCACCGTCCTTGCCGGGAGTTCGAGGGGGATCCCGACGAGGATGGGATACGAGCCCATCTGCCGCCCGAACGACGGTTTGCCGGGAACCTCGACGACGACCTCCGGAAGAACGGTGCCGACGGGGAAGACCCGGCGGAGCATCGGTTCGTCAAAGTGCGTCCGGGCCCACTCCTTAAAGGAGCGGAACCGGGCATCGTGCTTCCCGAGGGTGTTCCCCTCGTAGGCCTTTGTTCCCTCGAACGGCATCACCTGCCGGATGTTCACCCGCCGCACGAGAAGACCGGCATCGAGCACCCGCTGGAGGAACGCCTCGTTTGCGTCGAACGTCGCCGGCGTCTCCCCTGCAAGACCGATGATGAAGTTCAGGCCCGGGAGGAGTTCGGGGACGCCCCCCGTCCGCTTCGCCCCGACATCGTTCACGACCTCGATCGCGCGGAAGACGTCGTCCGGCATGGCTTTGAGATTGTTTGCCGTGACAACCGCCGGATCGGCGGTCTCCATCCCGAAAGCCGCGGTGTCGCCGGGGGTGTGGCCGGCGACGATCGCCTCGAGCGCCGCCCGTGCCGCATCCTCGTGCCGGGCGATGGTGCCCGGGTTGATGTTGTCGATGTGCAGGGTCTTGAGGTCAGGGGCGCTCTCCCGGACGGCCGAGAAGAGTTCTTTTAGCACCTCAGGGCGCGGGACCGGGAACTCCCCGCCGCCGCTGCTTTTGTAGGCGAGGAGATCCGGCTGCCGGCCGAGCCTGAAGTGGCGGGCGCCCGCCGCATGGAGCGCCGCCACCTCCTCCGCGATCCCCTCGATGCTCCGGTAGCGCGGGAGCCCGTAGAAGGGCTCGGTGCAGAACGAGCACCCCCCGACCGTCGCCCGCGAGCACCCGGTCGCGGTCTCGAGCTCGCACATCACGTAGGGGAACGCCGGGTGCTGCGCCACGATCCCTGCGCCCGCCACCGACCAGGGATAGGTCAGGGCGTAGTCGCCCGCCCCGGCGGGTTCGCCGCCCGAGAGCCAGGAATCCAGCGCGACCGCCGGCGACCCCGAGAGCGTGACGTCGAACCCGGCGATCGCCTGCCGGATAGCCTTTCTGCCGCCTCCGGGAGCGTAGCCGAAGGCAATCGGCCCGCCGATCGCGGTGGTCGGCTGCCGGAGCAGGATCCCGAGCTGCTGGATCTCCGTCAGGGTCGCGGGCTTCCCCCCGATGTATGCCCCCGGCACGGTCAGGCCGGCGATCATCACCACGAGATCGCCGCGGCCGCACCCGGCGACGAGGGAGGGGTCGGCCCGGACCTGGTCGATGGTGACGTAACGGGGAGTGTAGCCGTGCCCGGCGAGGACGCCGGCGACCTCGCGGATGTAGGGGGAGATATAGGGCGCGACGCCGAGGCAAGCGGGCTCGTCGACGTAGCCGTCGATGATGAGGGCGTTCGTTGACTCTGGCATTTACTACCTCATCCCCCTTATAGGCTCACGCGAAGTGCGACGTTCCAGGGGAATGCGACGGGCCGAAGGGCCGGAGCATGAGCACCGCAAGGTGCGAACGGAGCATGAGAAGAACGAAGTTCTTCGAGAGCGCGAAGCCGCGAAGACCATGTGATTGATAGCCCCTGTACCTCCCCTTCGCGCTCTTCGCGGCTTCGCGTGAGGCAACGATGCAAATGTTAGATGCAATGGTTTACTGGAGATCATACCCGATCAGATGGAGGAGTTCCCCCGCCCAGTAGAGTTTTCCCCGCTTGAGCGGGTCGACGTTTTTGTCGGCAAGATCGAACCCGACGATCCGGACGCGCGCCGCCCCGAGTTCGTCGGCGGCAAAGACCGCCCGGTCGCCGTCGGTGAACCCGCCGAAGTTGTGGACGTGCGCGAGCGGTGCCGCCTGGGTGGTCGCGACCAGCGGACCGGGGATACGCGGAACCCAGTGGCGGAGGAGCGGGACGTTGTCGCCGTGGGCGTGCACGACCATCACCGTCCCCTGCTCCGAGAGGTCGATGAAGACGTCCGTCGCCCCGTCGAGGTCGGTGAAGACCGCGTCCGGCCGGATCCCGTGATCCGCGAGCACCTCCGCCGCCGCATCGGCAGCAAGCACCGTCCCCTCGATCCGGTCGAGCTCCTCCGGGAGAGAGGGCGCATTCCCGCAGACAGTCACCTCTCTCCCCCGGATGAGCGCTTCGAGCAACCCGAGATCGTCGCGATCAGCAAGATCCGCGAGCAGCCGGGCGGCCACCTCGTCCGCCTCGCGCTCGAATCCGAAATACGCTAAAATTGCAGTGTAGTGAGGCTCCCAGTCTGAAAACCTCATTGTTTATCCTCGTCGTCCAGGCCGACGATGCTCGAGAACCTCTTCAGGATCGGATCGATGATCAGCTCGAGCAGACCCTCCTTCTCCTTCGCCATGGAGAAGTAGTTGAGCGGAATCAGGGCGGCCGCCATCGTGGCGTGCCCGCCGGCCTCGCCGATAGGCCCGAACGCTTCGGCCATCACGTTGCCGAGATGGAGCCTGATATCCTTGTTTCTTGCCGAGATGACGATGTTCTGGTCGCTGATGCCGTAGACCAGTGCCGTATTCACGCCCTCGAGGTGGATCAGCATGTCGGCCGCCTGCGGGAGAGCGTCGCGGTTCCTGATGTAGCCGACGTTCGAGAAGAGGTAACCGCTCTTGATCCGGCGGTTCCGGATGGCGTTCCCGATGATCTCCACGGTCTCGAGCGACATGGAAGGGGAGGTGATCTTATCGAGGAGATCCGAGTCGGTCAGGGGAAGGAGGAACGCCGCGTAGTTGAGGTCCTGGGGGGTGACGTTCCGCTTGAAGTCACGGGTGTCTGCCCTGATACCGTAAAGGAGCGCGGTGGCCACCGACTTGTTCACCGGGATATCGAGTTCCATCAGGTACTGGGTCATGATGCTTGCCGTGGCGCCGACCCCCGGCCTGATGTCGATGAAGTCGGCGACGGTAGACGGGTGCTCGCCGTTCTTGTGGTGGTCGATGATGATGTTGACCCGGGTCGACCTGGGAAGCTCGTTGTTCACGCCGGGCCCCGACGAGTCGACCAGAGCGATGTAGTCGCACTCTTCGAGGATCTGGGGGGTGAGCCGCTCCAGCTTGATATCGAGGAGATTGATGAACGCCCGGTTCTCCTGGTGCCCGATATCCCCTTCGTAGACGATGCGGCAGTTGAGCTTGTTGCGGCTCGCGTGCCGCGCAATCATCGAGAGCGCCATCGCGCTCGATATCGAGTCGGGGTCGGGATTCAGGTGGGTGACGATGCAGAGCGTCCCCTCCCAGGAGGCGAGCATATCGTAGAGCCGCAGGGCGAGCCTCGATGATTGGAGCTTCCTGATGTGGTGGATGGCGGTTCTCGCAACCACCTCCTGCGGGTAGAGGACGATATCGGCGCCTTCCTGCTGGAGAAGGTCGACGCTGACCGGGTCGGTGGCGCGTGCGATGACGTATGTCGCCGGGTACCGGTTCTTGACGGTCTGGAGCGCGGTCAGATTGGCCTCCCGGTCGTTCGCGAGGATGAACGCGACCTCCGGCACGGGCAGCCCTTCCATGAAGTTCGGGTCCCGGAGGTCGCGAACGAGCGCTTCGTACTTCTGATCGCGGAGATCTTCCACCCGCTTCTCGTCCTTATCGACGATGATGAGATCTTCGTTCTCCTGCTCGAGCTCCTCGGCGACATTGTAGCCGGTGCTCCCGCAGCCAAGAATGATGTATTTGATACGTTCTTTCGAAACGTTCTGGACCGCCTCAGGCATGCGTACAATGGTGTAACTTCTCATGGTATTAAGGGATTCCATTTCGGCGATTTTTTGGGGGGTTCCATAAAGTTTATACCGTTTACCATGCAACACTGTTAGGTCAGACGCATGGGCCTGTAGCTTAGTTGGCAGAGCGACGGACTCTTAATCCGTAGGCCAAGGGTTCAAATCCCTTCAGGCCCGTCGAACACCCGATTTTCTTCATCCTTTGCACCCGACAGCGATTCTTCGGTTACGTTCGGTTCGCGCGATCCTTCATCCGCAGAGCGATTTCTCCATCGCGGACGGGACGCCCCGCCGTCCGGCCAACCCCCATCGGCCTCCGCCCGCGCCGGGGTTTCTCACGGGAGGCCGGTTATTGCGATGGGAATGGGATCGTGAAGGCACATACATGCCGCTGCTATATAAATTCTGCCCCGGCAGAAAACCCGCAAGAGCGTTGCGCGGGGAGAGGAGAACCGGAGACTCCCCGTTCCACACCCCCTCCCGCAGGTACGGCGGCAGGGTCAAAAAAAAGCGGATTCCCGATACTCTGTGCCTGTAGAAAAGAGACCGGGCTTACCGCCCGATCTTCAGGAGCATCTCCTCGAGCGTCGGGTAATGCGACTCGATCCGCTCGATCGTCGCGCCGTCGGCCGCAAGAGCCGCGGTTGTCCGGTTCAGTTCCTCGACGGAACGCGCCTCGGCAAGGTACCGGCCATCGGAGGCCGAGTAGCCGACCGACGTCGCGAACGCCGCAGGATCGGGAATCCGGAAGAAGACCTGGTAGGTGAGCGAACCGAAGGTCTCCCGGAGTTCGGGCATGGTGCCGTTCGCCACCACCTTCCCCCGGCGCAGGATCAGGACGAGGTCGCAGGCTTCCTCCACCTGGAAGAGGTTGTGGGCGGAGAAGATCACCGTCTTGCCCCGTTCGCGCAGACTTTTGACGTAATCGAGCACCGACCGCGAGGTCATGGGGTCGAGGCCGGAGGTGGGCTCGTCGTAGATGAGGAGATCGGGATCGTGCATCAGCGACCGCGCGATCGCGACCTTCCGCTTCATCCCCTTCGAGAGTTCCCCGATCTTTTTCCCGTCCGCCTCGAGCGCGAGCGAATCGAGGAGCACGTCGCGCCGCTCGCGGATGACCGGCTTCGACAGGCCGTAGATCTCGCCGAAGAACGCGAGATACGCATCCGTGGTCATCGTCTCGTAGAGACGCGACTCTTCGGGGAGGTACCCCAGGTTCCGTTTCAGGTCGAGCGGCCTTCTCGTGACGTCGATCCCGTCGACGACGAGACTGCCTGCCGTCGGCGCGATAAGACCAGCCATGATCTTCAAGAGCGTCGTCTTGCCGGCGCCGTTATGCCCGATCACCCCGAGTATCCGTGCATCGTCGAGGTCGAACGTGACGTCGTCGAGGGCCGGGAAGTCGCCGTAATGCTTGACGAGAGAGCGGGCCGTGATCATCTGGTATCCCTTATGTCTCCGATGCCTACTAATAGGTTGCTGCACAGAGATATGGTTCTCCGAAGCCTTCAGGGATTACCATGAGTCTCGCCTCCTCCATCCGGACGATTGCCGCCTGGGAGATGAACCGGTCGATGACCACGATGGGGAGAAGCGTCCTCCCGCTTGCGGCAGGGCTTCTCGTCCTCCTGGTGCTGGTGACGGCATTTGCCGCTCAGAGCGGCGTCCATATGCAGGACGGCATGTACCGCGTCGGTATCGACGACCCCGAGATCGCCCGGATCGTCGCTCCCGACAGCCGTTTTACCGCCTACCTCGACAATGGGGCGGCCCTCTGGGAGAACCGGTTCGCATACGACATCGTCATCCTGAACGGCGAAGTCTACGCCGCCGATACGGATAAAGGGCGGGCGGCCCTGAAAACGATCGAACGCGACTACGAGGGTTACGTCTCCCATGTGGCCGCCGGAGAACCCGACCTCTTCGCCGCCTACCCGCTCTGGATCGATCTCCAGTACGTGAAGAGCGAGATCGACTTTCTGGCGACCCAGAGCGGGCAGCAGGTCGGCGCCCCGGCGGACGCCCGGAGACCTCCCGTCCCCTCGGGCCCGGTCGAAGCGGTGACACCGCCGGCGTCGGCAATGCCCGTCTCCGAGGAGACCCTCCGGGAGCACCTCGCCGACACCGGGAGCGGACACCCCCTCGAGCGCTACACCGGCGTCATCTCGGGCGGCTCCGCCATGGAGCAGTTCAGGACGCCCTCGGAGCTCTCCCCACCGCTTCCCTTCGATGCAATCATTCTGGTATTCGTCTTCATCTTCCCGCTCTACTTCACCTCGCAGTTCTTCATGATGAGCGTGATGAACGAGCGGGTGGGAAGGGCCGGCGAGGCGCTCCTCTCCACCCCCGCGAGGCCGACCGCAATCGTCGTCGGTAAAGCGCTCCCCTACTTCACGATCATGATCCTCATCGCTGCCGCGATCACCCTCTTTTCCGGGGCGCCGATGACAATCCTCCTCCCGCTCATCCCGGTCATTCTCTTTTTCCTCGCAAACGCCCTGATCATCGGGATGGCCGCCCGGAGTTTCAAAGAACTCTCGTTCGTCTCGATCTTCTTCTCGGCCCTCGCCACGTCGTACCTCTTCTTCCCGACGGTCTTTGCGAACACCCACGTCATAAGCATCATCTCGCCCCTCACCCTGGTCGTCCTCGAGATCCAGGGCGACGGGTTCACCGCCATGGAGTATGTCTACTCGACGGTACTCTTCTTTGCAACGAGCGTCATCCTCTTCTACGTCGGCATCACGAACTTCCGGGAGGAGCGGCTCTTCTCGGAGAAACCGCTTGCTTCAAGGCTCGCGGACTTCGTCTCGGGCGGGATAAGCCGGGATCACCCGCACCTCTCACTCTTCCTGCTCGCCGCCTTCACGATACCGTTCGTCTTCATGGCCCAGATGCTGACGCTCGTCCTCTTCTTCAACATCCCGATGCCGCTCTCCCTGGTTCTCCTGACCGTCTCGGCGGCGTTCATCGAGGAGTTCGCGAAGTCGATCGGGCTGTATGCGGTGGCACGGGAGCGGCCCGGGTTCCTGACGCCGAGGAACCTGCTCCTCGGTGCGGTCGCGATCGGGTTCGGGTTCCTCGCGGGAGAAAAACTCCTCCTCCTTGCCACGCTCGCCCAGATCACCGAATCGATCTTCGGGAGTGTCCTCTTCCTCTCCCTCCAGGTGCTCTGGATGCCGCTCCTCCTCCACATCGCGGGAGTGCTCGTCACCGGCGGCTTCCTCCTGCTCTGGGGACGGCAGGGTTACGGGCCGGGGCTCATCGCGGCGTGTATGGTGCACAGCCTCTACAACCTCTACTTCCTGATGGGGGCGCTCCTGTGAATACACGAAATATCGGCCTTATCGCGAAGAAAGAACTCTTCGGGCTCTCGTCGGAGAAGACGATCGTCTTTGCAATCCTCCTGCAGGTCTTCGTCGCGATGTTCTCGTCGTTTCTGATGGTGGGGCTCACCGCCATGTACGACCCGGAGGCGATCGAGGGTTACTCGACGATCACCTACGGCGTCGGCTACGCCGGCGCGGAATCACCGCTCATCGACGAATTCGAGAAGAGAGACGACCTCATCCTCCACCGGATGGATCTCGGCCAGGCGCTTGCGGCGCTCCGCGAACGGCAGGTCTCGGCGGTGGTCTACGTCCCGGACACCCCGCCCGACGCCGAGGGGCCGGTCACGGTCACGCTCTACCTCATCCAGAACGACCTGCAGTCGAGCGTCATCAACGTCAAGGTAAAAGAGGTTCTCCAGGGCTACGAGAAGGAACTCAGAGAGATCCGGGCCGACCGGATGAACGCCTTCCCGGTCTCGCTGAACTTCCCCGAGTCCGGCGGCGGCGAGAACTTTTTCGAGTTCGTCTACGGCCTTCTCATCCCGCTGCTCGTCCTTCTCCCGGCGATCGTTTCGGCCGCCCTGATCATCGATCTCATCACCGAGGAGTACCAGCGCCAGACGCTCGAGACGCTCATGTCGACGCCGGTCACGTTCGCGGAGATGGTCTGGGGGAAGGTTGCCGCCTGTGAGGTCCTGGTTCCGGTTCAGGCCGGAGCCTGGCTCCTCCTTCTCGGGTTCAACGGCATCGCGGTCGATAACGCCGCCGCGATCCTCCTCCACGCCTCGGTGGGCGGGCTCTTCCTCATCCTGCTCGGGGCTCTCGTGGCGCTCCACTACCGCGAACGGACGAGCGCCCAGTTCATCTTCTCGACCGCGCTCGTCGTGGTCTTCCTCCTCGTCATGGCCGTTCCATACAACCCCTTGAACCTCATGGTCAGGCTCGCGGTGGACACCGCCGGTCCCGTCCACTGGCTGATCCTCGCGCTGGTCGCGGGCGCGACGGTGCTCCTCGGATGGACCGTAACGGCCTACGCCCGCCGGGTCGGGGAGGCCGCCCCGCAAGCCCGGTGAGGGGGAGGAGGTTCGGGTGGAGCCGCCATTTCACCGCATTCCATTATGGGCAAAATATATATCATTAGATATGCTATCCGGCCCCATCGATGACCCACCTCCGTCACCTCAATACCACCTGCGCAGTCTGCGGCGAGGCCTGCCGGTTCACCGTTCCCGAGGCCGCAGGCTGCGTCGGGTCGCGCGACCTCGATACCCGTCCCGCCGAACCCCTGCGGTCCACCATCTATGCATGGGTGAAACGGTGCCCGTCCTGTGGCTACTGCGCACCCGACCCGGGCAAGGCCCCGGAGGGGGCGGCCGACGTGGTGAAACTCCCGCGCTATCGGTGGCAACTCGACGCCCGGAAGTTCCCGAATATCGCAAACACCTTCCTCTGCTGGTCGATAATCCAGGAAGATCTCGGTCTTTTGGCCCAGGCTGCGTGGGCATCCCTCCACGCCGCATGGGTCTGCGACGACGAGGGGGAGGATGTGCCCGCCCGGATCTGCCGGAAACGTGCCGCCGATCTCCTGCGGCGGGCGTGGGAGAAGGGGGAGCGGCTGGCCGGCCTGGAGGGAACGGACGAAGCCGTCCTCGCCGATCTGCTCCGCCGGGCGGGAAGGTTCAGAGAGGCCCGCACCGTTGTCGCGGAGACGCTGGAGAAGAACCCGCTGCCCATCATCGCCGACATCATGCGGCTCCAGGCGCGGTTGATCGCCGCCTCGGACCGGGGCGCCCATACCGTCGCCGAGGCCCGGCGGTTCAGGCAGCCCGTGCCGCTCTGACCGGCAGATCCCCACCTTTTGTATACTGTTCCGGCGATACTGTATCATGGAGATCACGATCCTCTCCCCCGGCATCTACACCTACGGCGCCATGCTGATCGGCGGCGTCCTCCGCGACGCGGGTCATCGGGTCACCCTCACCCGGACGCCCGCCGTGCCGGCCGATTCGGTCCTGCTCATGAGTCTCTTCTCGACCCAGCACCTCCTCGATCCCGCGATCCGGGACCTGGTCCGGACTCACCGCGAGCGCGGAGGGCTGGTTTATGTCGGGGGGCCGGTCTCGGCCGCGCCGGAGATGGTGCTCGGGGAACTCGCTCCCGACGCGGTGGTCGTCGGCGAGGGCGAGGAGACGGTGATCCGCCTCGTCGAGGAGGGGGTGTCGGACGCCCTCCCGGGGATCGCGTTCCTCGACGCCGGGCGGCCGGTCGTGACGCCGCCCGCTCCGCCGGCGTCGATGGATCGTCCGCTCCCCCTGATCCCGGACGACATCGGGAACCAGAGCGTCAGGGGGGCGAGCGCCTACATCGAGACCCACCGGGGATGCATCGGGGGGTGCACCTTCTGCCAGGTGCCCCGGTTCTTCGGGAGAGCGATCCGGAGCCGGCCGCTTGATCGCATCGTCGAGGAGGTGAAGGCTTTTTCCGCGCACGGTGCGACGAGGCTCTCGGTCTCCGGGGGGACCGGATCGCTCTACGGCTCCACCGGTGGGGAGATGAACCCGGAAGCCTTCATCGGCCTCCTCCGTTCGATGGCGGAGGTGATGGGGCCGAAAAACGTCTCCTCCCCCGACATCCGCGTCGACTGCATCAGCGACGAGATCCTGGGCGCTGTCCGGCAGTACACCATCGGGTGGGTCTTCTTCGGGATCGAGTCGGGGAGCGACCGGGTGCTCCGGCTGATGGGCAAGGGCGCGACCGTCCGGCAGGTCGAGGAGGCGGTGGAACGGTGCCGGGAGCACGGCCTTCGGGTTGCGGGGAGTTTCATCGTCGGGTACCCCGGGGAGACGGAGCGGGACTACGAGGCGACGAAGGATCTCATCGCCGCACTCTCTCTCGACGACGTCTTCGTGAGCAGCGCCGAACCCATCCCCGCGACACCGCTCGCCGACCTCGCGGTCAGGACGCCCCGCGACAAAAACCCGGCATTCGTGCCGCATACCGGGGAATACCGGGCGCTCAGCCTCACCGAGAGCGAGGCACGGTGTTTCGACCTGATGATGCACGCCGATCTCTTCCGCCCGCAACTGCGGCTCGTGACCGACGAGGTCTACAACACCTACCTCGCCGAGGCAAGGAAGCAGGGGCGGGACATCAGGGCGGCGACCGAACTCATCCTCCGATACGCCCGGGCGTAAGGTTCGGGCCGGCATCCTATCCCTTTCTTCTTTTTACCGCCGGACACCGCCCGGTTTGCCCGGGCCGGAAACCCTTAAGTATCCTCGAACATCTACTCCCCCGCCTTGAGGGGGTAACCTCTTCGAGAAAAACGAGTTGGAGGGAGATACGATGGCTGAACAACAGATGGGATCGGTGCTGGAGACCCGGCGGCCCGCACGGGAAGAGACGGTGAACCTGATGCGTGCGCACGACATCCGGGACGTCAAGGTGCGAAACCCGGAAGGAGAGAACCTCGGCGATATCAGCGATGTCGCGATAGATCGCGACAGCGGCTGCATCGCGTATGCCGTGCTCTCCTATGGCGGCATCCTCGGGTTCGGCGAGAAGCATTTCGCCATCCCCTGGGAGGCGGTTCGCACCCGCCCGGGGGAGAGGAGTGTTATCGTGGATGCAAACAAGCGGACGCTGGACAGTTCTCCCGGGTTTTCCCGGGACAGGATGCCGCGCGAAGCGAACTGGAGCCTGGTCAGGACACCACCCCCGGCACGTGCGGCAGCGGAACCCACGGCCCCGGTAACGGAGAGGGAGGTTCCGCCGTCACGGGGGGTGGGCACGGCTGCAGCAGCGGCCACCGGCGCAGCAGTGAAAGGCGCGACGGCACCGGCGGAGACCACACCCGCAGGCAGGGAGAGGGTCGTTCCGACGCCTCCGCCCGTCCAGACGGTCGCACGCGGCTGGGGAGAGCAGCCGGCGGAGCAGCCCGTCGAGGAGCGGCCGGTGACAACGGAGGCCCCGCCACCCCGGGAACCAGGCGTCAGGCCGGTCCACAGGGAGCGGATAGTCGAGACCGCGCCCCGCGAGACCGTCGTCGAGGAGGTCAGGAGAGAGCCGCCGGCCGCGATGGAGACCCGGCCGGTAACGGAGGCCGAACGATCGCTTATGACTCCGGGGCCTTCCGCCGGGCATCTCTCGGCCGCCGGCCTGCAGACCTATCTTGCGGGGATGAACTACCCGTCAGGCAAAAAGGACCTGATCAGCCATGCCCGGCAGCGCGATGCGCCGCAGAGCGTGATCACGGCACTTGAGAACTTCAACGACCGGACGTACCGGTCGGCCGCAGACGTGAGCGCGGAGTTCGGGAGCGAGGCCCGAACCCGGCAGCCGACCGGAATCGAGGCGCCTGCACGGGAGGTTCACGAGACCAGGATGGAGGAGGTCCACGAAGAGGCACCGGCGGCACGGAGGATGGTGCCGCCCCGCACCCATCTCTCCGCCGCCGACCTGCAGGTCTATCTCAAGGGCATGGATTACCCGGCGGGAAGGCAGGATCTCATGACCCACGCCCGGAAGAACAACGCCCCGCATGACGTGATCACGGCAATCGAGGGCTTCTCCGATCGGACATACCGGTCCGCCGCCGATGTGAGCACGGAGTTCGGGAGCGAAGTCCGCGGGGAGCAGTCGGCCGTGATGGAGACACGGCGGGAGCCCGGGGTCACTGCGAAGGAGGTCAGGAGAGAGGAGCGGCCCGAGACCCGGACGAGAGCGCCTTCCCTCACCCACCTCTCCGCCGCCGATCTGCAGGTCTACCTCAAGGGCATGGACTACCCGGCAGGCAAACAGGACATCGTCGCCCAGGCACGGAAGAACAACGCTCCAGAGGACGTGATCACGGCAATCGAGGGCTTCTCCGATCGGACATACCGGTCCGCCGCCGATGTGAGCTCGGAGTTCGGAAAGTTCAGGTGACGGGGGCTGAACCCCGCTCGAGGCGGGAGCCGGGAAACACTCCTCCCGGCCTCCCCCGCACGCCCATTCTACGACGGAGAACGCTTCGCCGGTACCCCGGTACCGGAACCGGGGAACTGTTAAATAGTCACAACACGCATCGCCCGCTCTGCGCGAAGGTGATGATCGCCTTCGAATACACGCCAGGGATATGGTGGTTGCAATGGCTGAAACGATTCTGGAGCAGCAGGTGCGGAGGACGGAGGGGCCGGAGTTCTTCTCATCCGAAGATGTCGTAGGAAAGCGGGTGAAGAACCCGGAAGGTTACGATCTCGGCGAGATCTCGAGCCTGCGGGTCGGCCTGCCCACGGGAAGAGTGGCGTACGCGGTGCTCAGGACAGGCGGCATGTTCGGCCTCGGAGCGAAGCACTTCGCGATTCCCATCGAGGCCATGGTCTACCGGCCGGGGGACGATGTCTTCTTGGTGAACATCAGCAAGTACCGGCTCGAGAACGAACCCGGGTTCTCGGAGGGCGATTGGCCGAGAGAAGCGAACTGGAGCCTGATCGAGTCGAGACGCCCCATGGGTCCCCCGAGCCAGGAAGAGGCCCGGGCGGTGACCCGGACGGAGGCGCCGCCCCGCGAGGTCGTCACGACGGAGCGGGTGGAGGTGCGGGAGCGGGCACCCCGGGAAGGGATGGCGATACGAGCCGAGGAGGTGGAAGAAGGCAGGGCCCGGACGGCGGTGCCCGTAACGGGGGCTCCTCCCCGCGAGACCGTCGTCGAGGAGGTGGAAACCCGGCCGGTGACGGAGGCTCATGCCCCGACGCTTGAGTCCATGATGAAGGCCGAGGACGTGGAAAAGGGCAGGGTCGAGACCGCGCCCCGCGAGACCGTCGTCGAGGAGGTCAGGAGAGAGCCGCCGGCCGCGATGGAGACCCGGCCCACGACGACGGGGCCGGCTCCCGGACACCTCTCGGCCGCCGGCCTGCAGACCTACCTTGCGGGGATGAACTACCCCGCAGGGAGGCAGGATCTCATAACCCACGCCCGGAAGAAGAGTGCTCCGGAAAACGTGCTCACGACGCTCGGAGGATTTCCCGACCGGACGTACCGGTCGGCCGCAGACGTGAGCGCGGAGTTCGGCGGTGAGGCACGCACCCGGCAGCCGACCGGGATAGAGACGCCGGCCGGGGAAGTTCGGGAGACCGGGACGGTGACACCGTCGCTTACGCACATCTCGGCTGCCGACCTGCAGGCCTACCTCAAGGGCATAGACTACCCGGCGGGAAGGCAGGACCTGATCGCCCACGCCCGGAAGAACGATGCGCCGGAGACCGTGATCGCGGCGATCGAGGGCTTCTCCGACCGGAAATACCATTCGGCCGCCGACGTGAGCACGGAGTTCGGGAAGGTCAGATAACCCTACCTTTTTTTCGGAAGGAACCGCAGTTACGGGAAAAGTTTCGTCTGGATGGTATCCCGGTCGCCGAACGTGAGATGACGCGCGGCGGCCCTCCCCCGGATGCCGACACGCGCAAGGTCGGCCGGGGAGGCGAACGGCCGCACTCTCCGCAGGCTGAGGATCCGGTCCGCGGCCTTCGGCCCGATCCCGGGGACGCGGAGGAGGTCGCGGCGCGGGGCGAGGTTGACGTTCACCGGCATCCTCCCGGCCGCGAGAACAGCCTTCGGGTCGCGGTTCGGGAAGAAACCCTCCTCGTCGAGGGCAGCCCGGAGTTCGTCGGCCGTGATGCCGTAGTCCCGGAGCAGGTAGTCGGCCTGGTACCACCGTTGCGCCCGCCATGCCGGGGTGTCGGGGTGCGATGCGAGGGGAGTCCGGGGGAGGGAGTGGAACGCCGAGAAGTAGACCCGGGAAGGCCGGACCCGGCGGTACTGGTCGGCGAGGCAGGAAAGGATCTCCGCATCGGTCTCGTCCGCAGCCCCGACGACGAGCTGCGTGGTGTGGCCGCCGGGCTTCTCCTCCGCCACCCAGGACTGGCGTTTCAGGATATCCTGCCGGTAATCCTTCACCCCGGCGATGCCACCGAGGCGGTCGGGGGACGTCGTCTCCAGGTTGATGCTGATCCGGTCGGCCACGCGGGCGGCGTCGTGGATATCCGCCCGGGTTGCGCCGGGAAGGATCTTCAGGTGAAGGTAGCCGCCGTAGCCCCGGCGGCGCAGAACCTCTCCCGTCTCCACGAGATCGTGCATCACGCAGTCGACATCCCGGGGGATGCCGGAGCTCAAGAAGAGTCCTTCGACGAGTCCGTCCCGCCAGAGGCGGAGGAAGGTATCAGCGAACTCCCGGGGGGAGAAACTCGCCGGCTCCCGCTGAAGACGGACGGGGCAGTAGGCGCAGTCGTAGGAGCAGGTGCCGTTGAGAAGCATCTTGAGCATCCGCCCGCACCCGCCCGTCCGGCGGTTGTAGGAGATATAGGGAGCGATCACGGTTCGCACATTCGGGTCTTCGAGACCGTCAGGGGTTTCTTGGGATGCACGAAGGGTATCGAGCGGAACGGGCAGAATTTCCGGCGCTGGAGAGACCTCTCTGGTCTCGACCGCGACCGGGAGGAGTTGAAGGCACTCGCCCGGGCTGCAGATGTCGAACCGCCCGGCAGCGGTGAGATAGGTGAGTTTCTGCTCCGCGACGGACATACCGGAAGCATCGGCCCGTGAGTAAAAGAGCCTGTTCCGCGGAGGGTGAAAGTGTCCGGGACCGGTCTCCTCTTCCGGGGGAAAGAGATATGACCTCCACCGGACTCTACCATCGCGAGGAGAGAGGAGATGAAGGGTCGGCCCGAATACGATGCGGTCGTCGTCGGCGGCGGACCCGCCGGGAGCACCGCCGCCTGCCTGCTCGCGGAGGCCGGACACAGCGTGGCGCTCCTCGAGCGGCGGACATATCCGCGGAACAAGGTCTGCGGAGGGTGCCTCAGCCAGAAGACCGTCCGGTTTCTCGACCGGGTCTTTTCCCTCCCGGTTCCCGCGCTCCGGCAGGCAGGGCTGCTCGACTTCACCGGGACGGGGTACGCGCTCTACATCGGGAGCCGCCGCATCCTCACCGAAGACCTTGATGAACCGGTCTACTTCACCGGCAGGGAACGCTACGACGCTTTTCTTGCAAAGATGGCGGCACGGGCAGGGGCGGAAGTCCACACGGGCGCGGAAGCGGCAGGGATCGACCACGCCCGCCGGACCGTCACGACGTCGGACGGCGACCGGTATTCCGCCCGGGTCATCATCGGGGCGGACGGGGTTCACAGCCGGGTCAGACGCACCCTCCCACAGAGCGTCGTCGACAGGAAGCGGTGGCAAAACAACCTCGGGTGGACGCTGGAACTTGCGATCCCCCGCAGGGAGGCGGAGACGCTCGTAAACGAGGACGGGCCGATCCGCCTGGATGACGGCCTCGCCACGCCTCACCTGATCCTTGCCGCCTGCCGGTGGGGCTACGGGTGGGTCTTCCCGAACAGGGAGGCGATCATCGTGGGGATCGGGGGGCTGTTATCGGCAAACGGTGGCAATCTCCGCGATACGTTCGAAGCGTTCCTCAAGTCCGTCGGGCTCTCCGCGTTCGCTGCCCGGAAACCGGCTGGATACCTCCTGCCGCTCGGGAACTACATCCCCTCCCCGGCCCACGAGGGGACGGTTCTCGTCGGCGACGCAGGCGGGTTTACGGGCCCGCTCCTCGGGGAGGGGATCTTCTACGCCCACCGGACGGCGGAACTTGCCGCCCACGCCGCCGACCGCCACCTTACCGCCGGAGCACCGCTCGCCGCGACCTATACCGCCCTCCTCCGCCGGCGCCTCATCCCCGAACTGCGGGCGGAGACAGCGCTCCGGAACTTCGTCTACCGCTGCCTCGACGCCCGGATGCATGCACCGCTCGCGGCGTTCATGCGGGCGACGAACACCCTGGTCATCGACGCGGTGCAGGGCACCCGGTCGTTTCGGGGTTTTTTGCGTGACGACGACCTCCATTCCGCTATCTGGTAAGGGATACCTCTATCCACCCCGAGATCCGGGAGAGATGCCATGAACACCCATACCCCACGCCACCCCGCCCTCTACGAGGTCAACGCCCGCGTCCTGCTCCGCCACCTCGGCAGAGAGGCCGGGCGCCGCCTCACGCTCGACGACATCCCCGATTCCCGGCTCGCGGAACTGGCCGGGTGCGGCTTCTCCTGGGTCTACCTCATGGGAGCCTGGGAGACCGGGGAGGCCGGGCGCCGGGTCTCCCGCTCGAACGAGCAATGGCTCGCCGGGTACCGGTGTCTGCTCCCCGATCTTAGCGAGGAGGATATCTGCGGCTCCCCCTTTGCCGTTGCCGGCTATTTCCTCCACCCCGACCTCGGGGAGCCGGAGGCACTCCCCCGGTTCCGCGAGCGCCTGCACCGGTACGGGATCCGCCTGATGCTCGACTTCGTCCCGAACCACACCGCACCCGACCACCCCTGGGTGCAGGATCGCCCGGACTACTACGTTCACGGCACGGAGGAGGAACTCGCCCGCCGACCGCAGGAGTTCGTCCGGGTGAACCTTCCCGGCGGCCCGGCCGTCCTCGCCCACGGCCGGGACCCCTACTCCGGCGGCTGGCCCGACACCCTGCAGCTCGATTACGGCAATCCGGCCATGCAGGAGGCAATGACCGCCGAACTGCGGAGGGTCGCGGGGCAGTGCGACGGCCTCCGGTGCGACATGGCGATGCTCGTCCTCCCGGAGATCTTCCGGCGGACCTGGGGGCGGGAGACGGAACCCTTCTGGCCCCGCGCAATCGAAGGCGTCCACAAAGAGCACCCGGGGTTTACCTTTGTGGCGGAGGTTTACTGGGACCTCGAGTGGACGCTCCAGCAGCAGGGATTCGACTACACCTACGACAAGCGCCTCTACGACCGGCTCCGAAACGGGGCAGCCCGGCCGGTGCGGGAGCATTTTTGGGCGGATCCTGAATACCAGAAAAGATCCGTCAGGTTCCTCGAGAACCACGACGAGAACCGGGCGGCGGCGGTCTTCCCGCCCGACCGCCACCGGGCAGCCGCCGTCCTCGCCTTCCTCTGCCCGGGTCTTCGGTTCATTCACCGGGGGCAGGTTTCCGGGCGGCACAAGAAGGTCTCCGTCCACCTCTGCCGGGGCCCGGAGGAGCCGGCCGACCCGGCCATAGAAGAGTTCTACCGGCGGCTTTTTGCCTGCCTGCGCCTGCCGGCGTTCCGGGACGGAGAGTGGCGGCTCCTCGACTGCACCCCCGCATGGGAGGGGAACCCCTCCCACGACGGATATGTCGCCTTCGCCTGGGAGAGGGAGGAGCAGCGCTTCCTCGTCGCCGTCAACTACGCCCCCGACCGGGGCCAGTGTTACGTCCCGCTCCCCTGGGCGGACCTCACGGGGAAGGCGGTCCGGCTCCGCGATCTCATCGGGGAGGCACGGTATGACCGGGACGGCGAGGGGCTCCTCTCTCCCGGACTCTACCTGGACCTCCCCGGGTGGGGCCGCCACGTCTTCGAGGTCGCGGGAGAGTGACCGCTCCCCTTCAGGGGGACGGGGGAAGGTCTTTTACCGGGGACTGGACCTCGGTCAGGAGTTCCTCCTCCGGCACCTCGGCGGGGTCGTTGAGATAGAGTTCACGCGAGGGGCCGGACGGCACGAGGCGGTGCTCGTTCATGTAGGAAAAGAGCCGCTCGTATGCCTTCCCGACCCCGGGGTAGGGGCCCGTGTGGAGTACCGAGAGGAACCGGCCGCCCGGAAGGTTCACGACCTCGACGGCGGTTCCGTCGAGGCTGACGGACCCTGTGATCGGGACCGCCACCTCGATGTCCGCGTCTGTCTCCCGGTACTCCTCGTCATGGCAGATGAACATGATCGGCCCGGCGATCCTTGCAGCCGGCTGCCGTCCGTCTTCAGGACAGACGTACGTGAAGAGTTCCCGGATCATTCTCGGGATCGTTTCCTGGTAGATACCCCGCTCCCTGAGGCTGAGCGCCCGCACGGTGGGGATATCCTTGATAACAGGTTCGGTAATCGACATACTGAATCCTCCGTTGAACGGGTCCTGCTGCTGTTTGCGCAGGGCCCCTGCAATCGCATGCAGCCGGCCGGCCTCCCGTTCGTTCTCAGCGAGACGCCGTGCAAAGTGTTCCTGGATCATCGCGGCATCGCCACGTTCCCGTGCCTCGAGGATGGCCTCCACCTCGGAGAGGCCGAACCCGAGCCAGAGCAGGTTTCGGATACGGATGCCCCGCTCAATCTGGTCGTAAGTATAGTAGCGGTACCCCGTGCAGATGTCTCTTGCCGCGGGGACGAGGAGCCCCCGCTCGTCGTAGAGGCGGAGCGCTTTCTGCGACAGGTGCGTGATTCGCGAGAACGTGCCGATAGGGATCTGATCGACGGGCATGGATTACATCCACCTGTTGGCTTCGCCGGGTAGTAATAGACGGTCGGAGTCTCCCCCGGGGGAGAGTTCCCGACGTCCGGCGCAGTTATTCGTGGTTGGACGGTCGGAGGCGTCAACCTTCCGAAAAAATCCGGGAGGGACGGATGGGTCCGTCACCACTTCTGGATAAGAGAGAGAAGCATCTTTCTGACCTGTCCGGTCAGCTCGCAGGTGGGATTTATCTCGAGCGCTTTATCGGCGCACGCAAGCGCGTGCCGGTACATCCCGAGGTGGTAGAGGACGCTGCACTTCATGCTCCACCCGGCGGCGTACTTCGGGTCGATCGAGAGCACCTTATCGAAGCACTCGAGCGCTTTCCGGTACTCCCCGAGCGCGTACAGGGCGCCGCCCTTTAGGCTCCAGACCCGAACGCTTCCGGGATCGTCGGCGACGGCACGGTCGTAACAGGCGATTGCCTCCTCGTGCCGGTGCCCGAGGAAGTGAGCGTAGCCGAGATCCGTCCAGGCCGCCACGAAGTGGGGATCGATCGCGAGAACGCGCTCGTAGCAGGCGACCGCATCATCCATCCGGTGCATCGCGACGAAAACGCCGCTCCGGTTGTACCAGGCGACCGCAGAGTCCGGGTTGAGTTCCACCGCCCGGTCGTAGCAGGCGAGCGCCTCCTCGAGCCGGTTGCGGCGCCGGTGCAGCATCCCCCGGGAGACCCAGGCGGGAGCAAACTCGGGATCGATCGAGAGCGCCTTCTCCCAGCAGTCCAGTGCATCCTGGTCCCTACCGAGGAGATCGAGAAAGACCCCTTTGTTGTTCCACATCTTCACGTTTGCCGGGTCGGATTCGAGTACCCGGTCGAAACAATCGATTGCCTCGGGAAACCGCCCTTGCTGCGCAAGGGAGACGGCTTTTCTGCTCACTGTGGAATCGGTGCAGGCGCCTTCCCGGCCTTCGGGTTCGCTCCTGCCGAAGAGTCTCTCTGTAATGCTCACGCCGGACATTCCCCCCATGGTCACGCAACTGGTAGCGCGCATATAATATAACCGTTACCCCTGTAGCCGGACCCGGCAGGTAGACCTGCCGGGTTTCGGGAGAGTCCTGCCGGGTGCGTCACTCCAAACGACGCCGCGCCGCCGGAAGCACCCGCGCCACCCGTCCGATCCCGCCCTCGCGGCGGAGCTCGGTATGTACCCGGGCATGGCAGATATCGCAGAGCGTGACGAGGTTTGACGGAACATCGTTCGTGGGATCGCGGTCGATATGGTGGATATGGAGATCCTGCTCTCCGCCGCAGACGGTGCACCTGTTCCCGTCGCGCTCAAGCACACCGCTACGCGTCTCCTTCCATCGCCGCAGGGTATACTTGTCCCGCGCCCGGATGGGGATCTCGAACCGTTCACAGTAGACGACGGTTCCGTCCCTCACGGCAAAAGGGCATTGGCGGCAGAGCCGGCGGAAACCGTTCCGGCCGGGATTATCCCCGCAGAGGGGAGGTTTTGAGCGGTCAAACGCGTCCAGACTCAGTTGAAGGTCGGTGCTCACGATCAGAAGAAGGTGGGTTTTAGGACGGGATAAGGGGTGGGTTGTCCCCGCGGATCACGACGGTGTCGGGACGGGTGTCGCGGGGGCTACGGACGTCCGGCTCCGGTGCAGGACGTCACCTGCAGAGTTCCGGATCTCGATCTCAAGCGCTACCCCGTCCGAGGGGGCCTCGCGTGGGACGACAACCTCGATGGGGTCGGCGCGGGAGATATCCTCGTACTGCACGTTCTCGCGGGTCTCGATCGTCGTTCCCCACGAGACGTCCCGCTCGATCGTATAGGTAGCGCTGTAGGCTCCCGGTTCATCGGTGTCCGGGACGAACCGGAACTCCACACGGTCGTCGTAACCGGCGGTCTCGCCCCGGAACTCCGCATCCATCGCCTCTCCCGGGGAAGACTGTTGTTCTGTGCATCCTGCACAGAGCAGTACCGCCGCAAAAAACAGACAGACGAGCAGTGTACGCGTTATGGTCGAAGTCATTGTTACCGTTTCCTGCCGGCCCCGCACCCACGGAAACCCCGCGGGTGCGTGCCGCAAACAGAGTGGTGTTGACTTCCAGACATCAAAATAGCTTCTGCCGACATTTCCAGCGATCCGGGAGGGAATGACGGCAAAACGTCATCTTTTCTTCTCCTCCCGGTAGGGGATCGGGACGTAGGCTACCGACGGGCGGCGGGGCATCGCCTGGGGAAAGAGGTCCATCAGCCGGTAGATCCCGGCGGGCATGCCTGAAGTGACGGGGAGCCCGAGTTCCCGGGCCTGCTCGAAGGTGATCGGGTAGTCGTGCGTCCACGTTCCTCCGGAGAGCAGGCGCGCGAGGCTGTCCGCACGCCCGGCGTCCATCCGTTCCCGGAGGAGATCGGCCACGAACTCCCGCATCTGGGTCTGGGCCTTCGCCGCGATGTCGACCAGGACGAACGTCTCGTCATCGATCTCCTCCGGGGGCTTCAGGCGCGGGACACGCAGGAGCGAAGCCGCCGGGTACTCCCCGATCCGGGGGTCGACCGGGCCGAGCACGGCGTTCTCGTCCATCACCACCTCGTCCGCCGCAAGGCAGATGAGCGTCCCGCCCGACATGGCGTAGTGCGGGACGAAGACCGTCACCTTCCCCTTATGCCGCCGGAGCGCCATCGCGATCTGCTCCGACGAGAGGATCAGGCCGCCGGGGGTGTGAAGGATGAGGTCGATCGGCATCTCCGGGGCGGTGAGCCGGATCGCCCGGAGGACCTCTTCGGAGTCGTTGATGTCGATGTAGCGAAAGAGCGGGATGCCCAGAAAGCCGATCCGCTCCTGCCGGTGGATGAGGGCGACGACCCGGGTCCGGCGCCCGGCTTCGAGATCCTGGATCGCCCGCAGGCGGCGGGCCCGGGTCACCTGCTGCTGGACGACCGGCACCGCGAAGAGGAGGAGAATGACGGCGGCGAGGAGCACCGTCCAGAGGTCGGGCATGCCGGAGCGTAATGCGCATCCCCAATAAAGAAGGTTCGCTCCGCGGGGCGGTTCAGGAGAAGAACTCATCGATCGACGCCTGCCGGGTGCACCCGCCCTCGAGCATCGAGAGCCTGACCCCGATAAGGCGGACGGGTTCCCCGTTGAGGAACGGCAGGAGCAGGCCGGATGCGGCCCGCCGGATCGTCTCCGGGTCACTGGTGAACCGCGGGAGCGTCCGCGACCGGGTATGCGTCTGAAAGCCGCGGTACCGGACCTTAACGGTGACGGTCCGGCACCGGAGGTTATCGGCGCGAAGCGTCTCCGCGACATCATCCGCAAGTTCTGCGAGGGTTCCCGCGAGGACGGGTGGGTCGGCGGTGTCCGCTTCAAACGTCGTCTCCCGGGAGATGGATTTGCACCCCTCCCTGCCCTGAACCTCGCCGTCGTCGATGCCCCGGGCGAGGTGGTGCACCCGGACGCCGGATCTCCCCAGACGGGCGATGACCTCCTGGACATCGCGGCGTGCAAGGTCACCGACGGTCAGGATGCCCGCCTGCCGGAGGTCTTCACCGGTCTTCTTTCCGATCCCGGGGATCCTCCCTACCGGCAGGGAGGCAAGGAACCCGGCGACCTCGTCCGGGCGGACGATCGTCAGTCCATCCGGCTTCTGGAAGTCGGAGGCGATCTTCGCCACCGCCTTGCCCGGAGCGACCCCAACCGAGCAGGTGAGCCCGGTCTCTTCCCGGACCTCCCGCTTGATCGCGGCGGCAAGCGCTCCCGCCGCGGGGAAACTCCCGGCATCGCTGACGTCGAGGTAGGCTTCGTCGATGCTCACCTGCTCGATGCGCCCGGCGTGCCGGGAGAGGAGCGCCATGATCTCTACCGAGACGCTGGCGTAGAACGGGCGATCCACCGGGAGGTAAACGCCGTGCGGGCAGAGGTCGAATGCCCGGGAGATCGGCATGCCGGAATGCACCCCGTAGCGACGGGCCTCATACGAGCAGGTGCTCACGACCCCGCGGCCCGCTCCTCCCTTCGGGTCGGCGCCCACGATCACCGGCCTCCCGGCAAGGGACGGGTCGCGGCGGACCTCGATGGAGGCGAAGAAACTATCCATGTCCACGTGCAGGACGATGCGGCTGCCGGTTGTCACTCTATGAAGTCCTCCCGGTTTCTTACGGGAGTGTTGGGAGTCCGGCGATATAGGGGGTTTGGTGGCGCGGGGCGAAAGTGCAGGGGTGAGAGAGGTTTGCGCGGGTGCCGGATATGGGACGGGAGCGGCTTCCCCTGATCATACCGGCGATGATCTGTGAAAGCCCGAAAACAGATTTCGAGGGGATATCGCCTTTTGGGGAACGACGCTCCGCAGGAGCGGAGTTCGAGCACCGAAGGTGCGAGGTGGGGCTGACGGGGAGTGCGATGGGCGGAACGCCCGGAGTTCGACCACCGTCAGGTGGGGAGGGGGGAGCATACCCCCTCCCCTGTCTCCATCTCTTAGAGTAGTGTGTAACCCCCACCCCACCCGCGCTTCGCGCTCCTCCTCCGCACCTTCGGTGCTCAAACTCCTGCTGTTCCAGCAGTTGTTCCCCGCCCCAAGGGGCGGGGGCAGTCATGGCGATATCCTCACGGTCCAGTGTATGGGGCGTTTCCCATGAATCCATTTCCACACCTGTCGCAAAAATCCGTTTTCGGGCTTCCCTCGAGCCTTACACTTGCCTGAACCTCCAGGCACCCAGGGTGTGGAGCATCTTTGCAACAGGGGTTTCGCCCACCACCACGCACCCCATCCCAACCCCCGCGCGCCTCCCGGCGACCGAGACGGGTTCTTTACGGACGGGGAACCCGGCAAATGCGACGTTCCGCTATAAAAACAGCATACATCATGATACGAACACTCAACCTCATAATACGTGGGCGAGTGAGGACCACTCGCTCCACCTTCTCCAGCTGATCGGCAGGAATGCTTGCGATCGCGGATTATGAGGACGTGCAAATAAAAAGGGTTATGGAGTTGTTTACCGCGCCGGGATGATGAGCGAACGCTCGCCGGCGGGCATGAACTCGCGGATTGCACCCTTCGCGAACTCGCGGCGGGGCTCGGCGAAGTCGAACCTCAGGCTCGGGTCGGCGAAGCAGACCTTGACGAGCGGGCTGTAGCAGAACGCATCGCCGCGGCCGTAGTGGGAACCACCGACGATGGCGGCGTACTCGCCCTGGTGTCCGACGTTCATCGCGTAGTTCGGGTAGTTCGGACCACGCAGTTCGCCCATCAGACCACGGTCGGAGACCATGGAGAGGGAGTTCGCGGAACCGCACTGGTCCTGCAGGTCGTAGCCGAAGAAGCCGAGACGCGACCATCCGTCCTTGTGCAGGAGCATGGAGAGGTACCAGCCGTTTAAGCCGGCGTTCGAGTTGCCGGTCGTGATGGAGGTCGTGAGACCGGACGCGGCGGCGATGACACCGGCACGCTGGGACCCGCCGAAGTGGTCCTCCATCATGGTCGGGAACTGCTCGTACTGCTCCATGGCGTTGAGGGTGACCTCGGTTGCGAGATCGTTGACGATCTCCTGGGTCGGCTTGACCTTGTCGCTCGGGCTCGGGTTCTTCCAGTCGACCTTGTACTTGTCCTTGGCGTAGTCCATACCGTAGTAGGTGAACTCGTCGAGGATGTTGTCGGTGTAGGCCGCGGTTGCGTACTGGGTGAAGCCGACGCCGCCGGACATGTAGGAGCCGAGCCAGATCTGGTCGTAGAGCATGGTTCCGGCGCCGACGACCTCAAGGGAGGCCTTTGCGGGGTCGTTGGGGTACTTGCGGTTCGCCTGGATGATGTCGCTGAAGAGACCGAACTTGATACCGCCGGGCTCGTTCGGGCCACGGGCACGCCGGGCGGGCAGGATCGATCCCATCTGGACGACGCCTGCGTGCTTTGCAGCGTAGGAGAGGTCGGCGACGGCCGCTTCACCGGCGCACATCCGGTACGCAGCGATGAAGGACATACCGATCTGCATCGCAGACCACCGGGAGGTCGTTCCACCGTCGCAGGTCCTGGAGACCGCGGTCGGGATGTGGATCGCCTGGTACATGCTCTTGCCGACTTCGGCCTTGAGTTCCTCGGCCTGCTTCGCGGGGAAGAGCTTCTCGATGTTCAGCAGGAACTGGGGCTCGATGTCATCTGCGAGCTCCTGGTCGCCGGTGAAGACCTTGACGTAACAGTCATCGACGAGGCCGGGGTGGGTCTCGACCATGTGCTCCTGGACGACGGCGCCGCCGGGCATCGCGTGGTTCAGGATGTGGAGGTACTCGTTGATCGTCTCGGGGGTAACTTCCTTACCGAGACGCTTCTGCAGTGTCTGGTGGGCGAGGTCCATCCCGACGATGACGGTTCTCCTGATGTCATCCCACATCTGCTGCATTGCAGAGTTGTTGACGAAGTGCAGGTCGTCGCCCTCCACGAAGACGCCGGTGCCGGAGACCTCGTAGGTCATCAGCTGGCGCTGGCCCATCGGGATACCGCCCAGGTGGCAGCGCTCGGGGTCATACATGGAGATACCCCGGTCCATCTCGACGGCGCGGCTTGCCTTCATGAACTCCATCTTACGGGGGGACTGGCGGACGCCGTTGAAGTTGTAGAACTCAGCGGTCTCGGACTCGACGTCCTGACCCTGGAACTTCTCCTTGAGAGCCTTCAGGAAGAGCTTCTGGGATCTTTCAATCTTTGCCATTGTAATCACTCCTCTTTCGGCATGAAGCCGTATTTCGTTCTCAGCGAGTGGATCCGCTGGACGTATTCGATGTACTCGGTGTCGTCACGGTACGAGGTTCCTACGAGCGAGTGGTAGATCGTCGTGTGGGCCTTGAGCCACTTCTCGTCCATGGGCTTGCCAACGGCAACCGCACGGTCGAGGGGCTCGCCGATCTGGTTCTTGACGTACTTGACGATACCATCCTCGCCGAGGACGTTCCTCTGGAGCATGTCGAACATCATGCCGTCTTCAGCGAGACGGAGCGAGTGACCGTGCACGGTCGCACCGCGGATGCCGACGAGAGCGGGGTCGAACATCTCGGTCTCGATGAGATCCTTCGCGTATTTCTCGAGGTCACGCTCGCGGCACTCGACGATCTGACGACCGGAGAGCGTACCGGGGTCGATACCGCGGAAGCGGTACATCTCGGTGTAGGTCCGCTGGTAGGGCTGCGAGGGGGCGTTGAACATCGAGTCCGCGAACTGAATGTAGCGGACGCGGTCGCCGGCCTTCGCACCTTCGGTGGGCTTGACGAGCTTGCGCATCGGGCAGTTGACTTCCTGCTGCTCGGCGAGCGGGGGGTGAGCCGTCGGGTATGCCGATCCGGGAGCGCGGTGGCCGAGGATCAGCACAATGTCCTCATCCGTTACTGAACGAACCTTCTCAAGCTTCTGTTTGGGGTCCATCTGTTTGCGCCGGTTCGCGGCGACAATCGATGTCCCGGGACCGTACTGGGGCTTGTATGCCATGTTTCCATTCACCTCAAAGTGATTGATATCTTATCCATTTCCTGTCTTGAATGAGTTTCAGCCATATTTCCGTGATTTATGCGCCACACTGTTCCGTCCGGATAACCACCGGTTTCTCCCCATTCCGGGGATCCGTGAGACCGACGAGCGATGTATCGGCGTCCGGCCCATATTTCGCGTAGTCCACGAGCGTCGGGGCGGTCTTCATGAACCTGCCTTCCTGGAGCAGGTAGGGGAACTCCACAAAGAAGCCGTCGCAGAGCGACCGAACCTCCTCGATGACGGAAGCGTCCTCGACCTCCAGGATGACCATGCCCACCTGGACGCGCAGCGCAATCTCGGCGTCGGCGACGCGGATCGCTCTGCGGTCGGAGTGAGGGTTCGGGCTCCCCCGTGCCGGCCCGTAAGGGACAACCTTCGGCAGGCCGGGCCCGTGAATCATCATTCGGCGGATGCCGGCGACGCAGGCAAGCATATTGAGCAGGCGTTCTGCTGTCTCAGGCTTGAGCATCCGTACGGGCACAATCCTGAGTTGCGGAAATGCGGCGTTCGTCATTCGAATCTCTGCTCGCTCAGGCTCCGTTTGCGATCTGGTCGATCGGCTTGTTGAAGACGTCGATCTTACCGTAGGTGTCGGCGAAGAGCTTGGAGGTGCTCTCGGGCGAGAACATCTGCGTTCCGGCGTCGAGCGCCGCTGCGGCGACCACGCACGGGATAGCCACACCGTTTGCGTGCCGGGTCACAACGTGGTTACCGTTGAAGATACCGGGGCCGCCACCACCGTAGATCGAGTGGCTGAAGAACGAGAACCCGACGGCGGTACCCATGACACGGCCGTAGTCGGTGCTCGGGAGACCGGTCTCGTGCTCGAGCAGGTCGTTGAAGTAGAGGAGCGTCGCGGAGACCGCCTGGGCGAACCGTCCGGCACCACAGTTGACGATGGTGGCTGCCATGGTTCCTGCGGCGGCGTAGGCGTTCCAGAGCATGGGGTCCTTCGTGTCGTAGAACTGGAAGTACCCGCCCTTCTTGCCCGGAGCGATGACCTTGTCCTCGATGGCGCGCTCGACAAGGCTCTGGACGACGGTACCGACGGTGCCGTTCTGGCCGTTTGCCTTGACGAGGTCGTAGACCATGTTGTTCGCGTTCAGGCCCTGGTAGGCGTAGGCGAGCAGCTGGGCACGCTCGAACGGCCCGACGGCGGATCCCATCTCGAAGATACCGGCGGTCTCGAGGGTGGACGAGAGTGCTGCACCCTGCAGGGCGTTCCTGCCGGTCATCATGACGGTGTGGTTGACGGGGATGTTCCGGAGCGCGTAGCCGATACCCTCGTTGTTCTGGGGGATCGTCAGGATCGACGTAACGAGTGCACCCTCCATGTCCTGCGTGTGGGGGTAACTGCCCCAGCAAGCCGCCTTGACGGTGGATGCGTTGAAGGCGTCGATGTTGAACTGGTCGACGATCGAGAAGGTGGTCGCGGCTGCAACCGAGGTGATCGCGGCATCGTAGGTGGACGCGTTGACCAGGCGCTTCGTCGGAACCTGGACAAGCAGGAGCTTTCCACCGTTGAATTCCATGATCTCGGTGTCGTCACCCTCCTCGACCTGGATCATCTCCTTGATCTTGGCGACGATCGCGTCCTTGTTCTCCATGATGGGGAGATCGAGTTCTCTTCCCTTGATCTTGCCCTTTCCAAGCTTGCCAACCTTGAGTGCATCCTGGATGCCGCCAAGGTTTACGCTGATCGTTCTCTTGGTCAGGTCGATGATCTTACCTGTGGCCGGGTTAACCAGCGGGCTGATTCTGTCGAGGGCGACGCCGCTCTTGAGCAGCTTCCCGTCATCAGAATAGAGATCGATTGTTTCCGTGTATTTAGCCATAGTATTTCATCCTTTTACCCTTGTTCAATACGTTCCGTTCATGCAAGAGATCACGGGGCAAACACCCGCTCCGGATCCCTGAAGGCCGCTACTGCACGTCCCAAAAGGGACTATAAGAGTAGAAGGAGAGTTATTAATAAAATTTGCGAAATAAGACGGATTTTTTTGCAAAAAGTAATATTAATATCAATTATATTCCTAATTGGATATTTTAAAATCGGGATTCAATAGTTCAAATAATTGAACTCGATCATTAAAAAGGATTTCTCTCCGCGGCCCGTCAGGCGTTATCGTCCCGAAGAAGGGTCTGCAAAAGAGACATATTAAATATTACGTGGAACAACACTAATAGCAATAATTAAAGTTATTACTCTTGAAAAGTATTCAGCTGTACCCAGTCATTAAAGTGGGACGTAAAAATATATAATTCTACCTCCCTCTGGAGAGGATTTCCTGAGAACCAGGTACCCAGACAGTCTTTTCTTAAATACCCATGTCAACGGCCGGAAGGAAAAAAAATACAATTATATACCACCTTCACAATCCGGCCTACCCCGGACAACGAGAAGAGCATGCCTGTTTTCCGCCTCCCCACGGCCTCCATCCTTCAACCCCCGGCACCGGCAGCCGACGCCGTCTCATGCTATGACTATTCTGCAATACACCGCGGATCATCCCGCCGGGTAAAAATAACTCATTTCAAACACCTCATTGTAAAGTTTGTAATCTTTAGTTGCTTACAAATTCGGAATGGTTAAATACAAAACATTACAAGTTATGACAAAACGATCCGCCCGGTGCTCCGCCCGGATGTTTCGTTTCCTCGGGTGAGCAGGGCCCCACCATGTCGGAAGGTTCTGCTTGCCGGGTATAGAAATCCCGGTAGATCCTCCGACGCAACGGAGTACCCGATAACGGGCGTTGCCGGGGTTACCGTACCTGCGGCAGGTCTCCCGAAAACCCGGGAGGCCGGCCTTTCCAACTACATCGAGGCAAAACCATGGCGAACAGGATTACATTGAACATGATCACCCAGCGCTCCATCGAAGAAGGCGTTGCGATGGAAAAGGGCAAAACGACCCCGGAATACTTCGAGGCCTGCTCGATCATCGAGATGCACGACGACGACGTTAAGGCGCTCGGCCTGGTTCCGAACCAGCTGGTACGGGTGACGAGTGAATGCGGAAGCGTGGTCGTCAAGGCCGTCAAAGGGCGTCAGTCGCTCTACCCTGGCCTTGCATTCATCCCGCAGGGTGTCTGGGCAAACCAGGTGGTACCTCCCCGGACCCAGGCGACCGGGGAGCCGCAGTACAGCGGTTTCCCCGTGACGGTCGAGTCGGTGAACGGGGAGAGGCGCAAGAGCGCGCTCGAACTCGTCCAGGGAGCCGTCGGGATGTGGAGAGGTGATCAGTAATGCCAAAGAAGATTGAGAATGTCGGATGCCCCTACTGCGGCGTCTGCTGCGACGACCTTGTCGTGACCGTATCGGACGACGGAAAACAGATCCTCGAGGTGGAGAATGCCTGTGCCATCGGCAACCAGATCTTCCACCACGCGACCGGCAGCGAGAGAGTCAAGCTGCCCCGCCTCCGCCAGCCGGACGGCACCTACAAGGATATCTCCTACGACGAGGCGGTCGACTATGCGGCAAAAGTGCTCTATGATGCAAAGAAACCCCTGATCTATGGGTTCGGATCGACCAACTGCGAGGGCATGGCCGCCGCGGCCAAGGTCGCCGAGAGAGCGGGGGCCGTGCTCGACAACTGCGCGTCCATCTGCCACGGCTCCTCGTTCCTCGCCATATTCGACAACGGCTACCCGAGCTGCACCCTCGGCGAGACGAAGAACCGGGCGGACGTCATCGTCTACTGGGGCGCAAACCCCGCCCACGCCCACCCGCGGCACATGTCCCGCTACTCGATCTTCCCCCGCGGCTTCTTCACCGGCAAGGGCCACAAGAGCCGCAAGATCATCGTCATCGACCCGAGGCACACCGACACTGCCCAGGTGGCGGACATCTACCTGCAGGTGAAGCAGGGGCACGACTACGAGCTCTTCGACGCGTTCCGCGCCGTCGTCCGGGGCCACGAGATCCCCGAGGAGGTTGCCGGGATCAAGCGCGAGCAGATCCTCGAGGTTGCCAATATCATGAAGAAGGCCCGGTTCGGCACCATCTTCTACGGCATGGGGCTCTGCCACTCCGACGGCAGGAACCACAACGTGGACATCGCCATCAGCCTGACCCGTGACCTCAACGACTACACCAAGTGGACGATCATGGCGATGCGGGGCCACTACAACATCACCGGACCGGGCGCGGTCTGGTCATGGCAGTACGGGTTCCCCTACTGTCTCGACCTGACGAAGAAGGACATCGCCCACATGAACCCCGGCGAGACGAGCTCCGTCGACCTTGCCATGCGCGACGAGGTGGACGCTTTCATCAACATCGGAACCGATGCCGGCGCCCACTTCCCGATCGAGGCGGTCAAGCACCTGAGAAAGCACCCCTGGATCACCATCGACCCGAACATCTGCATGGCGAGCGAGATCTCCGACCTCCACATCCCGGTAGGAATCGTCGGGGTCGAGGTCCCGGGCATCGTCTATCGGATGGACAACGTCCCGATCCAGTACCGCAAGGTCATCGACCCGCCCGAGGGCGTCATCAGCGACGAGGAACTCTTCGAGCGGATCCACAAGAGGCTCGGCGAACTGGAAGCCGAAGAGACTGCAAAAGGACCGGCGAAGGCAGCGCCCGAAGGCGTCCGCGCGGAGGAGTGAAGCATGAGCGAACTACTGATCAGGAACGGGTTCGTCTTCGATCCCCTGCAGGGGATCAAGGGCGACCGCATGGACATCGGAGTCAAGGACGGCAAGATCGTCGAGACCAGCGCCCTCAACAGCCCGAAGACGATCGACGCGGCCGGCATGACCGTGATGGCGGGCGGCGTCGACATCCACTCTCACGTGGTCGGGCCGAAGGTGAACGTCGGCCGGCTCTTCCGACCGGAGGACAAACTCTTCAAGAGCCCCCACAAATCCCCCACGTGCAGCCGCATGGAGATGGGCTGCTCCGTCCCCTCCACGTTCAAGACCGGCTACGACTACGCTCGGATGGGCTACGTCTTCGTCAACGAGGCGGCGATGCCCCCGCTCCACTCCCCGCACGTCCACGAAGAGATCCGGGATACCCCGATCATCGACATCGCCGCGATGCCGGTCTTCGGAAACAACTGGTTCACCCTTGAATACCTCAAAAATAACGAAATCGAGAACAACGCCGCGTATACCGCCTGGCTTCTCCGGGCAACACGCGGGTTCGGCCTCAAGGTCGTCAACCCCGGCGGCTCCGAAGCCTGGGGCTGGGGCCTGAACTGCGAGCACATCCACGACCCGGTCCCGTACTTCGATATCGCCCCGGCGGAGATCGTGAAGGGTCTCATCGAGACGAACGAGTATCTCGGTCTCCCCCACTCGGTGCACCTGCACTGCAACAACCTCGGAAACCCGGGCAACTACACCGACACGCTCGAGTCGCTCAAACTCGCCGAAGGCTACGCCCCGAAGAACGACTTCGGCCGCGAACAGGTGCTGCACATCACGCACCTTCAGTTCCACGCCTACGGCGGCGACTCCTGGGGGAACTTCGAGTCCCGGGCAAAAGACGTGATGGACTACGTGAACAGCCACGACAACATCACCGTCGACATAGGTCAGGTGACCCTCGACGAGACCACCACCATGACCGCCGACGGGCCGTTCGAGCACCATCTGCGCGGCCTCAACAACCTGAAGTGGGCAAACGTGGACGTGGAACTCGAGACCTCCGCGGGCGTCGTGCCCTACATCTACAGCCCGAAGGTCAAGGTCTGCACCATCCAGTGGGCCGTCGGCCTGGAGATCGCCCTCCTCTCCAGAGACCTGATGCGGACGTTCGTCACCACCGACCACCCGAATGCCGGGCCGTTCACCCGCTACCCGCAGGTCATCGCCTGGCTGATGAGCAGGGGCGCACGTGACGAGACGATGAAGACGTTCAAGTGGCTCGAGCGGACGATCGACGCCACCTCAATCGACAGCATCGACCGCGAACTCACGCTGTATGAGATCGCGCAGATGACCCGGGCGGGGCCGGCAAAGGCGCTCGGCATCGGCAACACCTACGGCGGGCTTGCCCCCGGCATGGATGCCGATATCGCCGTATACTCCCTCAACCCCGAAGATATGCCCTCCGACCCCGCAATGATCGAGAAGGCATTCTCCCGGTGCGCCTGGCTCGTCAAGGACGGCATCGTGACCGTCCGGGACGGCGAGGTCGTCTCGGAGCCCGCAAAGCGGACGGTCTGGGTCGACGTGAAGGTCCCGGAGAACGCGCAGGTGCAGAGAGACATCTACGAGCACTTCCTCCGGCACTACAGCGTGAAACTCGACAACTACTCGCTCTTCGAGGAACACCTCCATAACCCGCGGGTGATCGAGGTCGATACGACACAATGAGGTGATGAGAAGCATGAAGACAGTTACCCTCACCCTGACCAACTCCCCCGAACTCTATATCGAGGGACAGAACATCACGCCGGACAACTTCGCAGGCAGGAAGGCCGCCGAGATAACTGCCCTCGATGTCTGGGAAGGCAAACAGAAGAGCCCGCTCGGGAAGTACTTCACCGTTGAAGGCGACGGTGCAGCGACGGCTGAAGAGACGAAGATCGTTCTCCGGGGAGACTGCACCCGCGTCAAAAGGATCGGGCAGCAGATGACCGCCGGCGAGATCGTCATCGAAGGCAACGCCGATATGTACATCGGCGGCTGGATGAAGGGCGGGAAGATCCACGTCAAAGGGGACGTCGACTCGTTCTGCGGCATCGGGATGGAAGGCGGCGAACTGATCGTCGACGGAAACGCCAAGAGCCACCTGGGCTCATCCCCCCGCGGCGAGTGGCGCGGCATGCAGGGCGGGCTGATCCGGGTCGCCGGGAGTGTCGCGAACGATACCGCCACATTCATCAACGGCGGGACGATCGTCATCGGCGGCGATGCGGACATCCATGTCTCCACCCACGGCGAAGGCGGCACCGTCATCATCAAGGGCAACGCCAAAGGCCGTGTCGGCGGGCAGATGGTGAAAGGCGACATCTATGTCTACGGGACGATCGAGAACCCGCTCCCGGGATTTTCGATGGTCGGCGAGGTGGAGCAGGAGGTCGACGGCGAGACGGCCACCTTCGTCCACTACATCGGCGACCTCGGCGAACGCCACCCGGTCTCCAAAGGCAAGACGGTGTATGCGAACCTCTACACCCGAACCTAACTTTTTTCTGCGAGAGCGACCGGGTTCGCCGGGAACAGGCGATGATATGGGCATAACGCCATGGTGAGGCAACGCCTCGCGTCAAAACCGCTTGCAGAAGTCCGGGAGGTGATGCGCTCGGCCTTCCCGACCCCCGGCCGGACCGTCACCCTCCCGGTTGCCGATACGGCCGGACGGATGACGGCGAAACCCGTCTATTCGTTGCTGACCGTTCCGGAAGCGGATATCGCCGCCAGAGATGGTTTCGCCGTCGAGAGCCGCGAGACCGCCGGGGCGAGCGCAGCAAACCCGGTCGGGCTCGAAAACCCTCAGAGGGTGAACACGGGAAACGCGATCCCCGCGGGTTACGATGCGGTCGTCATGATCGAGGACGTCGCCGGAAGAGACGGCGCCTGGAGCACCCGGAAGGCCGTGATCCCCGGCGAGCACCTCCACCCGAGAGGGACCGAGATCCGGCAGGGCGACCAGATCCTCCCGGCAGGGCACCGGATACGCCCCTGCGATATCGGGGCGCTCCTCTCCTACGGGATCGCCGCGATCGACGTGCGGGAGGTCCGGGTAGGACTCATCCCGACGGGGAGCGAACTGGTTTTGGCGGGCGAACTCCCGGGGCCGGGAGGTGCCGTCGAGAGCAACACCGCCGCGGCCGCGGCACTGCTCGGCGAGGCAGGCTCCACCTGCACCCGCTATGGTATCGTCCGCGACGACCCCGCATTACTCCGGGAAGCCGTCGAGAAGGGTATCCGCGACAACGACCTGCTCCTGATCTCCGCCGGCTCATCGGCAGGCACCCGGGACTTCACCGCCGGCGTCATCGGCGACCTCGGCGAGGTACTCGTCCACGGCATCGCGATGAAACCGGGTGAACCGGCGATCATCGGGCGGATCGACGGCAAACCAGCCATCGGGCTCCCGGGTTACCCGATCGCCGCCCAAACAGCCGTACGGGAACTCGCCCTCCCCCTGCTCGTGGCATGGGGATTTCATCCCCCACCGGCGGAGCGTCTCCGCGCCCGGCTCGACAGGATGGTCACGTCGGATCCCGGCTACGACGAGTTCGTCCTCCTCGCCGTCTCGCGAGCAGGCGATCGCTACGCCGCGACCCCCCTGCCGAGAGGAGGGGGCACGCAGATGGCGATGGTGCGTGCAAACGCCTACCTGCACGTCCCGAGAGGCACCAGCGGCATCTGCGAAGGCACGGAGATCGAAGTCCTGCTGACCGGGCCGGGCCGGGAAGCGGACGAAATCTCCGAACCCGCGCCGAAACGGCCGGTGCAGGTGCGAAAAGAGTCACTTCCGGTGAAGGACGATACCTGACGGGACTTCCGTGCTCAGGTGCCCGCCGTACCGTCGGTCGCGTCTCCGGCCGAACCGTTCCGGCAGCCTCCCTCCTCGCTCTCACCCTCGCAGGTCTCCATGAGGCTGCGGATCCGCTCTTCGAGATGCAGGAGATTCTCCTGGAACTCGCGTGCGAGCAGGAACGTCCGGACAGCGTCGCCCATCCCCCGGTGGGCGGCGAGGAGGTGGCGATACTCCCGCGGGACGGGATACCTGAAGTGTGTCGAGGCGACGATGGAATCATCGGCGGAAAAATCGATGAGCCGGGCGAGGCGGTCGAGGGAGAGAACCTGTTTCATCTTGAAGTGCCGCCGGATCTCCCGCTGGAGGTCGACCAGCATGCACCCGTCGAGCGAGAAGCCTGCGGTCCGGAAGGCCCGCCTTTCCATATCCGCAGCAAAAACGACGATTGCCGGAGCATCACCGGCCGAGACGACCGACTCCATAAAGAGCCGGAGATCGGCAAACGCTTTTTTTGCCGTCGCCTTTGCCGCGGAAACCCCGTCGCCCGGGCTGCGGTAGGAGTGATCGTAGGGCATCCCGTACTCGCCGCGGCCCATGTTCGCCACGGTCGTCGCGACACCGACGGTCTTGCCGCACTCGTCGGTCACTTTCTTCCATATCTCGACGTCGATGTCGTAGCAGAACTGCTCGCCGACGTAGCGGACGCTGTCGTCCTCTGGCCGATAAAGAACCGCGCCGATCTCGATCGGCATCATGACCGCCCGACAGGTGCCGTAGACGTACCCGAACTCGATGTCCAGGTAGACACGCCTGCCTGCCTCGTACGCTGCCGGCTGCACCACGGATAAGATCTCTTCGGCGGCAACGAAAAGGTTTCCCGGAGGTTCCGTCTCCGGCAAAGGTTTATCCGGCAGGACATAAGCCATTCTATAGAGAAGAGCAGCAGGACGCCCTGCACCCGACGGACATGAAACTCTCCACCATCTGGACCAGATTTCGTATCGGCGACCTTTGCAGGAGGAGGCTCCCCCGGCGCCCGGAGCCCGCCGGCCTCGACCGGGAGGCAGAGGTGCGTGCGCTCCTCGCCCATCCCCCGTTCGGGATCACCGACGTCGCAAAGACCGCCATTCCCCTCTACGACCGGGCGCTGACCCACCGGTCGTACGCGAACCACGGAGAGTACCCGGCAGAGACGTTCGAGGACAACGAACGGCTCGAGTTCCTGGGGAACTACGTCCTCGACTTCGTCATAGCCGACCACCTCTACGGCGAGTACGATCTCCCGCCGGGTGAGATGAACCGGAGGCTCCAGGTGACCAGGAACACGAAACTCGCCGAGATCGTGCGGCGGCAGGGCCTCGGCATCGACGGCGCCGTCAGGCGGCGCGGGCAGCCGCCGACCGACTCGATCGTCGCCGACGCCTTCGAGGCCCTGATCGGTGCAATCTACCTCGACCGCGGCCTCGGCGTCGCACGGGACGTGGTGCTCGCGATCTTCGAGGAAGAGATCGCGGAGTGCGACACCCACAGGAACTACCGCGGAAGGCTTCAGGAGTACGTCGCGCGGGAGAACCTCGGCGAACTCGAGTACGCCTTCCTGCAGACCGGCCCCGGGAACTGCCCGGTCTGGGCCGCCCGGGTGACGGTCGGGGGAATTCCGTTCGGAGAGGGCGAGGCAAGAACCAAACAGGGCGCGGCGATGATCGCGGCAAAAGAGGCGCTCGCCCGCCTCAGGGGAGAGTGAGGCGGTGCTGCCGGGCGACAGGGATACGACCGTCGCGGTCGCCCGGTGCGACGATTACGCGCCGGACGAGGTCGATGCGGCCGTCCGCCGTGCGGTCGACCTCGTCGGCGGCATCGGGAGGTTTGTCTCGCCGGGAGAGAGCGTCCTCCTCAAACCGAACCTCCTGCAGGGGCAGGCGCCGGAACGGTGCGTCACCACCCACCCGGAGGTCGTCGCCGCCGTCGCACGGCTTCTTGTGGAGCACGGGTGCCGGGTCGTCATCGGCGACAGCCCCGGCGCCGGGATTGTCTACAGCGAGGCGAACCTGCGGCGGGCATACGCGCGGTCGGGGTTTGCCGCAGTGGCCGAAGAGACCGGCACCGCCCTGAACTACGACACCGGGTCGCAGATCGTGGCGTTCCCGGAAGGCGAGGTGATGAAGCAGTTCTCCATCATCACCCCGGCCGTAGAGGCCGACGCGATCGTGGTCGTCTCGAAAGCCAAGACCCACATGTGGACGCGGATGACCGGCGCCGCAAAGAACCTCTTCGGGCTCATCCCGGGGCTCGAAAAACCGGTCTTCCACTTCCGGTTCCAGGATGAGTACGCCTTCGGCCGAATGCTCGCCGACCTCAACGAGTGCATGAAACCCCGGCTCCAGATCGTGGACGCGGTCGTGGGGATGGAAGGGGACGGCCCCCAGGCAGGCAGCCCGCGAACGATCGGGGTCATCCTAGCCGGGAGCGATTACGCGGTCGTGGACACCGTCCTCGCGCGGCTCATCGGCATGGATCCGCTCGAGATCGGAAGCACGAGAAGCGCGGCCGAGCGCGGGCTGTTCGACCCTGAGGGGGTCAGGACGGTCGGCGACGACCCGGCTGAGTTCATGGTCCCGGACTTCCAAAAACCCTCGACCTACACGGGGGGTCGGACGGGCGTCTGGCGGCGGGTCGTCCTCGCCGTCGTCCAGCGGTTCGGGAGAACCTACGCTCCCCGGCCCGGCGTGATCGCTTCTTCGTGCATCGGCTGTGGGAAGTGCGAGCGGATCTGCCCCGTGCACGCGATCACCGTTGCCGAAGGCAAAGCGACGATCGATCTTTCGCGGTGCATTCGGTGCTACTGCTGCCACGAGATGTGCACCGAGCACGCCATCGCCCTCTCCCGGAGCCTCACCGGGAAGGTCCTCGCCCGCCTGCTCGGGTGAAGACGCCCCCGCCAAAAGACTCATGAGCGATCGGAGAAAGAGCAGGGGCCATGCCATGCCCGTTCTGCAACCCGGCCCCGGGGGACATCGTTGCGAAAAACAACCTCTGCTACGCTCGCTACGACATCCATCCGGTCAGCCCCGGCCACCTGCTCGTGATCCCGTTCCGGCACGTCGGGAGTTACTTCGATACGACCGATGAAGAGAGGATGGCCATCGCCCGGCTCATCGACGACTGCAGGGGGCTCACCGACCGCGACCGTCGCCCCGACGGCTACAACATCGGCGTCAACGTCGGGGAGGCCGCGGGGCAGAACGTCATGCATGTCCACATCCACTTCATCCCGCGCTACCGGGGAGATGCCGGAGAGCACGGAGGGGGCGTGCGGGGCGTGATGCCGTGCAAGCCGGAGTAGCGGCAAAGAGCGACCTCTGGGCATAATTTCCGGGTATGCCGTCGTGCCGCCGTGCCCGGGGCAACGGCACCGGGCGTGTACCGGCCGGTGCCCGGATGCCCATTTAGAATGATTAATTATGCAAGTAAGGCATAGTTACCCTACGAGGGACAATAGTGCAGACGCTGCTCTTCCTAATATTATTCCCCATCCTCGTCGCGTGTCTTTTACTGTTCGTGAAACGGACGACATTGCGTTACGCGGTGGTTGCCCTCTCCGCTCTCGTCATCGGCGGAGCATCGATATACCTGCTTATGCGGTATGCGTTCGAAGGCGCGGTCTATTTCGCCGCGCCTTCGGAGGCGGCCAGCCTCGCCATGGTGGCTATCGAGATGGGCCTGGCGCTCTTTATCATCTACATGGGCGCAAAGTTCAGGAACTACCTGGCAATCGTGCTTGCCGTCATTCAGGCGGCGCTGGTTGTATACCTCGAGGCTACGTTTTCGGAGAACCTTCATGCGGTCAACAACCTCTTCATCGACCAGTTCTCCATCATCATGGGCCTGATCATCGGGATCATCGGGAGCCTCATAGCCGTGTACGCGGTCAGGTACATGGAGACATACCACCACCACCACCCGGAGGTGCGCGACCGGCAGAAGATGTTCTTCTTCGTCATCTTCATCTTCCTTGCCGCGATGTTCGGCCTGGTATTCTCCAACAACCTCATGTGGGTCTTCTTCTTCTGGGAGATCACCACAATCACATCGTTCCTGCTGATAGGTTACTCGGAGACCGAGGAAGCAACAAAGAATGCTTTCCTTGCGCTGGTGATGAACCTTCTCGGCGGGGTCGCGTTCGTCGCTGCGCTCATCTTCCTCGCCGCAACCGAGGCGACGAGCGGGGGCATCGATCTCGCCCGGGTGCTCGCCTCAGGGGACGCGGCCGTCATCCTGATTCCGGCCGTCCTGATCGGGTTTGCCGGTATAACGAAAGCCGCGCTGATGCCGTTCTCCTCCTGGCTTCTCGGGGCGATGGTGGCCCCGACGCCGGTCTCGGCCCTGCTCCACTCGAGCACCATGGTCAAGGCCGGTGTTTATATCCTGGTCCGGTTCTCACCGGTCTTCGCCGGGACGTTCGCCGGATTCTCCATCGGCCTCGTCGGCGCTGTGACCTTCGTCGTCGCGTCCGCGATCGCGATATCACAGAGCAACGCTAAACTGGTCCTCGCCTATTCGACGATCGCAAACCTCGGCCTGATAGCCGCCTGCGCGGGTGTCGGAACTTACATGCTCGTCTGGGCGGCAATCCTCCTGATAATCTTCCACGCCGTCGCGAAGTCGCTCCTCTTCCTCGGGACCGGTGCGATCGAGCACCGGATCGGGAGCCGGGACATCGAGGACATGGAAGGCCTGATCGTCCGGATGCCCAGGATGGCGGTGATGATGTTCATCGGGATCGCCGGCATGTTCCTTGCACCCTTCGGCATGCTGATCTCCAAGTGGGCAGCGATCGAGGCGTTCGTCCAGGTCCAGGCTCCCTTCGGCCTGGTCTTCATCGCGCTCCTCGCCTACGGGAGCGCCATCACAGTCTTTTTCTGGGCGAAATGGATGGGCAAACTCATCGCGATCACCAGGAACCAGGAGAAGGTCGAGAAAGGGTTCTTTGAGGAGCCCTGGGCTCCCCTCTACATCATCACCGGCCTCGTGGTAGCGGCCGTCCTCCTCTTCCCGGTCATCTCCTCGACGCTGATCGAGCCCTACGTCCTTGCCATCTACGGGGTTACGGCACGCCTTGCAGAGGCGAACGTCGCCATCATGCTCCTGATGATGGCTCTCCTGCTGATCCTCCCGGTCTCGTTCCTCCTCTTCAGGAGGAGCGCAAAGCGCCTCCCGGCCTACATGGGCGGGAGAACCGCCACGCCGGATCTGCACTTCGCCGGGTCGCTCGGCCTGACCCGGGAGGCACAGACGCGGAACTACTACCTCACCGAGTACTTCGGCGAGGCAAAACTCTTCCTTCCGGGGGCAGTGATCTGTACCGTCCTGATCCTTGTATCGTGGGCTCTCGCGGGGGTGGCGCTATGACCTGGACCTGGCTCATCGGGGCGGTTCTCTTCCTCGTCCTCGCGCCCATCGCCGGCGGCCTCATCGCGGGAATCGATAGAAGGATCACCGCGCGGATGCAGGGGAGGGTCGGGCCGCCGCTCCTGCAGCCCTTCTACGACGTCGGCAAACTCTTCGAGAAGGAGAGCGTCGTCGTCACGACGGCGCAGAACTTCTATGTCCTCGCCTACCTGATCTTCATCGCCCTCTCCGGCGCGCTCTTCTTCGCGGGAGGGGACCTGTTGCTGATCATCTTCGCCTTCACGCTCGCCCACGTCTTCCTGGTGCTCGGGGCCTATGCGGCCCACTCCCCCTACAGCCACATCGGGGCCGAGCGCGAACTGATCCAGTTGATGGCGTATGAACCGATGATCATCCTCGCGGCCGTCGGGTTTTACATGGTCACGAACAGTTTCTACGTCGCCGAGATCGCCGTCTCGGCCATACCGGCCATCCTCTACCTCCCCGGCGTCTTCCTGGGCTTCGTGACCATTCTCACGATCAAGCTTCGGAAATCCCCCTTCGACATCTCGACGTCGCACCACGCGCACCAGGAGATCGTCAAGGGTATCACGACGGAGTTCTCGGGATCGACGCTCGCCCAGGTCGAGATCGCCCACTGGTACGAGAACGTCTTCCTCCTCGGGTTCGTCTACCTCTTCTTTGCCTGGAACCCCGTGGTCGGGATCATCGCGGTCGTGATCACGTATCTCGCCGAGATCTTCGTCGACAACGTCACTGCGCGGGTTCGGTGGCAGGCGGCGCTGAAGAGCGGGTGGCTCGCGGCGGTACTCGGCATCGTGAACCTGGCGATCCTCGCCTATATCCTCGCCTATATGATGACTGGAGGTGCATGAGTACCATGGCATTCCTGAAGCGATCGCCCTGGATCCTTCACTACGATGCGTCCAGCTGCAACGGGTGCGACATAGAGGTTCTTGCATGCCTCACCCCGCTCTACGATGTGGAGCGGTTCGGTATGATCAACACCGGGAACCCGAAGCACGCAGATATTCTGCTGATCACCGGCGGAATCAACACGCAGAACCGGGAGGTGGTCGAAAACATCTACGAGCAGATGCCGGAGCCGAAAGTCGTCATTGCAGTTGGTGTTTGTGCCGCAACCGGCGGCATATTCCGGGAGTGTTACAACATCGTGGGGGGCATCGACAAGGTTATCCCCGTGGATGTCTACGTTCCGGGATGCGCGGCAAGGCCGGAACAGATCATCGACGGTGTCGTAACAGCGCTTTCGATCCTCGAGAAGAAACGAGCGGCGATGGCGGGGACGGCGCAGACAAAAGAAGAAGAGCAGCACGCGGAACAGGCAGGTGAGAGCACATGACGGTTAACGAAGAGCAGACTACCACCGGTATCACGCTGGAGGATCTCCTGCGAGAGGTCGAGGCGCTTCACGCCAGAGGATACCGTCTCGTCCAGATCGGGTGTACGGATCTCGACGGGTCTTACGAGCTCAACTACTCGTTCGATAAAGGCTACCAGTTCAGGAACCTCCGCCTGACTGTCGGGCCGGAGACGGAGGTTCCAAGCATCTCCGGCATCTACTGGGGGGCGTTCGTCTACGAGAACGAGATGCACGACTCCTTCGGGATTCCGGTCAAAGGAATTAATATCGACTTTAAAGGAACGTTCATCAGGACGGATGAAAAATATCCGTTCAGCGTCACGAGAAGGGGAGGCGACCGATGCCAGAACGCATAATCGTGCCGTTCGGACCCCAGCATCCGGTGCTGCCGGAGCCGATCCACCTCGACCTCGTTCTCGAGGACGAGAAGGTGGTGGAAGCGATCCCCTCGATCGGCTACATCCACCGGGGACTCGAACGTCTCGTGCAGAAACGCGAGTATACCGAGTACGTCTACGTGGCGGAACGGATCTGCGGGATCTGCAGTTTCATCCACGCGCTCTGCTACAGCCAGGGCGTCGAGCATATCATGAAGATCGAGGTTCCGGACCGGGCACGCTACCTCCGGACAATCTGGTCGGAGTGCTCGCGTATCCACTCGCACCTCCTTTGGCTCGGGCTCTTTGCCGACGGGATGGGCTTTGAGAACCTCTTCATGCGGTCCTGGCAGCTCCGGGAGAGCGTGCTCGACGTGCTCGAGGACACCACCGGTGGAAGGGTCATCCAGGGTACCTGCAAGGTCGGCGGGGTCAGGCGCGACATAGGGCAGGAGAAACTCGACGAGATGCACCGGACACTCGATCCCTTCGAGCAGCAGTGCCGGGATCTCGGCGACGTCTTCCTAAACGACGATACGGTGAAATACCGTCTCAAGGGACTCGGGGTCATCTCAAAGGACGAGGCCTACGACCTCGGGGCGGCGGGGCCGACCGCCAGAGGGAGCGGGGTCGCGATGGACCACCGCGAGACCGGCTATGCGGCCTACGGGGATCTCGGCTTCAAGCCGGTCGTCGAGACCACCGGCGACTGCTACGCCCGGTGCGCTGTTCGGGTCAAGGAGGTTTACGCGTCCATCGACCTGATCCGGCGGGCGATCGAGGAGATGCCCGAAGGACCCATCGACGTGAAGGTCAAGGGGACGCCCGATGGCGAGTACTTCTCCCGCGCGGAGCAGCCCCGGGGTGAGGTCATCCACTACCTCAAGGGCGACGGGAGCAAGCACCTTGCCCGGGCCCGTATCAGGACGCCGACGCTCGCGAACATCCCGCCGCTCGTGAAGATGCTCCCGGGCATCCAGCTCGCGGATGTCCCGGTCGTCGTCCTCTCGATCGACCCCTGCATCGGCTGCATGGAGAGGTGAAGTGAGAATGGGAATTTTTCAGATGACAAAGACGGTTCTCCGGAACCTTGCAGGCGGTCCGGCCACCCGGCAGTACCCGGCGGTGCCGGCACGGAGCTGCTCCCTCACCCGGGGACACATCGTCTTCGACCCGGCCACCTGCCGCTCCTGCAGCCTCTGCGTGAAACGGTGCCCGTGCGAGGCGATCCGTCTCGACAAGGAGGCGAAGGTCTGGGAGATCGACCGCATGCGGTGCATCGCCTGCGGCGACTGCGTCGAGGGCTGCCCGTTCGGGAGCCTCACGATGGAGCAGAGTTACCACCCTCCGGTGACGGAGCACGTGGTGGAGCGCTACACCATCACCTACGTGAAACCCGAGAGGCCCGCGAAGAAACCGGCCGAAGAGAGCACAAAGGAAGAAGGCGTCGGCGAGAGCGCGTGAGAAGGGGGCGGGGTGCAGGGGCACCCCGGTGGAGCCCCTTTTTGAGAACTTTTTTGGTTCGCGCTCAGTGGCCGTTCGAGCGCCTGAGGTGTAGGTAGTAGTTTAGGATCGATACACGGGACGGTTCGGAGTTATGGCTCTCCGAAAGGGATGATGATGCACGGTCGCATTCTGTTTCTTGTACCTGAGGATTCGTGAACTCCACCAGCACATATGCCCGGCCACGGCTTTCCAGTGGATATCGCGTCTGGGGGAGGGGCTGACGGGGAGGGGGCTGGCCCCCTCCCCTGTCTCTACCCCGTAAGGTTCTACCTGTGACCCCACCCCGCCCGGCCTCCGGCCTCCTCCCCCGCCCCTTAGGGGCGGGGGGCAGTGCGTGGCGATATGCGACGTTCCGATAGGAACGGAGCACAAGCACCGCCAGGTGCGTAGCCGGTGGAAAGCCGTGGATGGGCATACGTGATCGATATGAATTCGATCACCATCGGCCGCAAAGAATGGGGTGCGACCCTCGGTATGCAAGAGCCATACCCCCCCTTTGCCCCCATCACTCACTTCCTCACCAGCGGATACACCATGTGGATGATGTCGTAGGTGCTGCTCGGGTAGGCCCACGGGATCGCGTCCAGCGTGAGGTCGTCCACCGTCAGACCGTGTTTGATCGCGAGGGCGAAGATGTTGATCACCTCCTCGACGTGGGGCCCGATGAGGTGGGCGCCGAGGATCCGGCGGGAATCCTCGTCGATCAGGAGTTTGTAGCCTGCGTGCTTCTGGCCGATGCTCCGGTTCGTGAAGCGCCCGGAGAGGTCGCCGGCGTTGGCGACGTAGGGGATTCCCTTCTCCTTCGCCGCTTCTTCCGTGAGCCCGACGGAGGCGATGGGTGGGTTCGTGAAGACGGCGCTCGGGACGACGGAGTAGTCCGCAACGCGGGCGTTGCCGCCCAGGATGTTGTCGACGACGATGTGGGCGTCCATCACCGCCACCGGGGTCAGCTGCGGGCTCCCCGGGTTCGCGTCCCCGGCAACGTAGACCGCGGGATTCGAGACGCTCCGGAGGTGTTCGTCGACCACGATCCCGCGGCGGTCGGTCTCGACGTTCCCCGCGGCAGGATCGAGTTCCCCGACCGCAGAGACCCTGCCTGCGCCGTGGACGGCCATATCGGCACCGAAGGTCTTCTCCTCTCCGTCCCTTCCGGCCCGTACACGCAGATCGGCGGCGTTCTTCTCGACCGAGACGAGCGGCATGTTCATCTGCACGTCGATCCCCGCCTCCCCCGACGCCAGCAGCAGCCGGTCGACGATATCGGGATCGAACTCTTTGAGCGCCCGCCCGCTCCGCTGGAGGATGGTCACCGCCGACCCGGCAGCGGCGGCGATGTGGGCGAATTCAAACGAGATGTAGCCCCCGCCGACGAATACGATCCGTTCCGGGAGCGCTTCGAGGTAGAAGAAGTCGTCGCTTGAGGTCATCAGGTCCTCGCCCGGGACGTTTAAGGGGCGGGGGTGCGCACCGGCGGCGATCACGATGTACCGGCCCGTGAGCGTATCATCGCCGACCGCCACCCGATCCGGGCCGGCAAAGCGGGCAAGCCCGTGGTAGGTATGGATCCCCGCCCCCCGGAAGCGCTCCTCCTTTTGCCGGGGAACGGGATCGGTGAAGGTCTGCTCAAAGGCGATCAGTTCCGGCCAGTCGATCGCGATCGCTCCCCGAATACCGTTCCCCAGCTGGTCATGGGCACGGGAAACCACCTCTGCGGCACCGGCGAGCACCTTTTTGGGGACACAGCCCCACAGGGCGCACGTCCCCCCGTAGTCCCGGGAATCAACGATCGCTACCTGCATCCCGGCCTTCCTGCAGTGCCAGGCGATGTCGGAACCGGCGTTCCCCGTTCCGATAACGACGACGTCGTACTCCCGCTCCATGGTGAGAGCCCGGTCGCCATGGACCGGCATAAAGGTTTACCCGGCCAGGAAGAATGCGGCACCGCCGGCTGCCCGGTCCGGGGACGGCACGGGAAGTCAGAAGTAGAGAAAAGAGACGATGCCGACGGCGATGAGGATGAAGACGACCGTCATGATGCTCCCGGGGACAATGTAGTCCCGGGTCCGGTAGTTCCCCGGGCCCATCAGGAGGGCGTTCACCGGGTGTGTCGGGAGGAGGAAGGAGTTCGACGTGCAGATCCCGACGAGGAGCGCGAGGCCGCGGGGATCGAGCCCGAACGAACCCGCCATAACCAGCGCGAGCGGAACCAGGAGGACGGTGGCGGCGATATTCGACATGACAAGCGAGAAGGCGGTCGCAAGGACCGCAACCGCGATGAGGATGAGGGGCGTCGGGTATCCGGCGACCAGGCCGGCCGTCTGTTCCGCGATGAATCGGGCGGTCCCGCTCGTATCCATGGCGATGCCGAGGGGAAGAATTCCGGCAATCAGCGTGAGCGTCCGCCAGTCTATCGCCCGGTAAACCTCGCCGATCGGGATGACCCGGAGGAGGATCATCGCGAGCACTCCCGAAAGAAGGCTCGTCGCGATCGAGAGCCCGGTGTAGGTGAGGGCGACGGCGGCAAGAAAGCAGAGGACGGCAGCGGCCGCGCCGCGCTCGCGAATCCCCGCCCGTCCCTCGACGGGAGTCACCATAACGAAGTTCCGGTTCGTGGCGAGCGCCCGCAGCCGTTCCCAGCGCCCTAAAACGACCATCGCGTCCCCCGCCTGCAGCGGGCGGTCGGCAAGGTTCCTCCGCTGCTCCTCGGTTCCGGAGAGGAGGATCAGCACCTCGACGCCGTAGGTAACCCGGAACTCGAGGTCGCGAAGCGTTTTACCGACGAACTCTCCATACGGGCGGACGATCACCTCCGCAAACCCCACGTTCGGGTCGGCCATGACGTTCGCGGTGCTCTCCCCCGCCCGAACCCACTCGAGCCCGAAATCGTCCACGAATCGCCTGACATCTTCATCCTGCCCGAGAATGCCGAGTTCCTGCCCGGCGACGAACCGGGTATGGCGCCACGGCGTGTAGGTGATCTCGCCCCGCTCGGCAAGAGAGATGAGATGCAGGTTGTAGTGCGAGATCATGTGCACCTCCTCGCGTGTCTTCCCGACGATAGGGCTCCCGGACGGGACCCGCAGGTAGAATATCCGGCATGGCGGACACCATGTCCGGATCAGTTCCTCCTGCGGGCTCAACCGCGCCTTCTCGCGGCGGGGAAGGACCCGGTCCCCGAAGAAGTAGAAAAAGGCAATCCCGGCAAGCAGGAGCGGCACGCCGATGGGCGTGACGGCAAAGAGTCCGAAGGGGGCATACCCCTGCTGGGAGAGGAGATCGTTGAGGATGATGAGGGTGCCCGCCCCCACCATGCTGACGGTGCCCCCGAGGATCGCGGCATAGCCGACGGGCAGGAGAAGTCGCGATGCCGGAACCCCGGAAAGCGACGATACCCGCAGGAGCGATGGGAGGAAGACAGCGGTCGCTCCGACACTCTGCATGAACGCCGAGAGAGAGCCGGCGACGATGGAGACGGCGGCGATGAGCCGACGCTCGCCGGTCCCGGCGAGCCCGACGATCGCGCGGGCGATGCGGATCGTCACCCCGGTCCGGTCGAGCCCGTGGCCGAGCACCATCACCGAGAGCATCGCGACGACCGCGCTGCTCGATAACCCCGAGAGAGCCTGCGCCGGAGTAACGAGCCCGAGCCACGCGAGCGCGAGGGCCACGAGCACGGCGGCGACATCGACCCTGACGGCGCCGGAGATAAAGAGGACGGCGGTGCCGGCCACCACCAGCAGGGTGAGGAGGATCTCGGTCTCCATCGGGCACCCGGAGGTGAGCGGAGCAGAAAAAGGTGCGGGCGGTCTCGAAACCGGCCGGGAGCGTCACTCCCCGTACACGTCGCGGGTGACCCGGTGCGGCTCAAACCGCCCGTGGTGGAAGACCCTGACCTCGACCTCGGCGCCCTTCTTGAAGTCCCGCATCAGAAGGTCGTAGGTCCGCCGGACGTAACGCAGTCCTTCCCGGTCGAAGAGGTCGCGGAGGGCCCGACGGAACCGGATTGCCTGGTCGAGAAACGCCGCCTCGTAAGCCCGGGTCTCCCGGGCAATCCGGGCGCACTCGGCATCGTCAATCGGGTTGTTGTAGCATCCGTGTTCGTTCAAACCGCCGATCTGCCGCCAGTCGACAACGCCCGTCTCGTCGGCCTCCCGGTGGAGCATGTAGGGGTAGACCCGGCAGATGGCGAACCGCCGGTCGTAGATGCTGCACCTGCCGTCCTCGAGGAAGATGCAGGAGCCGTCCGGTTTTGTCCGGAGGGCGTATCCCGAGACGTAGAACCTCCCCTGCTGGTCGCAGGCATCAAAATCGGGTGCCGGGACGACGGCGTCGGGCGCAAACGAGCGGACACTGCCGGTATCCTCCTCCAGCAAAAAGACGTGGCCGTTGAACTCCCGGGTGCAGCACCGGCCGCAGCAGTCGCAGGAGAATCCCACCTCCCGGATGATCGCGATGAACTCGTCTTCCGGGAACCGGAGAAGTCTCTCCCGTTCTGCTTCAAGGGCAGTAATCTGTTCGTCGAACGTGAACGTAACCGGCAACCTCCGTCATCCTGCCCGGCACGAATGCCGGGACTTCTTCCCTCAGGTGTTGGACGGGGAGGGGGATATGCACTTCGGCACCCGCCTTCTTACGGCTTTTTCCCGACGGTCGCAACGTAGATCAGGAACTGGCGTTCGCCGTCGATGCCGAGAAGCAGGTTCATCGCCGCGTCGTCGAAGGCGGCGATCGCGCAGACTCCGCACCTCACGCCCGATGCCGCGAGGTAGAGGTTCTGGCAGGCGTGGCCGGCATCGAGATGCAGGTAGCGGTAGCCGCGCTCGCCGTAACGCCACGTCATCCGGTCGGGGACGGCGGTCCAGAGGAAGGTGACGGCGCTCTCGAGGACGTGCGGCTGATCCAGGCATCCCGCCGCCACTCGTCGCTTGATTTCGGGGTCGCGCGACTCTTCGGCAAGGCGGTGCTCCAGCGCGAGGTAGCGGTAGAGCCCCGGCGGGACACCCTCGACCCGGTTGACCAGGAGGTAGGTCTCGAACGCGTGCCGTGCGCCCGCGGACGGGACGGTACGGAGGGTGAACACCCCGTCGACGACGCGCCTGACCCCCTGGGTGCACCAGAGGAGAAAGGCAACTTCCTCAAGCGTGAGCGGTTCCGGTGCGTAGTTCCTGACGCTCTCCCGCTGCTCGATCGCGTCCCGGAGATCGACGGCAGGGATGGCGATATCGCCGGGCGCGGGCAGCGGAACGACCGTCTTCGCTCTCGTGTACGGAACCTCGAGAGGGGGAGGGGGACGGCCGAGCATCTGATCCGACGGCGGCTGGGCTCCTAACTCTGTCCTCTGCATGAACTCCCTTCCTGCCCCGTGCAGGGACCTGGCTCCCGGAGTGAACATAGCGGCCCGGTGGTTGACGGGAGAGATAACCCTTTGCCCGGCACGCCGCCCGGAACCCGGATTCGGAAACGTATTAGCAGACCGCATCCAACGTATATCACCACCCCCGAGGCATCGTTGTGATCGTGACCTTTGTTATACTCGCCGTCGGCATAGCCCTCCTCGTCAAAGGGGCCGACCTTTTTGTAGGCGGGGGAAGCGGCCTGGCACTGCGGTACCGCATCTCCCCGGCCCTGATCGGGTCGACGATCATAGCGTTCGGCACCTCGCTTCCGGAACTCGTCGTCAGCACGAACGCCGCGGTCACGGGAAACTCCGGGATTGCACTTGGCAACGTCATCGGGAGCAACATCGCAAACGTAGCTCTTGTTCTCGCCCTCTGCACCTTCATACGGCCCGGCATGGTCGCCGCATCCGGGGCGTCGCGCCCCGCGCTCGTCCGGCACACCGCACTGATGCTCGCTGCGACGGCAGCCTTCGCTCTCTTTGCCTTAAGAGGCACGCTCGATATCGTCGCCGGAACGGTCTTCCTCCTCCTCTTCGTAGCAATCCTCGCCGTTCTCCTGCGGGAAGAGCGTGAAGGGGGGGAGGTCGAGATCAGGTCCCACGGGCGGGCCGACGCCCTCTACATCGGCCTCGGGCTCGTCGCCGTCATCGTCGGGGCGCAGCTGGTCGTCGACGGGGCTGTCACGCTCGCAGAAGCGTTCGGAATTCCGGCTTTCGTCATAGGCGTCTCGGTCGTCGCCGTCGGCACGTCGCTCCCGGAGCTCGCGACCTCGATCGTGGCCGCCGCAAGAGACGAGGGATCCATCTCCATCGGCAACATCCTCGGGAGCAACATCTTCAACCTCCTCCTGGTCCTCGGGATAAGCCTCCTCCTCGCCCCGGTCACCGTCGGGTCGCTTGTCGACATCGCGGTCGTCGTCCTCTTCTCGGTCGCGATCCTCCCCCTGCTCTTCGCCCGCCCTTCCGTCGTCCGGGGCTGGTCGGCCCTCCTGCTCCTCGGCTACGCCGCCTACATCGCCTGGAGCTTCGGGGCGGTGCCGATCGGGTGAGAGGATGTTCAGAACTGTCGTTCTTCGCGTGAGCACCGAAGGTGCGAAGGGGGGTTACAGGTAATTAGGCCAAACTTCGCGTCCTTCGCGGCTTCGCGTGAGTGAATTGGGGGATATCGACAGAACTTCACGCGAAGAACGCGAAGCCGCGAAGGGGAATTTTTCACCTTTCTACCGAATTTCGCGTTCTTCCCACCTGCGGTGCTCACGTTCCTGCCCACGCATCTCGCACCTCCGGTGCTCGAACTCCGTTCGCACCCGACGGTGCTCAAGCTCTGGCCTTCCGGCCCGTCGCATTCCCATGGAACGTCGTTCCTACCGGTGCTCAAGCTCCCTCCCCGCAGGGGAGGTCGCACTTCGCATCACCCGAAGACTTCGAAAATATTCGTAGGTTACGCAAACCTGAAGCATAGGGACGTGCATCTCCCTCTATCGGAAGGTGAACGGATATGTGGAACCGAAACGCGGTGCTGGTGGCCGTCCTCGGGTGTCTCGTGATCGCCGCGATCATCGGGACCGCCCTCGCGTCGGAGGGCGGCGGGGAGGAGACCCAGGGAGATTTGCTGAAGTTTTCGTCGAAAGAAGAGATCGAAGCGTTCTTGAAGGAACACGCGCAGGGAGTGAGGAGCGGTAACGGCTACCCCTGGATGACGGGGACCGGCAGACAGGAGACCGCCATGGACGCGCCTGCACCGACGAGTGCGCCGCCCGCCCCGTCGGCCGCACGCGACTACTCGACCACGAACGTGCAGGTAGAGGGTGTCGATGAGGCCGACTTCCTGAAGAACGACGGAAGATACATCTACGTCATATCGGGCGAGACACTTGCGATCCTCGAAGCGTTCCCGGCAGAGGATGCCAGAATCGTCTCCGAAACCCGGATCGAAGGATTCCCGACGGCGCTCTTCCTTGCAGGCGACCGCCTGACGATCTTTGCCACCGGAACGGAAGAGATAATGACCACCGTGAAAGGGAGTGTAACACCCGTCCCCGTCCAGCGGGCGGTGACGCACGCCTACATCTACGACATCGGCGATCGGAGCGATCCCGAACTGGTCCGGACCCGGACCTTCACCGGCAGTTACTACGACGCCCGGATGATCAGGGACAACGTCTACGTCGTCACGCGGGAGGCTCCCGTCTGGATACGGGACGAGATCGTCCTCCCCGAGGTGCGGACGGACAGCGGCGAGCCCATCCTGCCTGACGTCTATCGCCCCGGGACTCCGCTGCAGAACTACGTCTTCTACACCGCAAGCGCCTTCTCCGTCAAAAACGACAGGGTCAGTCCCGACGCCGAGACGTTCCTCCTCGGTTACGACACCACCCTCTTTGCGTCGCAGAAGAACCTCTACATCGGCTACCGCCACATGGGAACCCCCCGAACGGCGCCCGACTACACCGGCAGCCGGGAGGAGACGATCGTCCACCGGTTCGCGATCGACGACGGAAGGATCGAGTATGAGGCCATGGGCAGGGTTCCCGGACACCTCTTGAACCAGTTCTCGCTCGACGAGTACGGGGAGAACCTCCGGGTTGCGACGACCGTCGAGGGCTGGACGCGTGAGGGGTCGGTCCAGTACAACAACGTCTACGTTCTCGACCCCGCAATGGATGTCATCGGGACGCTCGAACACATCGCGCCGGACGAGCGGATCTACGCCGCCCGGTTCGTCGGCGACCGGCTGTATCTCGTGACGTTCAAGCGGATCGATCCCCTCTTCGTCATCGATCTCTCGGACCCGAAACACCCCGGCATCCTCGGGAAACTCAAGATCCCCGGCTACTCCGATTACCTCCACCCCTATGACGGCGACCACATCGTCGGCATCGGCAAAGAGACGAGCGAGAACGATTGGGGCGGTGTCTCGGTGGAGGGGCTCAAGATCGCGCTCTTCGACGTCTCGGACGTGAATAACCCGATCCTGATCCACGACGTCGTGATCGGGGAGCCCGGAACCGACTCGGAGGCTCTCCGCGACCACAAGGCCTTCCTCTTTGTGAAAGAGAAGGACCTCCTCGTCATCCCGGTGAGCGAGATAAAACGGGTGGAGAACTCCGAATCGAAGTACCCCGGCTCCTACGGCACCGCGGCCTGGCAGGGGGCTTACGTATACCGGGTGAACCCGGCAGAAGGGTTCGTCCTGCAGGGCACGGTCGCCCACGCGGAGAAAGGTTCCCCATACACCTGGGACTCGCCCGACGCCGTGCGGCGATCGCTCTTCATGGACGACACCCTCTACACCGTCTCGGCAAGAAGCATCGTCATGACCGATCTTGCCGACGGCAGCCGGGTGAACGAGGTCTTCCTCCCCTACCGGTGGGGGGCCTCCCCGACCCCTGTCCCGGTCCGGTGAACAGGAGGGCGGTGTCTCCGGACCGCCTTGAAGACCTCCATCACGATCACGACCGAGGAGGCCAGGGCGAGCAGCGAAAGCCACTCGACCAGGGAGACGGGCTGCAGCTGGAGGACGTCCTGAAGGAAGGGGACGTAGAGCGCGAGGATGTGGATGCCCTGCGCGGCAACGACGCCGGCAATCAGGAAGTAGTTGCGGCTGATGGGGACACGGAACGCGGAGAAGTACTCCGACCGGCAGTTGAAGACATGGAAGTTCTCGAAGAGCACCACCAGCAGGACGATGAGGTTCCGGGCCGCGAACTCGTCCCACCCGTTTGAAAGGAGCCAGTACCAGGCACCGAGCGCGACGAGAGCGATTGCCACGCCGGAGATGACTGTCTCCTCGATCATCAGCCGGTTGAAGATCCCCTCCTCCGGCCTTCGCGGCGGCCGGTTCATGACGCGGGGGTCTCCGCCCTCGAACGCCAGCGCCACGTCCTGGATGCCGTTCGTCATCAGGTTCAGCCAGAGGAGCTGGACCGCGAGGATAGGCAGCGGCAGGCCTATGAGGAGGGCGAGCATGAAGAGGAGGACCTCCGCAAATCCGGTCGAGATCAGGAGGTAGACGACTTTGCGGACGTTGTCGTAGGCATACCGCCCCTCCTCGATCCCGGCGACGATCGAGGCGAAGTCGTCGTCGGTGACGATCAGCGACGCCGTATCCTTGGCAACGTCGGTCCCGGAACCCATCGCGACCCCGATGTTCGCGCTCCGGAGCGCCGGCGCATCGTTGACCCCGTCCCCGGTGACCGCGACGTATGCCCCGCTCTCCCGGTAGGCCTCGACGATCCGGAGTTTCTGCAGCGGCGTCACCCGGGCAAAGACCCGGGCACCCTGCACCCGGTCGATGAACTCCAAGAATGTCGAAACCTCGTCATCGCCCAGTTCCGCGCCGGTGACGACCCTGTCGGGGGAGTCCGTGATCTTGAGTTCCCGCGCGATGGCGAAAGCCGTTGCGGGATGGTCCCCCGTCACCATCACCACGTCGACCCCGGCGTCGCGGCACCGCCGCACGGCGTCGGGCACGTCGGGTCGGATCGGGTCGATGAACCCGACCAGGCCGAGGAGCTCGAGGGGAGGGACCTTTGGGTTCTCCGCGGAGACCTCTCCTTCCGCCCGACCCCGGGCCACGGCAAGGACCCGGTAGCCGCGGGAGGTGAGGGTCTCGAGGTCCTCCTGCACGCGGTCCGGGTCGAGGGGCACGCTCCCTCCCCCCCCTGCTGCGGTCATCGTCCGGCAGAACGGGAGAACGGTCTCGACGGCCCCCTTGACCGCCACCAGGGTCTCCCCGCCCTCCCGGTACCAGACGGCGGCATACCGGCGCTCGGACTCGAAAGGGATCTCGGCGACGGCGGGCGCGCTCTCGCGGATACCGGCGGGATCGAGCCCCAGCTTGTAGGTGAGCGCGAGGAACGCCACGTCGATCGCGTCACCCTGGTACGCCCACTCCCCTTCGTCGGTCCGCTCCAGGGCGGCCTCGTTGCTGATCGTCGCGGCCCGGGCCAGGCTTTCTACCCGGTCACGGACGGAGCCGGCGACCGGACCGCCGCTCCCGTCGAGAACCTCTCCCTCACCCGCGTACCCGGCCCCGGTGACCGAGAACATTTCGCCCGTGGGCAGGGCGACGACCCGGGCGGTCTGCTGGTTCACGGTGAGGGTGCCGGTCTTGTCGCTCGCGATCAGCGTGCAGCTCCCGAGGCTCTCCACGGCGGCGAGGAACCGGACGATGACGTTTCGCCCGGCCATCCGTGACGCTGCAATCGAGAGCGCGACGGTCAGGGCGATCGGCAGGCCTTCGGGGATCGCCGAGACCGCGAGGGCGACGGCGAGGAAGAAAACCTCAATGGGGGGCACCCCCTGGCCGAGGACGATGATCGCAAGCACCCCGGTGGCGGCAAGGACGGCGATGCTGATCTTTTTGGAGAAGTCTTCCATGCGGATGACGAGCGGAGGTTTGCCCGCCTCCGACGCCGTGACCGTCTCGGCAATCTGCCCGATCTCGGTGTTCTGGCCGGTCGCGACCACAATTCCCGTGCTCCGGCCGGTCATGACGGTGCTGCCGGCGTAAAGCATACTCTGGCGGTCGCCGAGAGGCAGGGACACATCCACGGGATCGGTGTTCTTCCCGACCGCGTGGGACTCGCCGGTCAGGAGGGACTCGTCGACGGTGAGAGACCGTGCCCTTATGACACGGACGTCGGCGGGGACGCGGTCGCCCGACTCCAGGACGACGCGGTCGCCGGGAACCAGGTCTTCTGCCGGTACGGTCGCCTCGCGGCCGTCCCGCCGCACCCGTGCATGGATCTTGAGCATCTGCTGCAGCGCCGTTGCGCTCCGCTCCGCTTTCACCTCCTGGAACGTCCCAACGACGGCGTTCACCAGGATGACGATGAAGATGAAGGCCGCGTCGGTGAGGTCGACGAAGAGGACGGAGATGATCCCCGCAGCAAGGAGCACGTAGATGAGCGGGCTCGTGAACTGGCGGAGGAAGATCTCGAGCACCGTCGGAGGCCGCTTCTGCGGGAGGGCGTTCGCCCCGAAGACCTCCTTCCGGCGAGCGACCTCTTCGTCCGTGAGGCCCCCGGCCGCCGATGCGAGCCGCCGGGCTGCGTCGTCCACCGGAAGGGCGTGCCATGCCGTCGTCCGGGACTCTTCGGGGGAGAGGGGTGTGTCCATACGATCATCTCACGGAGTGTGCGTTGCAGGGTGCAGATGTCGGGAGAACGGACACCCAACCGGGCCGGAGGTGCGGTGTCGAAGGAGACAGGGCCGGTCGGTGAAACCGTTTCACCCGGCGAAGTCTGGAATGCCATCGATAGCGATCTCCCGGAATATGCCAGGAAAGGGATCTGTCACCCGCATATAAATAATTGCAGACGGTGACCAACAGACGCTTCCTCCCGGCGGATCAGGCATGAATCATCGTCAGCATCATCTTGAACCGCGTGACGGTGTGGACAGCGTGGGGAATTTCGGCCGGCATGATGATCAGGTCGCCTGTCTTCATCGGATACTCCTTGCCTGCGATGGTGATAAGGGCCTCCCCGTCGATGACCTGGAGGACGGCGTCGTAAGGCGCGGTGTGCTCCGAGAGGCCTTCGCCCGCGTCGAAGGCGAAGATCGTGATCGTACCGGCCTTCGTGTAGACGAGCATCCGGCTGACGATCGAACCGGGCTGGTAGGCGACGAGGTCGCGGGGATCGATGACCTGCTCGGCGAGGTTCTCTTTCTTTGCTTCAGGCATAGGAGTCCGTTCTCACTGCACGGTATTCTGTCTTGCGGGGGAGGGGCTACATCCTCACCTTTTTTTCACCCGGCCCACAAAATAGTAAGAGACCCTCCGTGTATTACCACCTCATCCTGACCGACAACTGCAACCTCTGCTGCACCTACTGCCGCGGCAAAGCGTTCACCGTCGAACCGCCGGAACTGCCCGATATCGCCGTCGACGAAGACCTTCCGGTCGACCTCGATATCAACCTCGCCGACCTCTACCGGTTCCTCGAAAAGGATCCCGACGCCGTGCTGACCTTCTACGGCGGGGAACCCCTCCTCGCCGCCGACCTCGTCCGTGAGATCGCCCGCGACGCCCCGGTATCGGCGCTGATCCTGCACACCAACGGCATCCTCCTCGACCGTCTCGAACCCGGAACCGTGAACCGTTTCGACACGATCCTGGTCTCGATCGACGGCCCGGAGGAACTCACCGATGCCCACCGCGGGGAGAGGACGTTTGAGCGGATCATTGGAAACCTTCAGGGCCTCATGGCAGGCGAATTTTCCGGCGAACTGATCGCCCGGATGACGGTGACCGAGGATACCGATATCGTGGAGGCCGTCCGCTACCTCACGGAGAACGACTTGTTCTCCTTTCCGGCCGTCCACTGGCAGATGGACGCGAACTTCTGGAACGATTACCACCTGCGGGATTACGCCGCGTGGGTAGAGAGGAGTTACAACCCCGGCATCCGGTCGCTCGTCGAGTACTGGGTCGAGACGATGCGCGACGATGGCCGGGTGCTCCGATGGTACCCCTTCATCGACCCGGTGGAGGATATGCTGTTATCGCGGCCGAGCGTGCTCCGGTGCGGGTGCGGCCACGCGAACTACAGCATTATGACCGACGGGCATATCGTCCCCTGCCCGATCATGGTCGGAATGAAGGACTACTACGCCGGGCACATCGCCACCGCAGACCCCCTCCGCCTCCCGGTGACGGACGTCGGGGGTGCCTGCACGGCGTGCGATATCCGCGACTTCTGCGGCGGCCGATGCCTCTACTCGAACATCACCAACCCCTGGCCGGAGGAAGGGCGGCGGATCGTCTGCGGGACGGTCAGGAACCTCTATTCCGCGCTCTCGGCGGCGCTCCCCGAGATCCGGGCCCTCATCCGCGACGGGAGAGTCCGGATGGAGGACTTCGCTCACCGGAAGTACAACAGCTGCGAGATTATACCCTGAAAAAAGAGTTCTGGAGAGACCGAACCTTATTCGGCGGCGTCAAGGAGTTCCCGGGCGCCGTCCACCATCGCCCGGGCGGCCTTCGCCTTCGCCTTCACGATGGCGTGGTTGCCGTCGTTGAGCGCCACTTCCGCTTCCTGGTAGAGGGTTTCTGCCCGGTCCGTCCGCGTCCGGGACTTTTTGACGTCCTGTCCCTCGGCTGCCGCAATCTCGACCTCTTCCTGGACGGCGAGGAGATCGCCGTAGAGTTCTTCAAGGAGTTCCCGCAACTCTTCGGTCCGGGCCGCATCCTCCTCCCGCTTCTGTCGTCCGCGCTCGCGGAGCGCCTCGCGGGCCTCCTCCTGCCCTTCGATGATCGACTGGAGTTCGTCCTCGACGTCTTTGACCGCCTGCGCGAGCACCTCGGCGAACGCCGTCCTATCCTCGCGTGAGGACTCGTAGCCGTCATAGGCCCCATACGCCCCGCCGGCCGCCGCACCGCCGAGAGCACCACCGATGACGTCGCTGACATCCCTGTCGCCTCGTACGATGCCCCCAAGGAGACCGCCGAGGCCCGCCCCGGCAATGGCTCCCGCGATCCCTTTCTTGACCTCTTTGCGCTCCCGGTCGACGGTGTAACTCACCCGGACGTTCTCGCGGTCGACCGTGATCTCCATGTGCCCCTCTTCGCCGGTATGCCGGACATCCATCCTCGAAGACGCATCCCCGATATTCTGGTGCGTGATCTCCGTGCCCCTGAGCGCGAGCTGCGACATCAGCCGTTCCACGAAATCGCCGTAAAGAGACGATACTCCCTGCCCGTAGTAAATAAACGCCATAGGATCACCCGTTATGGTTTCCGATTCTAGAAGATCGTTTTGTATCCAATAAAAACCTTCCCGGACGTCCCTGGAGAGAGCATCGACACAGGAGCGGCTCACCAGAGGGAGAAGCCAACATTCATCCGTCCGGAGGAAGACTACTTGCAGACACCCATGACGGCCATCGGACAGATCCTCTGCAGAATCGGGCTCCACCGGTGGGGCAGGAAGCGGGGATACGACGAATACTCCTCGAATGTCATCGAGTGGGAGCAGCGGTGCGAACGGTGCGGGAAGAGAAAGCGGTGGGTCGAGGCGAAGCGGGATCGGCGGCGGTGACGGATCTGCCCGGCGGTGCATCCGCTCAGGAAAAAAATTATTTTTTGAACTCTTTGCCCGCAGAGAAGGCCTTCGCGAGCACCTTCCCGAACCCATAGTATTCCTGCCGCATCGAGTCGTAGGCAAACGGCCGGAGCTTCTCGATATCGGGCTTGCCGTCCTCCCCGAGGACGCTCTCTTCCACCTTCACGTCCAGGATCTCCCCGATGAACTGGGTGTGCACGCCGATCTCGACCGTCTGGAGGAGCCGGCACTCGAGGACGACCGGGAACTCCCCGACGTACGGAGCGTTCACCAGATCGCTCTTTACCGGCGTCAGGTTGGTCGCGGCGAACTTGTCCTCGTCCCGGCCGGAGACGATGCCGAAGTAGTCCGCTTCCCGGACGTAGTCCGTCGAGGGGATGCTGATCGTGAACTCGCGCTGCTCCACCAGGTTTGCGTAGGTCTGCCGGGCCTTCTGCACCGAGACCGCCACCGACGGCGGGCGGGACGAGCAGATGCCGCCCCACGCCGCGGCCATGGCATCCGGACGGCCGGAAGCGTCGTAGGTTCCGATGATCAGGTCGGGGTGAGGATAGAGAAGAGTCCTTGGGCCAATCGATCGCTTCGTCATGGGGGTACGATTCGTACCCGGAGCCGGATAAACCTTTTCAAACCCTATACGCCGGACGGGAAGAACAGGAGAGAGGGGGGGCTGGTCACGCGGCGCCCGCCGGCCCCGTCTTCTGCTCCTGCACCGAGCGGTAGAGGAAATAGCCGACGATGGCGAACGTCGCCACCGGCGAGAGCCAGGCGGGGATATGGAACCCGAAACTGTCCGCGAGCATGATCGTCCCGAGCACCAGGATGGAATACATCGCCCCGTTCTTGAGGAAACAGTAACTCCTGATCCGGTCGACGCCGCGGACGGTCAGTTCCCTGACCACGACCGCCCCGATGCCGTTGCCTATCAGGATGAGCGGAACCGAGAGGGTGAAGGCGAACGCACCGATGACGCCGTCGATCGAGAAGGTTGCGTCGAGGACTTCGAGGTAGGCGATCTTCGAGAGGTCCGACATACCGGGCCTCCGGAGCCGGGCCTCCTGCACCTCGGCGTTCTGCCTGAACCCGTGGACGATGAAGAAGGCGGTCGAGCCGAGCACGGCCGCGAACCCCATCATGACGTTGATCTGGAGGGCGAACCAGACAAGGATCGCAAGCAGAACCGAGACGACGGCGTAGAACCAGACGCTCTGCCGGGAGAAGAACCGTTCGCTCCGGAGCCCGCAGGTCTTCTCCTCCGCGAAGAGCCAGTGGAAGAAGAGGAAGACGAGGAACGTCCCTCCGAAGATCAGGAGGATCGGGGCCGACTCCTCGATGGCGGCCGTAACCGCCGGATCGCTTGAGAACGTCGCGAGCAGCGCATCGACAGGGCCGAGCGACGGGTTCGTCGCCCAGACGATCAGCCATGGCAGGAGCCCGCGGACGACGAAGACCGCTGCGATCAGGCCCCATAAAAGGAACCACCTGCGGGCTTTCTCCCCCATCGTCGCGAGAACGTCGGCGTTGATGATGGCATTATCGATGCTTGAGACGATCTCGAAGACCGAGAGACCCGCTACGGTGAGAACGATCAGCAGCCAGTCCATTTTGTGTGATGTAGGTTCTGTCGTCGATTGTATTTAAGGTGAAGAGACCGGGCCGGCGGATGCGGGTTACGTTCATATACCATACCGGCATGAGTCAGTCGTCGCAACGGAGGAAACGTATATGGGACTTGTGAAGTGCTGCCGCGAGCAGGTGGTCGCCGTCTCGCCGGACACGCCGGCGGTGGAGGTGGCGAAGATCATGGGGGAGAAGAACGTCGGAAGCGTCGTCGTCGTAACCGGCGATAACCGGCCCACCGGCATACTGACCGACCGCGATCTCGCAGTCCGGGTCATGGCGCAGGAGAAGAACCCGGGCGAGGTCCGGGCGAGCGAGATCCTGACCCGGGACGTGATCACGTTCCAGGACAGTATGGGGATCTATGAAGCCATCCAGAAGATGACCAACGAGGGTATCCGGAGGATGCCGATCGTCGACGATGCCGGGAGATTGATCGGGATCGTCACGATGGACGACATCGTCCGGATGCTCGGGGAGGAGATGGCCGCTATCGCAAAGAATATCGAGAAACAAAGCCCCCCCATGCAGGAAGCAGGCGCTCCCATACCCATGTAGGGGGCCGGCACCCTCTTTTTGGTGCAGGCCTCACGTTCGGCCCCCTACCCCATGGCGAAGACAATAGCCTCCCCGGACTGGTTCAGCGACCCGTTCATCGCCCGAACCATCTCCTCCCAGGTCGCCCCGGGCGCGAGCGCAAGATCGACGTCGAGCGCGTAGACCCGGAAGAGGTAGGCTTCGGCCTTTCCGGCCTCCGGGCAGGGCCCCCGGTAACCGGAGGTACCGAAATCATTCGTGCCCTGCACGGCATGGAGCGGCGACTCCACCACCTCCCCTTCCGGAAACCCTTCGGGAATCAGGGGAACGGCAGGAAGGTTCCAGAGAACCCATGCCACTTTCGACGGCCCTTCCTCGGGGCTCGTCGTCGCAAGGATCGCGAGCGACTTGATGTTCGGGAGAATCCCTTCGACCCGGATAGGGGGCGACCGGTTCGCTCCCCTGCAGGTGTATTCCTCGGGGAACTCTTCGAAATCCAGGTTTACTACCAGTTTTTGCGTCATGCCAGGCTCCGTCGACACCCACCTTCGAAAACCATGGTATAAAAATGGTGCGTGCGGTCACCGGGAGTACATGGCGGCGGTCTCGCCGAACCCGAGGACGTGCCCCCGCATCGCATCGATGACGTCGTGTTTGCCTGTGCCGGGCGCGATATCGAGCATGGCATCGAGCCCGTAGACCTTGAAGAGGCAGCGGTGCGTCTCGCCCGGAGGAGGACAGGGGCCGCGCCACCCGATGCTCCCGTAGTCGTTCGTCCCCTGAACGGCATCCACCGGAGCCGTCACGACATCCTGCGGCGGGATGCCCTCCGGGACCAGGGGTGACGGCGAGAGATTCCAGATGATCCAGGTCGTAAAGGAGCACCCGGGTTCGAAGGGGTTCAGCGCAAAGACCGCCATCGACAGCATTTCATCCGTTAGACCACGGACCCTCAGTTCTGGCGAGAGGTCGGGGCCGTCACAGGTGTTCCAGACGGGAAGCTCCGCCGAGCGGAGGGAGACGATCAGGTTTGCTATGCCGGGATTCATGCGGGATTTTCGGCGCAGGCCAATAAAAAAGTATCACCGTTAAGCGTTCCACCGCCGTACCGCGGCCCTCAGAAGAGCCCCATGTCCCGGGCCTGGATCAGCAGTTCCTGCACCTCCTGGTCGGTGATATCGTGCCACCGCTCGTATGCCTGCGCCACCGCAAAGGTGGGGCTGGTTCTGACGTTTAAGCAGACGACGAGATCCACCTTCCGGGCTATGAAGTTGACGGCGTGGAGCGATCCGGTGGGAACCGCCACGATGATCTCGCGGGGGGAGCCGGCGCGGGCAGCCTCGATTGCGGCGAACATCGTATACCCGGTTGCGAGGCCGTCGTCGATCAGGATCGCGGTCTGGTCCCTGATCCCCGGCTCCTCCCGGCCGCCGGCGAACTTTTCTATTCGTTCTTCCACGTTCTTTTTAGCTTTCGCGACGGCGGCGTTCACTTCGGTTTCCGAGAGGTCGAGAGCGCTCATGAGGGGCTGATTCAAAAAGACTCGCCCGTTCCAGGTCACGGCCCCGAACCCGGCCTCCGGGTCCCAGGGAACCTGTACCTTCCGCACCACCGCCATCCGGAGCGGGGCCTTCAAGGCCCGCGCCACCTCAAGCCCCGGCGGCACTCCCCCGGCAGGAATGGCGCAGATCACCGGCTCGGCAGCCATCTCGAGCGACGAGAGGGGCGCCGCGAGTTGCCTCCCGGCATCGGTCCGGTTCTCAAAAACGCTCAACCTGTCGCGCATCGCTCTGTCCTCAATGATCCGGCCCGAATCCAGCATGGGCCCGCATTTACTGCGCCGGGATATTAACTTTTTGCGGTGGCGGGCCGCCTGCTCCGGGGAACGATACCAATAACTCCCAAAAGATCGATGATCAACCCAGAGATGATCTGGAGAGAGACAGACCGGAGGGGGCTTCGGTGACAAAAACCGATGCGGTGACGCTGTATACCGACGGCGCTTCACGGGGGAATCCCGGAGACGCCGCCTGGGCATACGTGATCGTGCGGGACGGCTCCGTCGTGGCCGGCCGTTCCGGCTACATCGGAACCGCGACCAACAACGTGGCCGAGTATCATGCCGTCATCAACGGTCTTGACGCCGCACGGGAGTTCACGGGCGGCAGGCTCGAGGTCAGGTCGGACTCGGAACTGGTCGTGCGCCAGCTCACCGGCCGGTACCGCATCACCAAAGAGCACCTTGCCGGTCTCGCCGAGGAGGTGCGGCGGCGGATGCGCCATTTCGCGGAGGTCAGGTTCGAGAGCGTTCCGCGGGAGCACCCCTGCATCCAGGTCGCGGACCGCCTCTGCAACGAGACGCTCGATGCAGAGAGACGGGGGAGGCGATAGCGGCATGACTGCAATCGAGTGCATCCCCATCGGCGCCGTCCGGTCACCCTACCGGGAGCGGGGCGACGCCCCCCGGCAGGGCCGCCTCGCGGATACCGTCGCGGAGATCCACGTCCTCGACGCCTACGTCCCGGGGCTCGAAGGCCTGGAGCGGAGCAGCCACCTCATCATCCTCTACTGGCTCGACCGGGCGGAACGCGGACTGCTCTTCGCGAAACCGCCGGGCGAGACAAGGGAGCGAGGAGTCTTCTCCACCCGCTCGCCCGCCCGGCCGAACCCGATCGGCCTCGGGATCGTCGACCTCGTCCGGCGGGAGGGCAACGTTCTGGTGGTCAGGGGGCTCGACGCTCTGGACGGGACACCGGTGCTGGACATCAAACCCTACTCCCCGGAGATCGACTGTATCCCCGAGGCGACGGGCGGATGGCACATCAAAAAATAGGGGAGGTCACGGCGCGGCCACCGCCTCCTCGCCGATCCCGAGGTCGCGGAGTTTCTCCGGCGTGGGACGGCCTTCCCGGTCCCATCCCCGGACCCGGTAGTACTCGTCGAGAAGAGGCTCCCGCTCCCAGACCCGGCCTTTCGGGGCGCCTTCGGTAAGCGGCTCCCGGAGGAGACGCGGCGGCAGGGTGTCGTCCTCCCGGGTGCACCCGGCTCTTATGTTGAAGACCTTCTGCAGGTTCCAGATCCGCTCGCCGATCCGGAGCACCTCGCCGGCATCGATATCGTAGCCGGTGACCGCCGAGACCATCGCGCCGTAGTCTGCCGCCCCGAGCGGGAACGAGGTGAAGAGACAGCTTCCCGATGAGTCGATGAAGGCGGTGAGGTCCTGGAACGTCTTCGTCCAGACGGCTTTTCCCTCACTCGAGTAGGGGTCGAGTTTCTCCGGCGACCCGAGCACTTCGGGGGCGATCAGGTAGGCGTAGACATGATCGCCGCCCCGGACCGAGGTGGCGTAGGCAAGACCGTGCCCCTGCAGCCCCCGCGGGTCGTAAGCAGGGAGTTCCTGCCGTTTGACGCTCATGGAGAGTTCCGGGTGCCCGTGCCTCCTTGCGAAGCGGAAGGATCCTTCGGCGAGTTCGTCGCCGATGCCGTCGCGGTAGCCGATCCGGTGGACGAGGTCGAGCATCTGCTCTGCGTCGCCGAACCGGACCTCTTCGTCGATGTAGCCCTTCTCCGAGAGTTCCATGGCGCAGGCGATCGTCGATCCGGTGGAGATCGTATCGAGACCGAGGTCGTTGCAGAGATTGTTCGCCTTCACAACGGCCGCAAGGTCATCGATCCCGCAGTCGGGGCCGAACGCCCAGATCGTCTCGTACTCGGGGCCTGCCGTCCGCTTCCCTTCGACCTCGACGTCGCGGCCGCACTGGATGACGCAGCCCTGGCATCCCATCTTTCCGGTGAGGATGGTATCGGCCATCCGCTCCCCCGAGACGTTCTCCGCTGCGGGGAAGTGTGCGATCTGGAAGTTCCGGACCGGGAGGATGTAGTTCTCGTTGATGATGTTCACGAGGACCGCCGTCCCGAACCGGGGCAGCCCGCCGCCCGAGATGGCATTCTCCCGGATCTTCTCGGCGATATCTGATTTAAGGGCGAGGAACCGGTCGCGATCGGCGACGGTGCACCGGCCGCTCCCCCGGGCGGCGAGGGCTTTGAGGTTCTTCGAGCCCATCGCGGCACCGACACCCCCGCGCCCTGCGGCCCGCGAGGTCTCGTTGATGACGCCGGCGATCCGGACGAGGCGCTCGCCGGCGGGGCCGATGCAGGCCACGCTCGCGCCCGGGTCGTTGAGATCGTTCTGGATAGCAGAGGTTGTCTCGCTCGTCGTCAGCCCCCACAGTTCTGAAGCATCCCGGACCTCCGCGTGCCCGTCGTCGAGGAGGAGGTAGACGGGTCTCTGTGCCCGCCCCCGGATCACCACCGCATCGTAGCCCGCACGTTTCATGCTGGTGCCGAACTTCCCGCCGGAGTTGGCGCTGGTCAGTGTCCCGGTCAGCGGCGACTTCGTGACGACGTCGTACCGGGATCCCAGCGGGAGGCCGCTCCCCGCAACCGGCCCGGTGGCGAAGACCAGCACGTTCTCAGCGCCGAGAGGATCGCTGCCCGGGTTCACCAGGTCGCCTATGATGCGAACCCCGAGCCCCCTCCCGCCGATGTACGCCCGCTTCCACTCTTCGGGAAACGGCTCCTCCATCGTCTGTTCTCTCGCGAGGTCGACGTGGAGGATCTTTCCTGCATAGCCGTTCATAGGTTGTCACCAGGCTACAGGCTTCGCTCCGGGCTAATAAGGCTGTCGGATCGTCAATTCGGGGCAACATTAACTTTAGAGTGAAAGAAATAACATCCGATCCCGGCACCCACTTCGGGAGCGATACCAATAAGCCCGCCCCCGCCACCCGGATGTACAGGATGGCTGCACGGACAGAGGGGGCTGCATGCGGGTGAAAGTCAGGGCGTTTGCGATGCTCCGGGAGATCATTCCGGCGGAGTATGATGTAAAACTCCCCGGCGGATCGACGGTCGGCGACCTGCTCGACCATCTCTCCACACGGCATCCCGGGCTCGGCGACGCCCTCTTCACCTCCGCCGGGGAACTCGCGCCCTACGTCAACATCTTAACGAACGGCAGGAACATTCACTTCAGCGGAGGTCTCGAAACGCCCCTCGAAGACAGCGATACCGTCGCCCTTTTCCCTCCCGCCGGCGGAGGGTAATCCACGCGCGAAACAGCGCCCCGGCGGCTGATCGGGACAAATTGCCATAAACTATACCTTTTTGTGCCGTTTACCGTTAATATATAGTAGCTTTAGATCCTTCTCTAGAAGGATAGTATAACCGCAGAGGATACTTCCTATGACTCAAACGAACGAACCCAATAAGGAAACCTGCACCGGGAACTGCTCCAGCTGCCCGTCTACGACCAAATGCGACGACCCGAGAAATGCGGACGCCCAAAAGGGCCTCCCACCGAAGGCCGATGTCAGCGTCAAGCACGTCGTCCTCGTCCTCTCGGGGAAAGGCGGCGTCGGGAAGAGCACGGTCTCGGCAAACCTCGCCTACGCCCTCGCCAACCGCGGCTTTAATACGGGACTCATCGACCTCGACATCCACGGCCCGGACATCCCGAAGATGCTCGGGATCGAGGAAGCCCGCCTCCAGTCCTACGACGGGAAGATCATCGAACCGGTCAAGGTCACCGGCAACCTCGCGGTCATCTCCATGGCGTTCCTCCTCCCGGAGCGCAACACTCCCGTGATCTGGCGCGGACCGATGAAGATGACGGTCATCCGGCAGTTCCTCGAGGACGTCAACTGGGGCGACCTCGACTACCTGATCGTCGACCTTCCTCCCGGCACCGGCGACGAAGCGCTCACCGTCGCGCAGCTCGCCCCGAACATCGCAGGCGCGGTCATCGTCACCACCCCGCAGGACGTCGCGGTCCTCGACTCGAGCAAGGCGGCCGAGTTCATCAAGAAACTCGAACTCCGGGTGCTCGGGATCGTCGAGAACATGAGCGGCTTTGTCTGCCCTCACTGCAAGGAGGAGATCGATATCTTCGGCAGGGGCGGCGGCAAGAAAGAGGCGGAGCAACTCGGGGTGCCCTTCCTCGGCTCCATCCCGCTCGACCCCGAGATGCGCAAGGCAGCGGACGAAGGAAGGCCGTTCATCATCCGCAAGGCCGGAGCAGAAGAGAGCCCGACCTGGAAGAGTTTCGACGCCATCATGCAGGCTCTGGTAGACCAGATCGAGGAGTAACATGGATTACTCGAGGATTCTTGCCGGCCGGGGGGAGGGCCTCCCGGTCTTCGCGCGGGTCGTCGAGGCGCTCGAAGAGTTCGAGGAGTTCCCCTTCCTGCTCGAGCCCATCTACCGCGAGGCCTCGGAACTCGGGGACGACGATCTCGACCGCCTCCGGTTTGGCCTCGTCCGCCTGCAGGTCTACGCCGACATCCACCGCTACGAGGACATGGAGACGGCTCAGCGGATGAAGTACGTGGCCGCGACGATCGAGCGGGTGCTCTTCGGCAAACTCCTCCTCGAGGGGGAGGAAGACGGCAAACAGCAGTGCTGCTGAGGCCAGCCTGCCCGAAAAGATCATAGAAGCCCTGCTTTTTTACACCACAAAGAGGCGGCAGCAATCCGCCAAAAAAAAGAGTTCAGTAGGTCGCCAGGTACCGGTCGAGTTCCCAGGGGTGGACAGCCGTCCGGTAGGCGTCCCACTCGGCTTCGGCAACGCTCGTGAGCGCCTCGACGACGTGGGAGCCGAACGCCCTGCAGATGAGATCGTCGGCGAGCAGGGCCTGGTTCGCCTCGTAAAGGTCTCCGGGCAGCGTCTCGATCCCGGCGCCTTTCCGCTCCTCGACGGACATATGGTAGATATTTGTATCGACGCCTACCGGCGGCTCGATCCTCTCCCGGACGCCCTCCATTCCGGCGGTGAGCATCGCGGCGAAGGCGAGGTAGGGGTTGCAGGTCGGGTCGGGGCTGCGGAACTCGACCCGGGTGCTGTTGCCGCGGGGCGACGGAACCCGGACCAGGGCGGAACGGTTGCCGGCGCTCCAGCTGACGTAGCAGGGCGCTTCATAGCCCGGGACGAGCCGTTTGTAAGAGTTGACCGTCGGGTTCGCGAGCCGGGTGATCGCCTTTGCGTGTTTGAGCAGCCCGCCAATGAAGTGCATGCAGGTCCTGGAGAGCTGGAGCGGCGCTTCGGGGTCGTAGAACGCGTTCTTATCGTTCTTCGCGAGCGAGCAGTTGGTGTGCATTCCGCTCCCGCAGATGCCGTAGATGGGCTTTGCCATGAAGGATGCGTGCAGGCCGCGCATCAGCGCAATCGTCTTCGCGGCGAACTTGAAGGAGATGACGTTGTCGGCCGTATGCAGCGCGTCGCTGTACTTGAAGTCGATCTCGTGCTGGCTCTCGGCGACCTCGTGGTGCGACGCTTCGATCTCGAACCCCATCTCGGTGAGCGCGAGGATGATCTCGCGCCGGACGTCTTCCGCAAGATCGGTCGGCGCGAGGTCGAAGTAGCCGCCGACGTCCTGGAACTGCGTCGTCGGCCGCCCCTCGTGCATCCGGAAGAGGAAGAACTCCAGTTCCGGGCCGGTGTTGAAGACGTAGCCGTCCTTCGCCGCGTCCTCCATCGCCCGCCGGAGCACGTAGCGCGGGTCGCCTTCGAACGGTTTGCCGCTGGCCTTGTAGACATCGCAGACGAAACGCGCCTCCGCGTAGTCCCCGGACCTCCATGGCAGGAGGGTGTAGGTCGAGAGGTCGGGTTTGAGCACCATATCGGACTCCTCGATCCGGACGAACCCCTCGATCGACGACCCGTCGAACCCGATGCCGGTGGTCAGTGCCTTCTCGGCCTGCTTCACCGGGATCGCGACATTTTTGGGCATGCCCAGGAGGTCGGTAAATTGAAGACGGAGGAATCTGACGTTATCCTGTTCGATGCGCTCGAGCATTGCAGAAGTGGCGTCACGGGACATGTGGAAGTCTTCTTCTATCCGATGAAATAAATACCTATTGACACAAATATTCCCGGGCAGAGTTCTAGAAAACGGCAACAGAACGTATTCACCGAGGTAACCATGTGCGGCATTTTTGGTGTAATGGATAAGAGGCGCCAGATGATGGATGGTTCCGGCATCCGGGAAGCCCTCTCCATAATGAATGAGCGCGGCAGCGGCGAGGGGGCGGGGTACGTCGCCTACGGCATCTACCCCGACTACCGGGACTGCTACGCGCTCCACGTCTTCTTCGACAATCCTGGCAAGAGCAAAGCGGTTGTCGATGCAACACTGGAGCAGTGGGGAACGATCGAACACGACGAGGCGATCCCCACCTGCGACCAGCCGAATCTCAAGGTTAACTGCACCCCCTGGCGTTACTTCTTCAAGCCCGACGCTTCCCTTGCTCCGGGAAGCGCGTCGCCGGAGAAGGACGTCGTCACGAGTATCGTGATGCAGATCAACGCGAGTGCGAACGGTGCCGAGATCGTCTCGTCCGGCAAGAACGTCGGCCTTTTCAAGGCCAGTGGCTGGCCGGAAGACGTGGCGGACTACTACCGCATCCAGGACTACGAGGGCTACATCTGGCTCGCGCACAACCGCTACGCGACAAGCAACCCTGAGTTGTGGGAGCGGCCCGACCCGTTCAACCTGCACGACTGGAGTGTCGTGGAGAACGGAAAGATCACCACCTACGGGGCCAACCGGCGCTACGTCGAAAGTTTCGGCTACAACTGCTCGACCGGCACCGACAGCGAGGTCATCGCCTACTTAATCGACCTTCTGACGCGCAAGCACGGTCTTGGAATCGACCTCGCCATCCGCGCGCTCGCCCCGCCCTACTGGGATGAGATCGACGGGATGCCCGAAGCCGAGCAGAACCTGAATCGTGCCCTCCGGTTCGCCTACGGCTCTGCGACGATGAACGGGCCGTTCACCGTCGTGGCCGCAAACCCCGATACGATGATCGGGTTCACCGACCGGGGCAAACTCCGGCCGATGGTCGTCGGCGAGTGCGGCGACCGCCTCTACATCGCAAGCGAAGAGACGGCGATCCGCGCCATGGAGCCCTGCGTCGAGTCGATCAGGAGACCGGCTGCAGGCGAGCCGGTGATCGGGAGGGTTGCCCCATGAGCAGCAACTTCGGGAGCATGCCGCTCCGGTACCGGATCAGCATCGACCGCGAGCAGTGCATGGAATGCGGACGCTGCGTCGAGAACTGCTCCTACGGCGTCTTCCGGTGGGACGGCAACCGGATCCTCATCAACTCCCGGAACTGCACCGCCTGTCACCGGTGCCTCACCTACTGTCCCCGGGACGCCATCATGCTCCAGGAGCATCCCTGCGACTACCGGAGCCACCCGGTCTGGACCAGGTCGGTCAGGGAGTCGATCTACAACCAGGCCCGGACGGGGAAGATCATCCTCGCCGGGATGGGCAGCGTCTCGAACCTCCCGATCATCTTCGACCACCTGATGCTGGACGCCTGCCAGGTGACCACGCCCCCGACCGATCCGCTCCGCGAGCCCGTCGAGCTCCGGACCTACCTCGGGAAGAAACCGTCGAAGCTGGAGTTCCGGCAGAAGCCGAACGGCGACGTCGAACTCTCCACGGAACTCACGCCGAACCTCATGCTCGAGACGCCGATCATGCTCGGCCACATGAGCTACGGTGCGCTCAGCCTCAACGCCCACGTGGCAATGGCCCGGGCAGCAAAGGAGACCGGCACCTTCATGGGTACCGGCGAGGGCGGACTGCATCCCGGTCTCTACCCCTACCAGGACCGGATGATCGTCCAGGTCGCGTCCGGGCGGTTCGGCGTGAACATCGATTACCTGGAGCGGGGCGCCGCTATCGAGCTCAAACTCGGACAGGGCGCAAAACCCGGCATCGGCGGGCACCTCCCGGGTGAGAAGGTGAGTGCGGATGTCTCCAGAACAAGGATGATCCCCGAGGGTAGCGACGCGATCAGCCCCGCGCCGCACCACGACATCTACGGCATCGAGGATCTCCCCCAGCTCGTCAACTCCGTCAAGGAAGCGACGGAGCGGAAGAAACCGATCTTTGCGAAGATCGCCGCCGTCAACAACAACGCCGAGAACGTCGCGGCCGTTGCCCGGTCCGGGGTGGACGCCATCGCCATCGACGGGTTCCGGGGCGGCACCGGCGCGGCACCGCGGGTCTTCCGCGACCACGTCGGTATCCCGATCGAGGTCGCCATCGCGACCGCCGACAGGGAACTCCGCAAGCAGGGCCTCAGGAACGAGGTCTCCCTCATCGCCTGCGGCAGCATCCGGGAGAGCACCGATGTCGTAAAGGCGATTGCCCTCGGCGCCGATGCCGTGTACATCGCCACTGCTGCGCTTGCAGCGATGGGATGCCGCGTCTGTGGGAACTGCTACCAGGGCCTCTGTCCCTGGGGAATCGCCACCCAGCGCCCGGACCTCGTGGCGCGGCTGGACCCCGACGTGGCATCGAAACAGGTGGCGAACCTGATCCACGCCTGGACGCTCGAGATCACCGAACTGATGGGCGCGGCCGGTATCAACAGCATCGAGAGCCTGCGCGGCAACCGCGACCGGCTCCGGGGCTACATGCTTGACGAGGGGCTCCTCGAAATTCTCGACGTCAAGTCGGTGGGAGCGTGAGCAAAATGGCAAAACAGGTCACGATCGACGCGAAGGGAGTACATTATACTCCCTTAAACCAGCAGATCCGGAAGGCTATCGAGGACGGGGCCGACGAGATCGTCGTCGACAACGTCCTCGGGCAGCGGTTCATCGGCGACGGTCTCCGCGGGAACGCCACGATCCGGGTTAACGGCGTCGCAGGCGGGGATCTCGCCATGTTCATGAGCGGGCCGACCGTCATCGTCGACGGCAACGCGGAACATGCGCCCGGCAACACGATGGATTCCGGGAAAGTGGTGATCCACGGGAGCGCCGGCGACGCGGTGGCGCACAGCATGCGGGGCGGCAAGGTCTTCGTCCGTGGAGACATCGGCTACCGGGGCGGGATCCACATGAAGCAGTACGAGACGCAGCGGCCCATACTGGTCGTCGGAGGGTCGGCACAGACGTTCCTCGGCGAGTACATGGCAGGCGGCCTTCTCGTCGTCCTCGGTCTCGACGGGGCCATGAAAGCCCGGGAGATCGGGAGCGGGATCCACGGCGGCGAGATCGTCATCCGCGGAGACGTGGATGACGCCTGCCTCGCTGCAGGGGCAAAGAAACTGCCGGTCACCGATGAGGACAGGGCACGGATCGCCCCGGTCATCCGGGAGTTTGCAGCCGACTTCGGGCTCGATGCGGAGCCGCTCGTAAAGGCGAACTACACCCGGATCGTCCCTGCGAGCGCAAGGCCCTTTGCCGGGAAGTATACGTGGGAGTGATAGGCATGGAGATGAAGACATTCAAAGACCTGAAGTCGGAGGTCTGGGATACAGAACTCTGCTCCGGGTGCGGGGCGTGCGTGGCGGTCTGCCCGGCGGATGCCCTCCGGTTCGAGCCGGGGAACACCGATACGCCGGTGAACATCGGCTACTGCAAGGCCGAGAACGACGGCGTGCCCTGCGGGGCGTGCTACGCAGCCTGTCCGCGGGTCGACCTCGCGGCGCAGGGGAAGATGCTCGGACCGTACGAGGATATCGTCGCAGCCCGGGCGGTCTTCCCGGTTGAGCGCAAACAGAGCGGCGGCGCGGTGACGGCGATCCTCGTCAACGCGCTCGATGAAGGACTTATCGATGCGGTCGTCACCGTGACGAGAGACCCCTGGACGATGAAACCGTCGTCTGCGGTGATCACCTCCTCAGAGGAACTCGTCCAGCACGCCGGGAGCCGCTACTCCTGGTGGGTGCCGCTCCTTGCGTCCCTCAAGGAAGCCGTGGTCACCCGGAAGTACCGCCGCGTCGCCGTCGTGGGCGTGCCCTGCGTGGCGCGGGCGACCCAGGCGATCCGGGCGAGCGACCACGAACTCCTCCGGCCCTACGCGAAGGCGATCCGGCTCGTGATCGGCCTCTTCTGCACGGAGACCTTCGACTACGCGAAACTGGTCGAGGGGAAACTGCAGTCCGAGAAGAAGATCGAGCCCTGGGAGATCCGCCATCTGGACATCAAGGGCAAACTGGACGTCTACCTGCAGGACGAGCGGCACATCTCCATCCCCCTCGCAGAGCTAGAGGAGTCCGTCCGCCCCGGATGCCGGGTCTGCAACGACTTTACGGCGGTGAACGCGGACGTCTCCGCGGGTGCCGTCGGGTCGCCGGACGGGTACACGACGCTCGTCATCCGTAACGACATCGGAAGAGGGTTCGTCGACCGTGCGGTCTGGCAGGGAAAACTCGCGACCGGCAGCGCCGTCGATCTCCCCGTCATCGAGCAGCTGGCCGCGCGGAAAGCGCAGCGCCGGCAGGAATAACACTTTTTTCACCGCACCCAGAACCACGCGCAGTTCGGCTTCCGGTCATTCAACACGATACCGGGAGGTAACGGCGTTTCCGGGCCCGCCGTAACGCCCAGGGGCATGGGGAGATGCGCACGGTCAAGAGGTTCATATAGTATGAAAAATCATACTTGTATGAATTGTTTGATTTGTGGGCGAGGATATTGCGTCAATTGCACAAAGACATGCCGGAGCCCGCACCGGGGAGCGAATCGGCACATAATTCCGCAGAACAAGCAGACCGGGTGCCGGATCTCTACTTCCGGCTGATGTCGCTTACCATACGCATCAGGGATCACTTCAGGCCTCCGGCAAGACTGCTTACGGAGTTCGGGATCAGGGAAGGCATGACTGTCGTGGATTACGGCTGCGGCCCGGGGAGCTACGTCAAAGGGGCGTCCGGGCTCGTCGGTGCGGCCGGCACCGTCTACGCGGTGGACGTCCACGAACTGGCCGTCAAGGCCGTCTCCCACCGGAGCCGCAAGGAAGGGCTCAGAAACGTCATCCCCGTCCTTGCGAATGGCTACGACTCGACCCTCCCCGATGCGGCTGCAGACCTCGTCTACGCCCTCGACATGTTCCACTTGGTGGAACGGCCGGAAGCGTTCCTCGCAGAACTCCGGCGGATCACGAAACCGGACGGCACCCTGGTCCTGGACGACGGGCACCAATCGCGTGAGAAGACGCGCCGGGCGCTCCTGGATTCCGGGGTATGGTCGATCGAAGCGGAGACCGGAGAATACCTGCGATGCCGGCTGCTGTCGGGAAACACACCGATGAGGTGACAGAAGCTATGTTCCACAACCACCACCACCGCCACGACCACAGCGGCAGAAAACACATCTTCGGGACGGTCAAGGTCGGCGAACGCGGCCAGATTGTCATCCCGAAAGA